>CAIVSN010000001.1 GCA_903908595.1 uncultured bacterium
CGACTCGCCTTACCGAAAAACAAGAGGAAATCCTCGAACTCCTGCATCTCGATGCCAAAATCTTGGCACAGTAGTCACGATTTTAAAAAACCAACCCCCGGGGATGGCTTCAGTATGCGAAAAGTGCATCTAAGATCCGGTTCACCTGGACTGCGAGCAAGTGGAGTTAGATTAATATGGTATAACCAAATTTGGTTAGTCATATGCTTTGGGAAACTTGAAATCGGTATTTGAAAACATTAGGCGTTACGCGCAAAATAATAGCACAGGGCTATCGGCACGCATATTCACAATATCAGGACTACGGCATCCAATGCCCGATTCCCCGTTACGCTACTTTCCAAACGGGCATTTATTTTCTTTTCCAGGACCGATTCTTCGGATCTGTACCGGTCGGACGGTGGTAAATAACTCCACCAAACCCTGCTTTCTCTTCCGGGATCGATTGTATCGAACATGAACCCTTTGATTTCCAACAAGAATCCTATCGACGTGAAAACCGCCATTCCAAAGAAGCACAAGTGGAAAAAAACACCGGCGAAAAATAAATAATCTGGCGCGACGAAAACTTCCGCTTGATACATGCGATCTGCATTTCGAAAATAAAAGTTAATGGTACGGGTTGTGTAGGCATGTATCAAGATCGTTCATTGCCATGCGACGAAAAAACCCGATATCAAAAGTAAGATCAAGCTTTTTACGAGAAAGAACAGGTTTTTGACGATGCCGAGAACGGTACCATTTCCGGGATTCATTGCCATAAGCTGATTGGATTATCGGGGATAATGGTATTCGTGAGACGCATTTTTCCTAATCGATTTGGGAGTTCCATTCGAGAGATTCGGACCAGGGGAGTTTCCCAATCCTTCGAAGAAAACAAGATTTTGCCTAAAATAGTGAAAAATGACCGCAAAGATCAGAGAGCAATTACCGGGCACCGTTATTAAAACCCGCTCTGCAACTTCAGCATTCTCGCGTAAATCCCCCCGAGCGATACCAGCGATTCGTGGTTTCCTTCCTCGGCAATCTTCCCGTTTTCCAGCACCAATATAACGTCCGCCTCCTTGACCGTCTGCAAGCGGTGCGCGATGACGAACACGGTGCGTCATTCGAAGAGCGAATGGAACGCCTGGCTGATTTTCTCCTCCGAAAAACTGTCGAGCGCGCTGGTCGGCTCGTCCAGGAAGACGATACGGGGATCCTTCAGGAATATCTTCGCGATGGCGATCCGCTGTTTCTGCCCGCCGGAAAGCTTCACCCCCCGTTCGCCGATTTCGGTATCGAGCCCGTTCGGCAGCTCGTACGCGAATTCCGCGTGCGCCTGGCGGAGGGCATGGCCAATGGCGTCTTCCGGGGCATCGGCCAGATTTCCCTGCAAGAGGTTTTCCCGGATGGTCCCGTCGAACACCTGCGGATCCTGGGTCAGGTACCCGATCATCGGGTAAAAACTTGAAAGGTTGACGGTGGAAAGGTCGAATCCGTCAACCGAGACCCGTCACGAATTGGCCGATAGGAATCCGGACGCGAGTTTCATGACGGTGGTTTTCCCGCCGCCGGACGGTCAGACGAGCGCGTATTTTTTGCCGGCTTCGAACCGGTAGGAAAAATTCGCCAATACGGGGGCGCCGGAATCGTAGCGGAAATGGACGTCTTGGAATTCCACGATTCCCTTCGAATAGGCGAAAGGTTCGCCGGAAAAGAGGTTTTTCGTTTTCGGGGCGTCTTCGATTTTCGTCCACAGCTGTTCCAGGCTCACGAACTGATCGGAGAGGTTCATGTACATTTCCGTGATATCGAAAAACAGCCCGGCAAGCACTCCCGTAAGCGAAGCGAGCAAAATGAGAACCTGCAGGGTGACCTGTCCTTCGAGATACGCGTGGCCGAGGGTCCAATAGAGGAACAGCAGGATGACGAAGGACATGATCCGGGCTCATTGGAACATGAGCAGCTGGATTCCCGTCTGGTACATTTGGGGAATCCGGTATTCCTCGATCTTCTCGTCGAGCTTGGCGAGATTGTTTTCCAGCGTTTGGTTTTGCGTGATTTCCAACCGCGATTGGATCGTACGTATCAGGAATCGGTCGTATTCGGTCACCGCTTTTGCCCGTTCTATCTTGTAGGCTTGGAGTTTCCCATTGAGCCAATAGATGATCGCGGAACCGAGAAGCATGATGCCACCTGCGAAAATGATAATTTCGAGCGATTGACGGGTAAGTAACAGGAACGTGGGAATCACGATCACCAAGACCCGGGTACTTTCTTGGAATATGCTCTTGAGGGCCTGGTCCCAGGCTTGCCCGCCTTTTTCGACGATGGAAAAAATCCGGCTCGATCCGAGGGATTCCGCATAGTTGTTGTCCAATTCGCACACCTTTTTCGCATACCTCCGGTGGATGAACTTCCAAATTTGGGCCCGCACGTTCGGGGCTCCCGTGTGACGTATGAAAAACGTGAACGCATAAAACAGCACGAGCGAAATGCCGAATCCGTATACCAGGAGTTCGAAACCTTCCCGATCCCGCTCCAGGAGCAAGCCGGAAAAACGCGAAAGCAGGACGCTCACGAGCAACCCTCAGAACAGGGTGAACACGAATACCCGAAAAATAAAAAAGAAGAGATCTTTTTTCATTTCCTTGCAAGGGGCGAAAAACAGTTTGAGATGGGGATGCAGGATAGGTCGCATGGGTTGCGGGTTAGGGAGGCAGCGGGTTGGTCGATAGCTCCGAAGATGCCTGCCAATGTATGGTTTCATTCCCAGAATGCAAAATGAAATCCCTTCGCTTTTCTTTCCATTTTATTATAATCGCGTAATGAATACGAATAATCAAGCGTTTCCAAACGAGGCCAAAAGAAACGTATTTGCCACTTTGGCGGAAAAAATGGGCAATATCCGGGTTATTTACGTAGCAAGGAAGGAATACGGGTTTTCCACGTTAGTTTCCGCTTTCCGAACCAAGTTCCCGAAGGAGCATCGAAACGGCTTCCGCTCATGACCCCGCGGTAACGAAAGGAATCAGCCTCCTTTCGTCGAGAAACGGGGAGGCGAACCCATCCGCCCATCCCCGGGAGTTCGCGAGGAGCACGATGGGCTTTTTTTCCAGGTAGAATCAGCATATTTCCTTGAGGGTTCCGGCTCATCCGCCGATCACGATGGCGCCGTCCGCCGACGTCGGGATCATCAGTGCGTCTCATCCGGTGCCGACGTTGGTAACGATTTCGATATCGACGTACGCGTTCGACGTCCGGCGGGTTTTTCATTGGACGAATCAGACGGTGATTCATCCCGCCTCCTTGGCTCATTTCGAAGCTCACTCCATGATGCCGCTCTTGCCCCCGGTAATGACGATGGCACCGGCTTCCGCCAGCAATCGCCCGATTTCGTACGCCGCCCCGTAGAGCCCGCCGAAGTCGTTCGCCCCTTCCGGGTATTCTTCCGGTCATGCGGATCAGATGACCGCGATTTGCAATTTTTTCATAAATGGAAAAGTTAAGAATTGTTCGTATCGTCGAGCGTTTCGATCAGGCTTTCGGCGAACCGCCGGGAATATTTCGCTTTCAGCAGGGCTATGACGGGCTCCCGTTTCAGCGAGCCGGGAGCGAGGGAGGAGAGGGTATTTATGGAGCAGAATTCCGAGGGGTTGCTTGATTTTGCCGTCATTCACGCGATCACCCTCTCCCGCAGGGCTTTCCCGAGGCCGTTTCTCTCACGGCAAACCAGGGCAATATACCCAACAGGAATCGGTTTCCCGGTTTTTCCAGCCACATATTCGGACATCTTTTATTTTTTTCTTCGGTCACTTATTGCCGATAAGCTCCCGGAAGAAGAAAAATAAAACCTGTTCCGAATCTATGACGCTGTCATCAATTACCAAGTGCAATTTTAATTCC
>CAIVSN010000002.1 GCA_903908595.1 uncultured bacterium
GCGTCGCGGTGGAGTCGGTGCCGGAGAACACCATCGCGTACCCCGACCCGCTCGTCGTTCTCGCCAAATCCAGCCCCGTGAAGCTCCCCGCGTTATAGAGCTCCTGCACCGGCTGGTTCACGTTCCCTCCGGTACTGGAAAGCACTATCCCCAAGGCGTCCCCCTTCGACACGGGAACCCTCGAAGAGTAGCTCGAACCTCCCGCCCAAGCCGATTCCAATCCCGGAACCCCCGGAACCATCCCGATCCCGGCAGCCTTGCTCCCGTCCTCCAAAAACGCCATGACCTGCATCTTCGTCTGGCCCGCGTTCGTCGCGTAGGTCGTATACATCCCCGTATCCACCGGATCCCGGGTGGATCAAGGCGAAAGCTTCGCCATACCCGCGGTCCGGTCCAATGCCGATCCCTGGTATCCTATGGTAACCCCCGAAGCCGTCAGCGTCACCGCGTTCTCCGGCATGGGAAACGTTCATGCCACCACCTTCAACAGGGCCAGCCCCCTTTGCAGGCTCGACAGGTTCGATATCCGGGAACCGTCCCGTGCCGAAGCGGAATATCCCTGGATGGAGAGGAAGCCGATGGTGCCGAGGATGGCGAGTATCGTGATAACTATGACGAGCTCCACGAGCGTGAATCATGGGAAACGCTTGCGGGAGAAGGTTCTTTGAAAATCTGAAACTCGAACGTTCTCATTTTTTTTGGAAATATCGTTATGGGATTGCGAATTCATATGCACCTAAGTTAGGAATAGAAGACTTATTAATCAAAAATTACTTTATAAATAATACATAGTTCATTCCGTTGTCTACACATATTTGAGGGACGCTCGCATCGCATCATGTCCATTTCAGATACGGCGACCAAGGGCTTCATCCTCAATTGCAATCGCTGTTGTAGGTGAGGGAAGCAGTATTCCAACTGCCGTATGCAAATCTTCAGTTTCAAACAACCGGAGTACATGCGTTGTCTACGGTAATTCCCGTAAACAAGAGAAAATGAGGATGGGAAGTATACATGGGGGATGTGTAATTTCCTTCTTGCATGGGGAGTGTTAATTTCATACTGTATGATTTTCCTGTTGCAAAGTCAAGCGTCTGTCAGCTCGAATACTCCACTATCCATCTTTTTTGATAATCGTATCTATTGTACCTCAACTTTTTTTCTCAATTTGAAAGCATCAAATTTATGGTATCGGTAGATAGTTTTACAGAATCTGGCGAATTGAAATTTGAAAAATCTCATTTTGCCGCATTCGGGTTATTGGCAAACAGATCTCAGCCGTTTGCGGATATTCCCGGTTTGAATACCGATTTCGCTACGAACGTCCAACCTCCTCAATCCGTAGTCATATCGCAATATACCTGAAAACTTCCCGTTCATGATGGATTTACATAGTATTGCCCGTCTCATTGGGAGATTCCCGCGTCGTTAATTTCCTTGCACGATTGAGCGTAGCTTGCGGAATTTTTTGAATTGTTAGCCGAAAATACCTTCAGGCTTGATCCCGTACCAGAGATGGTTTTGTTTTGCGAAACGTAAACGGTGTATGCGGTAGTTGTTTTTACGAGGTCTATTCCCGTAAAGCTCGAAGGATTGTACAGTTCCTGCACCGGCTGGTTGATATTCCCACCGGTGCTCGACAGGACTATCCCCAAGGCGTCCCCCTTCGACACTAGAGTCCTCGAGGAATAGCTCGACCCTCCCGCCCACGCGGTATCCACCCCCGGAACCATCCCGATTCCCGTCGCCTTGCTCCCGTCCTCCAGGAACGCCATCGCCTGCATCTTCGTCTGCCCCGCGTTCACCGCGTACGTAGTATACATTCAAGCGTCCAAAGGATCCCGAGTCGAACCCGGGGACAGCTTCGCGAGCCCCGCCACCTGGTCCCGGGCAAAGCCCTGGTACCCGATCGTCACCCCCGAAGCCGTCAGCGTCACCGCGTTCTCCGGCATCGGGAAGGTTCATGCCACTACCTTCCATACGCTCAGCCCCTTCTGCAGGTTCACCAGATTCCCGATGCGGGAACTGTCCCGTGCCGAAGCCGAGTATCCCTGGATGGAAAGGAAGCCGATCGTGCCGAGTATTGCAAGGATCGTGATAACGACCACGAGCTCCACCAGGGTGAACCCGGGGAGGCTTGCGCGCAAGGAACCCGAGCGTGGAAGGGGAGTCCTTTCGTTCGGACTGCTAATGTCCGTATTCGTATTGGCCATGGCATTCATATTTGGCAATGTTAAAATGTGAGAAAGGCTTACTTCGTTGCGTTGTACAGAGCGGATATTTCGGCATCCGAAAGGGCGCGGTTGTAGATTCGGACTTCGTCGAGCTTTCATAGTAAGAATTGACTACTCAGACTGCCTGCTCTTCATAGAACAGTTGTGGCATTTGTCTTGTTTGCAAAAGTGAAGGATGGTCCGCTTCCAACTTGAACTCAATTTTCATACCATCGAGAGGTTCCCCCAGCATTATATGTAAAGGTATAGTTTGTCCACGAACTAAGCTTGGTTGGATTTGGGGTCAAAACTTCGAATCAATATCTTCAATACGCTAGTGTTTTGTTTGCTCACCGGATATAAAAACCCCACCTATGATCCGATAAATCTCCCGCCCAGCCATCTATTTTTCCAATAATCTGTTCCGTATTGGTAGAATTGTACGAATCTTTTTGCAACCAGAATGACAGTGTCATATCTCAACTAGATGGATCGAAAGTACCAAGGTCGACATAGTCATTCGTTCCGTCAAAATAAGTGGCTTTCCCCATCAATCCGTTGCCATTTGTTCCGCCTATGGCAATGCCGCCGTATCCAATTCAATTATTTCCATTTCCGCTCAAATCTGCAAGTTTTCCATCCGAGGCGAGCGTTTCCATATCCCAATATGCTACCATCGAACTATCGTAATCAAGTGAATTGTTTTTTTGCGTATAGGTTGATTTCAGTATTGCGAGTTTGGTTCCAGTTCCACTCAATGTATTTTTACTTGAGAAGTACGCCGTATAACCCGTTTGAGTATTGATTATGTCCAGCCCCGTGAAGCTCAGGGCGTCGTACCGTTCCTGCACCGGCTGGTTGACATTGCCCCCGGTGTTCGACAGCACTATTCCCAAGGCGTCCCCCTTCGACACCGGGGTACGCGCGGAATAGCTCGACCCTCCCGCCCACGCCTCGTCCACCCCGGGAATCCCCGGGATCATCCCGATTCCCGTGGCTTTGCTCCCGTCCTCCAAGAACGCCATCGCCTGCATTTTCGTCTGTCCCGCGTTCACCGCGTACGTCGTATGCATTCACGAATCGAGCGGATCCCGAGTCGAACCCGGAGACAGTTTCGCGAGTCCCGCCACCTGGTCCCTCGCGAACCCCTGGTACCCGATGGCTACTCCAGAAGCCGTCAGCGTCACCGCGTTCTCCGGCATGGGAAAGGTTCCCGCCACTACTTTCCACAGCGTCAGCCCCTTCTGCAGGTTCGACAGGTTGGATATGCGGGATCCGTCCCGTGCCGAAGCCGAGTATCCCTGGATGGAAAGGAAGCCTATGGTGCCGAGAATCGCCAAAATCGTGATGACGACCACGAGCTCCACCAAAGTGAACCCGCGGAGGCGTGCATGGGTAGGAATTCCGGATATGGAAGTCGGACGAATGTCCGCCCGTTTTCTGGAAATATTTGTATTGGATGTGGAATTCATATGTGCCAAGGTTATAAAAGATAAAGCTAACGGCTACTTCGTAGCGTTGTACAATGCGGTGACTTCGATATCGGAGAGGGCTCTCTTGTAAAAACGCACTTCATCTATGCTTCATTGAAATATGGCTCAATTTATTAGATACGATCAGATTCTCATTTTTTCCGATGAAATATCAACGGAACCAGTATAGGAGGTGGATCAGATATAGTTTCAATTGACGTATTCTTTTGTCTCAGTTCCGTTGTATGTGCCAATAATTGTTCAAAAACGGTTTGCCTGGAGTGTTTTTGGATTGTGATAAGTTCCAGAAACATTCAATCATATCTGTACTGCGTTGATATTTCAGTATATGTAAAAACTTCGTGAGACGCTTATCGACGCATCGGGAAATCA
>CAIVSN010000003.1 GCA_903908595.1 uncultured bacterium
ATTTCCGAAAAATTATATTGCAATTGGGGGAGATTCTTTTTGAAATCAAATCTTGATTTCATGTGACAATCATAATTACTGAAAAGTATATTTCTGGGATCATGAGAAAGAAGAAGAAAAGCCTACAATGAAAAATGTATATTTAATAGCCGATAGTTTTGAATTATTTCTTTCTTGATTGAAGGAATGATAAAAGAAATACCGCTACGACGTCCTCGGTCGCCGCACGGACAAGACGGTATCCGAATATATTACCGATACCGCTACCGCTCCGGCCACCCTCACGCCGAGCGGGACCGTCCTCACTTCCTTCTTCTCCGCGGGAGAACAAGTCATAGAGGAAACGGAAACGGCAAACGGGGTTGAAAAGAAAAAAGAATACGCATACTGAAACGGCGGGGTGGACGACGTCATCGCAGTCATCCAGGATGGCCAGACGTACTTCTTCCACAAGGACCAGCAGGGTTCGTTAACAGCCGTAACCGATTTCGGAAACGTCACGGAAAGGTACCGTTACGACGCCTACGGGGCGACCTACGTCCAGAGCGGTTCCATATTCGTTCCGCTTTCGGATACGGCCAAGCAGTTTGCCACCCGTCTCTACACCGGCCGCGAACACGACTCCGAAACGGGGCTCTACCACTACCGGGCGAGAACCTATTCTCCTTCCCTCGGAAGATTTCTTCAGAGGGATCCGGTGGATACGGAAGACCAGGTGAACCTGTATGCGTACGTGGGGAACAACCCGGTGAACCGGACGGATCCGAGCGGGAAGTTCGGGCTCGTAGGAGCCGTAGCCAACGTGGCGTTCGGGGTCGGGATCGCCGCCCTCGAATCGTACCTTACCGGGGACGAGTTCGACTATTCCATCAGGGACGCCGCCGTGGACTTCGGCGCCGGCATCGTCGGGGCCTGACTCCTCGTCAAGACCGAGAAGCTCTGAATCATAGCGAGGGCCGCCATACGGATCCTCTGACAGTCCGCCGCGTGAACGGCCGAAACCGCCCTCAAGTCGGATTGCCCGAAATCGCAGTTCACCCTTGCGAGCTACGGTTCCAACGTCTGAAGCAAAGTCGTATTGGGGGCGTTCGGGGTGGCGGGCGGATTGATAGTTAAGGGTGTTCCTGGGAATATATCACGAACTGTGAATCTCAAGCTAAAATATATGCCAGATTGGAGCGAGGAACAAAAAAGATGCGCAGATGAAAAGTGTAGAATTTTGAGCAGTGCAGCAAAGGAAGTTATTTGAAAAGTTCAGAGAACCTGAAAAGCCACATCAATTTATTCCAAATGAGGGTGAATTACGGAAAGAAGAAAAGATATTGACCATATGGTAGATTTACAATTAGGGTGATCAAATACATTTTTCAATATGTGGAAATTAGATTATAGCGTAAACAGAAGTCTTTGATCCCAAATCTATCAACAAATAAAAAATTTACCCATAGGTACTAAGATATGAAAAATTTCTATTTGAGACTAGCCTAACCTTCGCCATATATGTTTGAATCGTTTCTAAAAAAACTGCCAAAAGACCTGAGTGTCCAAGTAAAAAAAACATCTGATGATATTGATATTTTGCCAGATAGTTTGAGAAATTTTATTGAAACCCTATGATGATATTCATTTTGAAATGGGGTATATCGAACCTTTACCATTAGTGAAGTTCTTAAATATTCAAAATACGGTAATGAATTATTTTTTGGTCATACTAAAAAGTATTACTTTTTTTGATCAAATTGGAACGGTTGTTTGTTTGGCATTGATGTAGAGGATAATGAAATTATATTATTTGAGCCCGAGACCCCAGAAGAATATAAAATACCTTGTAATATTGTTGATTTTCATAATAATGAAATATTCAACAATCCAGAAGCAATTTTAAGATTGAGTTTCTTGGCGGAATGGAAAAAAAAATCAAATTCCATACTAGATCGGACTCAATGTATTTGATATAAGAAACCTTTATTTTTATGAGGCACAGACTCAATTGATAATTTAGAGCTTACTGATTTAGAAGTATACATCTCTCTTGCATGACAACTTTGGAATGCTGTAAAAGATTTGCCAGAGGGGACAGAAATATGAAAAATTTCTATTGAATAATCCTACCGTTACGACGCCTACGGAACAACCTACGTCCAAAGGACGTGTCTTGGGATTTTGAGCGTTGGGCACTGCTGCATCCGCCCTCAAATCGGATTGTCCGAAATCTCACTTTACGGCAGCGGAATTCGGTACAAACGTGGCAGTTTACATGGTAGCGAGTGCCCTTGGGGAAGCGGGAGGGAATCTGGTTAAGAAAATTTTTGGGAATGCGGGAGGGAAAATGACGGGATATATTGGGGAGGAAAAATGGAACAAACTTGAAAACGAAATAACTTCAGAGCGCTATTGAGATTCCGCAAAAACACAATTACGCTTTCCCAGTGCCTCCTGAAAGACCAATTATCGAGTTGCGGATGCATCCACAGAAAAGCTTCTTATTGAAATCAAGGGAGGAAACAGTTCAAAAATAGATAAAAATCAACTCAACGATTATATAGAACAAGCTCGAATTCAGGCAAATATGTAGAATATATTTTTGATCAAAAATCAAGGCTGGATGCAAATATATGAATATTGAATGAGGCCTTGAGAGGTAATAAAGATATTTTAAAGATTTTCTATAGAGACAACTGAAACTATATTCCTTATAAACTATAGATATGCTAAACTTACATCTGGAATCAAATGACACATTTTCCGTAAACATATTGCAAATTGCTAAGAAATTAGAGTTTCTCAACTGGAGAAAATGCCTGGCGAGTAACAATGACATTGAGATTTGTGGCGAATATACTACTGAAAATCTCTCCGAAATAGTTCCTCTGTTTTTAAAAGAGATATGACCTAATCATTCAGGAATGAGCTTTTCGTTTTTAGATGAATGAAATGTAGAAGTAGCATATCTGGATATTGAAACAAAATTTGAAGAAAAAACTCTTATTCGACTTAATCAGCACTTTATTATTGAAAGTGAGAAACCTGTTCCACTCAATTTTATCAAAGATCTTACTATCATGTTGCCAGCAGTCCGCGTATCATATATGGATCGCCTCATGCTCAACGATATAGCCGATAAATGTTGGGATAATGGAAAAGGTTTTGATGGTATGATTCATGGCTTAGCATCTTTCCTCACCTACTTCCATCCTCGTTGGGTACAACGTATCGGAAAAGAAAATATTCTTGCCGCTACTCCGGTATACAGTATCGAAGAGCTAGAGAATTGATGAATTCTTATCCAAGCAACTGAAAATATAGAAGATTATCATTGACCTCAAGCAGTTGAAAAATTGAATGACCTTGAGATGCTTCATAACTATCTCTATTCTATAAGTCCATATGGAGAGGAACGGATGCGATATATCTTGATAGATAAGAATGAGTTGAAATATCAAAAGATAACGAGAGAAATGCTTACGGAAACAATATTAGCATAGGTTCCTTTCCAACTCCGTTTCCGCAATCACCGGAACCATCCGAATCGCTTCCGATACTTTCACGTATTCCGAGGCGACGACCGGCAGCGCTCGACCAATACCGGAACGACCCCCCGTTTCAAATCTATTTGCTTTCTTCGGCAAGGGCCCCGGAACCGTACACTTCCTTGGACAGTGTCAGTATTTCTTCCTGTTGGGCCAATACTTCCGGAGTGAGGAATTTTTTCAGGTCCTCGTTCAGGCTCTCGATTTTCGGGAGATTGCTTTTCAGGTATTCCTGATACTTCTCTTCCGTGCCCAATTGTTGCCGGAATGCGTTCTTCTTTTCGATGAGCTTTCAATATTTCTGAACCGATTCGTTAATTTCGGCTCAAGTGCCCGACCCCATGCTTTTCAATGTTTCTTGCAACTCCGCATCCAGCGCGATGATTTCCGGAGTCCAGAGCGATTTTGCCTCATAAATTTCAGAGATGCTCTTTTGTATTTCCCGGTATTCGGGCGTCTGTATGCCGGACAACGCTATGCTGAGGAGAACCTGCTTCTTTTGCAGCTCTACGAATTTTGGATGGTCTTTCTTCGGATCTTTCAGGTACCCGGGATTGATTTTGGACAAATCATCGAGCGTGCTTATGTTTTTCATTTTTTCGATTTCCTGATTTTGCCAAGACACCATGGCCACCGGGGACGTTGCCTTCGTCGTATCGGGAGCATTTCCCGCCGGCGTTTCCGGAGTGACGGTGGCTGCGGTTCGGTCGGTCGGGGCGGTTGAAGCGGTCGGGGCGTCCGTTTTTCCACAAGAAGCCAGGAGCGTTCCGGCGGTGATTAGGCAGATGGTGGTCAGAAGTGTATTTTTAAGCGTACCCATGGGAATGTTTTTTTATGAAATTTGCCCGAATATTTTACGAGGATGGACGCGGAAATCAAATTGTTTGCCATTTCTCGTGATTTAAAAAATCAGAAGCCCCGACTTCTGATTTCCCCGACTTTGGATATACTCTTGCAAACCTATTCCTTTCCCATGCGAAATATCTACCTGATCGACGGCTACAATCTCATCTACCGGCTGTTCTACGCGGTTCCCCCGTTCACTACCCGCGCCGGGGAGCCGGTCAACGCGGTATTCGGGGTGGCGAAAACCCTGCTCGGGATGCACCAGTACGAGAGGCCGGAACTCCTGTATTTCGTCATGGACTACAAGGGAAAAACCTTTCGGGAAGATATTTTTCCCGAGTACAAGGGCACCCGCGACCGCATGCCGGACGACCTCAAGTCCCAGGAGCCCAAAATCCTCGAACTCCTCGAACGGATGCGGATCCCCATCCTCGAAAAGCAGGGATTCGAAGCGGACGACCTCATCGGCACCCTCGTCACGAACCTGCGCCAAGACCCGAACAACCAGATCTATATCCTCTCCGGCGACAAGGACCTCTACCAATTCATCGGCGGCAACGTCATGGTATACGATACCATGAAGAAAAAAGTCGCCCACCGCGAAGACGCGATAGAAAAATTCGGGGTGCCGCCGGAGCGGGTCGTGGACTATCTTTCCATTACCGGGGACTCGTCCGACAACATCCCCGGGATTTCCGGATTCTGACCCAAAAAAGCCCAGGCGCTCATCGGGGAATTCGGCTCGCTCGAAGATATCTACGCCGCGCTCGACGCGGACCATCCGAGCATTTCCGGCAAGGCCAAAGCCACGCTCATCGAACAGCGCGAAACGGCGTTCCTTTCGAAGCGACTCGCGAGCATCCCGACCGACGTCGACATGGAAATGCTCCAAGAATCCGCGTACGTTTTTCGCGATAGGGAACTGATGAGCCCGCAGGTGAACGAATTCTTCCGCTCCCTCGAATTCAAATCCCTGATGACCGAAGAAGTCGCCGAGCTGAAATCCTTCGGGAGCCTCGGCATCGACCCAGTCGCCGTCGAAGACGCGGCCGCGCTCGAAACCCTCTGGTCGGAACTCCTTCGCCAGAAGTCCTGTTCCGTCGCCACCGTCGCCCACGAGAACCGCCTCACGGGAATGGCCGTCGGGACCGGGGGAAAATACTACCAGCTCGATTTCGCGAAATATTCCGGTAAGGAATTCCTCGAACGGCTTATCGGATCGGACCTGGAAATCAACGGGTACGATATCAAGGAAGAACTCCGGCTCATGCGCGGGTACCTAAAAAATTCCTCCCAACTAGGAGAGGAACAGATCGGGTTAATCTTCTAAAATTCCATCAAAACGATGAAATCCGAAGCCAAATTTGAGTACCGTAGCGAGACGTACGGATGTACGTTGAGCGAGGAACGGAAAATTTGGCAAGGAGTTCGCGTTTTGATGGAATTTTAGGCGTAGAAGTACGGGGTTCCGACTTCTACTTCCTGCGTAATTTTCTGCTGGCGCTTGCTGACGCCCCCGGCGTTCGAACTCGCATCGAGGATGGGGATCTCTCCGTTCTTAACGGGACCGAGGGCGATTTCCACATGGGTAATACGTCATTTGGTACGAAGGAATACGAGGTCCCCACGCTGTACGGACCCAGGGTTTTTCGGTTGGCTCTTCATCGCGAATCCCGCCGCGCTGTCGTCGTATCTCGAATGGACGACCCGGTTGTCCTTGAGCGCTTCCACGACCAACTGGGAGCAGTCGATGGAGGCTTTGCCGTCGGCTCCGTACTTGTACGGCTTTCCAATATGTCGTTCCGCGGAAGCGATCAGTATGTCCGGGGTAATCCTCGCCCCGTTGATGGCGTCGATACGAGGCACCGCTTGGGCGATAGACGAGCTGGACAGCGCCCGTTCGTAGGCGTTCGCGACCCCCATGGCGTAGGTATGGGTGCTCGTTCCCAGCCAGTCTTTTGCCAGGGTTTTCCCATTGAGGGCGCCCGGTCCGCCGATGTGCGTGAGCGCGAGATAGTAGGAGAGGGAAGTGCCGTCGCGGGCCATGTCCTCGGCAATTTTCTGGTTTGGGAGAATGTGCTTTTCGAGGCATTGGACGATGTACTTGTCCATGATTTCCTCTTGGAGGGTCGGATTTCCGAGAAAACCCTGGATCTTGGATTCTTCCGGAGGATTCCCGAGGTCTACGCCGAATCCGCGAAGCGTTTCCACGGTGAACTGGTATTTCCCGAAAGCCCAGGCTCCCGGTCGGACGCCCCGCCGCTTGCCTTCGCCGTCGTTTCTCGCCAGATACGCCTGTCCGCCCGACTCGTGCTTCGCGATGGCCGCCTTGTACCGGTCGATGTCGATATCGTAATTCCGGTCCCCGATGACTTCTTTGGTCTTTTTGAGGCGGGTAGCGAGATTTTCGTACAGGGATTTTTCTTTCCCTTCCGCTTTTTTCCCGTTGGTATCGGCAATCCCGATCATCCGCACGAGCCGTTCTTGGTAAGTTCCGCCGGATCCGGCTTCGCTGGAAACGTGGGAATACAGCGTCGAGGTCTCGTCTTCGGTTTTCCCTTTTTCCAGGATGCTTTGGAATTGTGCCATGGCCTGAACGTCTTCCGCTTCGAGGGGTTTCAGCGCCGTGGGATCCCGTTCTATGGATCCGGATAGCCGGATTTTCAGCCGGTCTTCGAATTCCCGGTATTCCGGCTGCCTCAAATCCGCTTCGGATGGGATCCTCAGGGTAAAGCCCGTGTATATCGGCAGGTATTTGCCGTTGATGTCGTAGTATCCCGCCCGCCCGTTGACGACCTGGCGCGTACCGATCCGCACGTTCATGTCCCGGTCGAAAACCTTGACGACCCGGACGCTCGGTGGCAGGATGTCTCCGGCTCCGATTTTCGCGTTGGCAGAAGCGTTCCGGCCGAAGTCGATGACGATCTCGTCATTTTCCCGGATATCGCTGACGCTGACGGGGGATTCGACGGGAAGCCCTTCCTGATCCTTCGTCCGCTTGTAGGCGAATACCTTGGAGAGTACCCCGCGTTCCAATTGTTCGAGCGAAAGGAGATGGCTCGCGTTCATGGTTTCGAATCCGCCGCTTTTCATGGTTTCCCGGGCCCGTTTCTTGAGGGCTTCGTTTTTGATAAGCCCGTTTTCCGCGGTAAGCATTTCCGCCCGCTGGGCGCGGTTTTTCGTCCGGCCGAGGCCGAGGACGGTTTCCCGCTGTCCGCGTCTCTCGTTGCCCGAGAGCTGGGATTCTTTGGATTTGGCCAGTTCGATTTCGGTATTGGTCCCGATGATGTCTTTGGCAAAATCGAGCTGTTTCACGGTAGCGTCGCGGAGGACTTCGCCCGCGGTGGCGAAACGGTCGCGGATCTTGTCGAAGAATCCGGGTTCTTTTTCCGTTGAGGCGGTAGTGGTAGGAGTGGTCATAGGGAAGTTTTTCTTCAATCTACCCTATTATTTCCGAAAATACAAAAAACCTCCCGCTTTTTCGCGGGAGGTTGTGCTTGACAATTTTTTATAATCGTCTGTTATGCCATTTGCGCGAGACCTTCGGCTTCGGTGTCCATGACGGCGACGATGGTCGTGATACCGACGAGTTCGAGGGTGTCTTTCACTTCTTCCGTCATGTTCGTGATGCACATCTTCCCGTTTCCGTCCTCGATGTTGCTGAAAATGTCGGCGATGTACCCGATGGACTTCGAGTTGAGGTATTTGAGTCCGATGAGGTTGAAGAGGATTTTTTTGCCGGTAAAATCCCCCACCGCGTTGTATACGCTCGTAAACGTTTTGTCCGCGTTGGTTTCGTCGAGTTCCCCGTGAAATTCAAAAACCATGATGCTTCCGACCTGTTTGGTCTTGATTTCGATAGCCGTGTTCATAATTTTTTTGTAATGTGATATGGGGGGATTGTACCAAATTTATGTAAAAAGTGCAAATTAATTGCAATAAAGCTTTCGCTGAATAGTCTCAAACGATGCAAAGTTCCTGCGTTTCGCTCCGCGATACGGACGATATTTCCGAATTGGCCTCGGAAATCGGGATTTTTTGGAACGCGTTTTTCGGTAAATCCGGTTCGGAAACTTCGCTTCGTCCGGTTTGGCAGGATGCCGAATGGGGAAAAATGCTGGTCGGGTCGGGGCAGGCGGAAGACGCGGTTTTTTTTGGGGCGTACGGGGATGCGGGACTCGAATGATACGGGATCGGGGAAATCCGAACCGTGGGTTTCGGGATGTCGGCCATGTTTTTCGTCGGAGGCCCGCAGTGGATTCCTGGAATTCACAGCAAAAACCGATATATCGTTCGCATGTTGTTTGACTGATTGCCGTGATGTCGTTCCGATGTCCTGGATCTCCTCGTTCGAGAGATTCGGACGTACGCGAAATCCCATGGTCTCGCATTCGTGCTGTTCGAAAATATCGAGGACATGGATTTCAACGGCGGATTACCGTATTCCTGTCAAACGAAATACCTTCTGGAGCCCGTTACGAGGTTGCTCGATCTCGGACAATCCGACGAGGAATTACTCGCGGATATGAAACAAAAAGGGCGGTACAATATCAAATTGGCCGAAAAGAACGGCTGCGAGGTCCGGCGCGTTTCGCCGACTTCCGAAAACATCGATGTCTTTTACGGATTGCTCCGGGATACGACCGACCGGGACGGTTTTTCCGCGAACGGGAAAGCCTATTACGAGCACTTGCTCCGGTGCCGGAACCATCCGTCGGAGGGGTTGTATATCGCCTATTGGCAAGGTCGGGCGGTCGCGGCGTCGATCCTGACGATTTCCGGGACCACGGCTACGTATTACTATGGCGCGTCCGCCTCCGATCCGGAAATCCGCCGGCTGATGGCCCCATACCTCCTCCAATGGGAAATGATCCGTTCGGCCAAAGCGTCGGGCTGCCTTTGGTACGATTTTCTCGGAATCGCCCCGGAAGGGGAGTCGGGACACCATCTCCAGGGGGTGACGGATTTCAAATCCAAATTCTGAGGCATCGTCCGGAAGTGGCCGGAGAAACGGATCCTCGTGACGAATTCGTGGAAGTTCCCGGTGTACCGGGCCCTGAGGCATATTAAGAATCTTTTGAAGTAGAAACCCCGGTAAAACGCGAACTCCTCGCCGAATCCTCCGTTCCTCACTCAACGTGCTTGCCAGCACGCCTCGCTTCGGTACTCGGCTTCGGCTTCGGATTTCATCGTTTTTCCGGGGTTTCCGGGGTTTCCGGGGTTTCCGGGGTTTCCCGCGTTCCCCCGTGCCCGTTACAATGCGGACTCCTTCCTAATCTTCCCGTTTTTCCCATTTCCAGCGACGCATCCGAGGAGGCTTTTTCCAAGGTTTCTTCTGTATCGTCTCCGGGGGAGGGGGCTTGATAACCGAAGGAACGAAATGGTTCGATCCGTACGAAGGAAAAAATCCTATCGGCTTGAGCAGGGTAGATCCGGAATGGCTCCCGTTTTGGAACAGCGCGGGCCGAATCCATGGTCCACTATGCCCATTTTCCCGGTCTTCGGGAGGTTGGGGCATTTGTCGGTCTTCCGGTGGCTTGGGTAATTCTCCGTCTTCCGGAGGCCGAGGCAATTCCCGGTCTTCCCAAACCGTTTCCGGTTTCTTATCCGGTCGTTCTTCCGGTTCCCGCCTGGCCATGAGAGCCTGGGCAAAGGGCGCCACTCCCCAAACGGCTATCGTCAAAGCGAAAGCGAATACGAATTTGGAGCGGGAAGAGGAGCGTTGCATATGATATTCGGCATCGTACTCCAAAACATTAACCTTGCATTAACGGGGGAAAAACCCCGGCAAAACGCGAACTCCTCGTCAATTTTTCCGCTCCTCGTTCAACGTACTATCGTACGCCTCACTACGGTGCTCAAAATTAACTTCGGATTTCATCGTTTTGCCGGGGTTTTTTCCGGGTTTTTGTGGGCGTGCGAACTCCTCGCCAATTTTTCCGCTCCTCGTTCAACGTACTATCGTACGCCTCACTACGGTGCTCAAAATTAACTTCGGATTTCATCGTTTTGCCGGGGTTTCTCCACGGATCTCGTTATCGTCACCCGTGTCCCCTTGCCGACCGTGCTCGCGATGGAGAGGGTGAAACCGTGCAATTTTTCCAGGACGTGCTTGGCGAGCGTAAGTCAGAGTCCGGTGCCGGAACCGTTCGGCCGCATGCTGTCGGCCTTGTAGAACCGGTCGAATACGAACGGGAGCTGTTCCGCCGAAATCCCGGTTCCCGTATCGATGACGCTGATTTCGTTTTCCCCGAAACAAATCTCGATTTTCCCGTTTTCCGGAGTGAATTTTTTGGCGTTCCCGACGATGTTCCCGACGGCGATTTCGAAAAGTTCCCGGTGGATGTCCCACTTGACCCGTTTCGGACCGATCAGGGATATCCGCGGATCCTCCTTCGCGAAATGCCCGAACAGCGATTCGAGCGCCACGGGAGTTTTTTCCACGTCCATTTCCCGGTTGGCCAAGAGCAGGAGCGCTTGGACTACCGTTCAGAGATGGAGTACCTGGGAATGTGCCAGTTCGATTTTCTTTTTGGGATCTTCCAGAAGGAGCGCGAGTTCCAGGGTGCTCGCGATTCCGAAGAGGCTGTTCTTGAGCTCGTGGGCGATATTGGAACTCAGGTCCTCGATTTTTCGCGTTTCCGTGCGGACCCGGGAAAACAATGCTTCGAGCTGGCGGGCAATCCGGACGAATTCGTCGCTTTCCTTGCCGGAAATGGGGATGGCGTCGAGGGCGGGATCCTGTTCCAGCCGGAAACGCTCGATGGCGCCGACGATGTGCCGGACCGGTCAGAAAATTCACCGGGTAAAAAACCAGCCGATCACCATGATGAGCAATCCCAGGAGCAGCGTGCTGGTAAGCAGGTTGCCGAACATGAGCTTATGGGCTTCGACCGCGTCGGTAATGTCATCGACGAAGAGGACGGTATTTCCGTCGAACAGCCGTTTCGAAATGACGAACAGGCTGAGTCCTTCGTATTCCACCTGTCGGTCGTCCGTCAGGATCGTCGGCGGCAGTTCCGTGAAAATCCCTTCGTTATAGACGATTTTCCCATTCGGGGCGATGACCCGGAAATCGTTGAAATACCGCGCCGCCTGCGGAACGCTCATAACGTCCGCGATGAGCTTCGAGAGCTCCTGGTGCTTTTGGTTTCCCCAATTCCTCGCGGACTCGAAATAGAACACGACGGAAAAGGCGATCAAAAACGTGATGGCGAGACCGACGAACGCCCCGAAAACCTGCGACCTTCTCGATATGGAAAACGGGCTATTTTTCATCGATGATATACCCGGTAAGCTTCACCGTGCGGATAAAATTCTCGCCTCCGAGCTTTTTGCGGATGTAGGCCATGTGCACGGTTATCGTGGTGGTATATTCGGAAAAATTGGAACCGTAGTCCAGCCAGACCTTCTCGAAGATTTCCTGGTAGGTGACGACGCGCCCCTGGTTGTCCATCAGGAGCTTGAAAATGTTGTACTCCTTCGGGGAAAGGTGGATGATTTTTCCGTTTCGGGCGATTTTCTGGGAAGCGAAATTCACCGTGAGTCCGTTGATGCGGATATCGTCCGACGGATCGTTGGTCAGGGCGGTGTTCACGTAGCCCTTCTTGGATCGGCCGGAAGCGTAGGTGAGCAGGTTCTTGATGCGGAGCCCGAGTTCCTTGAGTTCCACGGGCTTCGTGAGGTATTCCACGGCTCCGGCTTCGAGTCATTCGACCAGGTCCACGGGCTTCCCGAGCGCGGTCAGGAATATTACCGGGATTTCGATCTTGCGGCTGCGGAGCATCCGCACGAGGCTTATGCCGTCGAGCTTGGGCATCATCCGGTCGAGGATGATGAGGTCGATCTTCTCGTGGGCGTCCAGTTTTTTCTGGATCAGTTCAAAAGCGCTCTCCCCGTCGAAGCAGGCGGTTGCGGGGATTCATTGGATCTGCAAATATTCTACGATATTTGAAGCAATGAGTTGGTTGTCGTCGACTACTAAAATCATAAGTGAAAGTATAAGGATAATTGCTTAAGAACAAATTAATTATGAATGCCTTTGTTCGTTAAAATATATTATCCTATATAAATGCTAATACGTCAATAGAATTCTTGGAGATTTCTCAAAAGAATATGGTAGAGTATGCACATGAACCTGATTGCCGCTATCGAAAATGTGCAAAATCCCCCTCACGGGAAACCGGGACCGGAATCCGATTTGCGATTGGACCACCATATTTCGCTCCTGCGGGAAAAAATCGGGAAAATCGTGCAGGAGTCCGATCCGAAAGATGATAATCTGGCCCTCCGGCTCCAAAAAACCATATTCAAAAGCCGGATCCGGCCGGAAATCCGCCGGAAGATCTCGGGTGCCGTTGCGGAAATCCTTCGGAATCTGCCCGGTTCGGCCCGGAACGACCGGACGGCTTTGCGGGCCAGGCTCTGCGAGGCGACCGATAGGTTTCTGCCGGCAATCCAACCGGAAAATGTCGGGGAACCGCTCACCGCGTCCATCGAAACCGCCGATTCCGAAGGGATTTTTCCGATTTTCCACCAGTCCGTCAGGGAGACGATTTTGGGAGGTGCCACGGGATTCGAGACGACGGAGGAAGCGATTGCGGGAATCGGGGAACGCGACGAATTCTGGTACGTGCTCCTGCTGGAAATACTGGAAACCCCGCAACTGCGCCTGAGGGATTTGCGGCTGCACCGGTACTGCGAGTTCCTCGTTTTCTCGGAGATCGCGAAACGCGAAACCACGGCAAGCGTCCTGTCCGCCTGGGTACTGAAAATTCTCACGAATCCGGAATCCCACGCGAAATACGGCGGAATGGACGCGAAAGAACGCGAATCCTTCTGGGCGCTCCGGAAGTCGGAAGCCGAAGCCGGAAATCAGGAAGGCTTGCCACTTGGCGAATTCGTCGGACCGAGACTGGGCGAGCGGAAAAAGGCCGTCAGGATTTCCGAACGCTCCGACGTCCCGGCGGATTTTGCTTGGGCCGTGGACCTTTTGGTGAGGAAATTCGAAAAATCGAAGCGGGATGCGGTTTCGGAATAGCGCGTACCCGTAATATCCCATTTCTAGGCCTCAGAATTTGTCATGCCATTGACAATGCGATATACTGTTTGGGAAAATATAAATAATCCCATGATTAGCCAAGACCATTCGATTCCGGGACAAGCCAGTCTGACCCCCGGAGCCATTTTGATGGAAGAATCGAAATTGCCGCCGTTCAAGACCCCGAACGAAGTATTCAGTTCTTTGTCAGGGGTGAGCGAAGCGGTGAGCGGGATTATGGAGGAAACCACTATCGAAACCCGGATGGCGAAGCTTTTGGAAGACCTTTCCGGAGCGGTCGAGCAGACTCGGGAAGGTTTGTTCGTCACCCCTTCCAGGCTTCCGAATTCGCACGCCATGTTCGAATTCGTCAACCAGGTATTCCTCTATGATAATACGTCGGACAGCCGGGGCATACATTTCGTATTGCAGGGATTGGATTTGCCCGCGTTGGAAAATATCCTGTACCAGGATCCCAGGAATCTTCCGGGAAGGATCCGCATCGCGGATGGCATACGCCCGTTTCCGGAGCCGCGAAAGGAATTGTACCGGAAGATCACGGCCTTCAAGGACCGCAACGGCTCGACCATGGATGCCAAGTATTATTTTGAGAAACTCCATATCGTCGAAGCGGTCCCCACGGTGGTTCCGGGATTCGACTGACCGCAGATGGTAGAGTTCGAAAAGGAAACCGCCCTGGATTTCGACGAATTCGTCGCGCATCTCTGGCGCAATGGGATAATCAGCGGCGTCAGGGCGGCAGACATACGGTCGTTCATCTCCAACGGTACGGGCGGGATGCAGGTCGTGGCAAGCGGACGTCCGCCGGCTCCCGGCGAAAACGCCAGGGTCAAGGAAGAAAAGAAAGATATCCGGAAAAACATGGCGCCCAAGGAATACGCTTCCGGCATGTTCGATTTCGGGCAGTTCACCGTATCGTTTCCCGAAGTGAAAAAGTGAGAAAGGATATTCTGCAAGGTTCCGCTGGTTCCAGGGGTTGCCGGAAGGGACATTCTCGGCACCGTTTTGCCGGCGCAAGCATGCAAGGATCTCTCCTTGGTCGGCTTGTCCGGACCCGGTACCTCGGTCGTCAAAGAAAAATGAACGGAATACATCGTGGCCGACATCGAGGGTTTCCTGTCCATCGATCAGAAAACCAGGCTGGTCACCGTGAGCCCGACCATCATCCAAAAGGCCGCCATAGCCCACCATACCACGGGGAATCTCCATAATCTCCTTGCCACCATGGAAGTCATCGGGGACGTGGAAGACGGAAGGATTATGGAAGGGAAGTGATTTACCGTCACGGGCCAGGTGGCGGCGAAGCTTATCCGGGCCACGGAATCCGACATCGCCATTTCCGGTTCCGTACGGAACGGCCGCCTCGAAGCGACGGTCGGGAACATTCTCGTGCAAAAAGGGCTGGTAAGCAACGAAATCATCTCCGCTCCGCTGGGCACCGTCGAGATTATCGGCAACGTCGAATCCGGATCCGTCATCTACGCGAAAAAAGTCATCGTTCAAGGGCAGATATCCCATTCGCTCGTTATAGCTGATGAAATCGAGATCAAGAGCCTCCTTTCCTCCCAGGTTCTCGGTAAGAATATCAGGATAGAAACGGCCAATGCCAAACGCGGCATCGAAAACATCGTTTTCGTCGAAGTCCCGAACCAAGAAGCGCAGGAGGGCAAATCCAAATCGCTTGCCAAAGAAATCAAAGAAATCAGGGATCAGATCGCCTTGTTCCAGACCGAGACGGGCAATTACCAAAAGCAGACCCCCATACCGATCGAGAAAATCGTGACCTTCCTCAACGGCATCGCCGCCATCAAGGCCAAATCGGAAACCATGGGGGAATCCGATCGTAAGCAGTTCCGGGCGATTTTGCCCTATATGGAAATCGTGAAAAAATACGTGAACGCCATCAAGGAAATCGTCCAGAAAGAAGCCGAAATTTTCAAGAAGGAAGAGGAGCTCAAGGAGCTCGACGAAGCGATCCTCCGGGAGAAGGCCGGAGTCGGCGCGGAAGTGAAATACGTGACGGGAAGCACCAGGGTCCACCGGATCCGATTCGAAAACAGCCGGGACGAGACGTTGGATTATCCGAAATTTCTCGGACACACCCGGGATATCGGATTTTTGAATTCGGAAATCGGGAGCTGCCAATTGCTTTTCGAGGGCGCTTCCGGAAACGTGGATTGGAAATTGCTCCCGTAACTCGTCGGGGAGATTTCCCCGTTTGACTTCGGGGCATTAGTCGTATAATCTGACCAATATTTTATCGTATCCGGAGCATCGCGCTTAGGATCGAATTCCTAAGGCTCACCCATGGCAGAAGCGGAACGAAAAAAAACCAAATGGTCACACCGGTTTCAGGCGTTTTTGTTCGCCATGTTCCCGGTTTTGGTGTTCGTGCTGCTGTTCTGGGTTATCTATGCGATTCTCGGGTATCAGAACGAGCAATTGTTTCAGACGGGACGGGAGCTTACCAAGCTCGAAATCACGGTGAATGCGACGATGAACGCGCTGTTTATTTTTTATTTTCTTGGCCCGGCGTTGATAATCGGGGAGATTGTCGTGGCGATGAAGCGGAAGGACGTGATTTTTGGGAAGGGGGGGTAGTTCGTGGACAGGTAGTTGAAGGCTTGAAGAGTTTTTTATATGTGAAAAGAATTCCGATTCGGAATTCTTTTTGTTTTACCCCATTGATGTTTCCATTACCCGGTTCGTTTTCCTTGATTACCGTCACATATACTATATTATGGACCATAATAGGAATTTTAATTTTCATCGCGTCACGTATGGCCAATATAAAAAAACCTTCCGTCATGGCAAAGTTCAATTGATTTACATTGATAGAACTTATCGTAGTAATTACTATACTTGCGATTCTCGGTACTATAGGATTCCTTTCAATAGGAGGGTATTCTTCCAAAGCCCGGGATTCGGCACGTGTGTGAGATACCGCACAGATTTCCAAATCGCTTGATCTTGCGGTGATTACTTCCGGTTCGTATCCAGTTCCGGATAATTCTTTCGCCGTAACGTATTCATGAGGAACCATTTGGAATCAGGGTGCGGTCGGTTCGGGCGTTATGCAGTATTTCAAAGGTACCATAGCCGGAGGAGGATTGAACAAGAAACCCGTTGATCCGTTGAGGAATTCGGAATATACGTATTCCGCCCTTTCGGAGGGGAAGGCCTATCTGATCAAAACGGAATATGAGGGGGACTTGCCTAAGAACGCATGGAATGAAAACTCCGTTTTGGATACGACATATGCCTCAGCCGGAGATCCGACCGTCGCCTATGTTCGTTGAAACTTCGGATGACTTATCGCGAAGACGACCACGGGAAGCCGGATTTACGTACTCGCCATCCCAAGCATCATCACCAATAGCGGAACATCCGTCTGAGGTGTTTTGAACGTATTGGCACTCACGGGAACCCTCCTTTTCAATGGAATGCCACTGAAAAATCCGAACACGTTCGTTCCGAATACGGTAGTGTATTCCGGTTCGAGTTTGCCAAGTTCGAGCGCTGAAATTACCGCTATGATGACAAATCTTCAAAATGCCTATTCCGGATCGGATATCCGCAACAATCAGGCTATCGCATCGCTTATGGCAACCAGCGTTGGCAATTCACTCGCTACGCTCGGTACCAGCATTATTTCGAACCAGCTTTGAGGTACGTCGGTCGTCACGATACAAAATTTGCCGTGCAATCCTGGAAGCCCTGCCTGTACCTACTTCTCGGGAAGTGGAACGACGGCGTCCCCTTGGATGAAGCTCGATGGAACGGCCTTGAAAACCTGCAACGAATACAATGCCTCCGCTACATACAAAAACGACGGTTCCGCCCGTTGAACCGGAACGTGTGGGAACGGTTCACAAGCGTGCCTTGCGGACGGAGTCTATTCCATTGCCCCATCGGGATCCCAAGCGAGCAAGTTCGGAGCATATTGCGATATGTCTACGAGCGGAGGAGGATGGACGTTGCTGGTGAACGAAGTTTCATATGACGGATTGAACGTGTATAATCCAGGCAATGCCTGCGTTGATACCTCTAGCAATTGCGGAGGAGATTTGGAGAAACTTGGAAATTCCACGATTCAATATAACCGGGTAAAAATCCTTCACAAGAATTGACAGTACGTTATATTCAATCTCAAACGATCTGGGATTTTCGAGAATATGTTTTCGGGTTTGTGAACCTATGCCGGATCGGTCGATTCGACGTATATTTATGAAGACTCGTTACTCGGCCGGGCATGATTTTCCGACGACTTGGCATACTGGTGACCCACCAGTTCGAACAATAGCCTTTGGTTGGCGAACAGCACCTACAATTCTTCATGCTGGTACAGTTACGGTTTTAAATACAGTAACAATTGCGCCTCGGTTTGATATTCAAACGGTTCGAGTTTGTGCGTGGCGAGCGGAGGATTCGGAATTTTCGTGAGGAAGGATTCGGATGCGGTCGGATCGTCGCAATATTCCTGAAAGAACTGCAAGGATATAAAAACGAGCTGAGCATCCGTCTGAGACGGTACGTATTGGATCAAGCCGGATTCCAATCCCGCTTTTCAGGTTTATTGCGATATGACCATAGACGGAGGCGGATGGACATTGGTAAGAAAGGAAAAATTCGATACGCTCGTGAGCGGTAATACGACAAGCAATAACGTCGCTTCCTTGGCTAATCTCACTACCGATAGTGCCAATCTTGCCGACACGGTATTCAACGTCATAAATCCAACGCAGGTATGGAATATCTGCAATGGCTACCAGACCATCTATACGCGGAATGTTTCTACTCCGTGGACATCCGCTCAAGGGCAAGTGAATTCTTGTTCCTACAATGCCAATTTCTGGACTGGCATACAGAAAGATTTCTGAGCCGCTACGGATTCATCATTCCTGTATCAAGCCTGCTGAGGCGGAGCTCTTTCGGCTTCCGGGACCTGGGGGATATTGAGCGGAATCTATAGCGCTTCCATCTACAATGGATGCTATGATGCTTCGAATGCCGCGGCAACCACGAGTCCGGCACCGGCAAAATATGACAACCGTTATGGAACGGCGATTGGCTGGGCAGGGAATGGGTACGTTCTCGTACGGTAACGGAAAAACGCGGAATTTTTTGAATGTATACCCAACGGGAATCGGTTTTCGGTATTTTACGGTTACAGATTCGGAACAGGTTTTATTTTTCTTCTTCCGGGAGCTTATCGGGAATAAGTGACCGGAGAAAAAAATAAAAGATGTCCGAAGATGAGGCTGGAAAAACCGGGAAACCGATTCCCGTTGGGTATAGGATACCGGGCACAGGATATTCGGTTTTAATGATGTCCGCCATGCTCGTCATGCCCACCACCATGTTCATCATGACCTCCCGCCGCATGCTCGTCGTGCCCGCCCCCATGGTCGTCATGTCATGCGGCCGCGTGCTCATCATGCCCCCCGCCCCCGTGATCGTCGTGCCCCCCCGCCGCATGCTCGTCGTGCCCTCCGGCCGCCGCTTTCCCATCGTCCTTCTTCCCCTTGTTTCTCAGCGACATCAGCCATTTCCATACCGAAGCCAAAATCACTCCGATCAATTCGGAAAGCAACGCCTTGTAAATGAGAAACAACACCCCGAGCAGAACGATCGGCTGGAGGTACATTGAGATTTTGGAAAAAATCTTTCCCGCCAGCAATTCCTGATAAAATCCGAGTTTTGCGATTCCCACGAACGCGGTATCCACGTTGAAGATGTACGTTTTGGAAGCGAAACCCAGTAACAATGCGAAAAAGAACACCCAAACGAACGCTGCGACCGCCGCGAGCTCCAGGTACTTGACGAATTTTAATTTCGTTTCCGGGAAGGGAATCCCTCCGGCAATCGGCGTCAGGATAAAGAGTATGAAAATGAGATACGTGCTCGATCCGATAAGGAATTTCGATGTTCCCGGCGAGATGATTTTGGCGGTTTCGGGGGTCTGGTACATCGGGGAGAGAAGGACCGTCAGCATCAGGTAGATGGCGAGTCCCACCACGAGCCCGAAATACGCTTCGTACGTCCGTTGGATTCCCATGACGAGGAACACGATCCAAAGCACCAAAACGGCCACGATGACGTACACGTCGATCGGGGATACGCTCAGGGCGGTAGCGGCGGTTTGGATCAGCGGTCCCATGCTATGCGACGGTTGGAGTTACCTGTGCGGCAGAAAATATAAGCGTCGGAATCCGGACGGAGCCGTAGTCCGGCGTGTCGCCGAGGTGGCCGACGAGCCCGCCGAACAGCGTCCTCAGGTTGCCGGAGAGCCCGATGTTCTTGACGAATTTGCCGACGGCGCCGTCTTCCGTGACTTCGTATCCTTCGCCTTCCAGGGCAAAATTTCCGGTCGCCGAGTCGATGGTGTGCATCCCCGCGAGGGTGGTGAAGAGGAATTTCACGCCCCGGAGGTCCGTGACGGGCGGCGTGCCGGAGATCCGGACGTTCACCGGTCCCGGTTGGCCGTTCGGGACGAGCCCGAGCCGTTCCGCGCTCGCCTTGGAGAGGAAGAGCTCCCGGAGCTCCCCGTTTTGGATGGGCGAAATGTCCCGGGTGGTAATCCCGTTCCCGTCGAAAAATTGCGCGCTCGAAGCCCCGGGCAGAGCGTGGAAACTCTGTACGCTGATCCATTCCGGCAAGATTTTCGCGCCGATTTCCGCTTTGGAGAAGGGGCTCATGTGCTCGACGATGGCGTATCCCGAGAGGAAGCCGAGGATTTCCCCGACGCATTCCCCGGAGAGTTCCGGCGACATGGCGACCGTGTGGATCCCGGTCTCGAATTTCGCGGTCACGGGCTGGATCTTGTCTTCGATTTTCCGGAGGCAGATTCGGGTCCAAGCGTCGTCGTACGCAAAAAGGGAATCGCTGTCGCGGTAGAGCCATTCCGCGTCGGCAATGCCGTCGTTGTCGCCGCTGAACCCGATTTGGAAGCTCGCGTAGGTGCTCGCGCTGATTTTTTTCGCCCCGAACGAATTCATGAAAACGGAGCGGTCCCAGGAACCGGAGACGATGAGGGATTCGATCCCGATTTCGAATTCTGACGTTTTGATGGCTTCTTCCAGGCTGATTTTGACGGCTCCGTACTGTTTTTTGGCCCATTCCGGGAGTTCGTCCGCGCGGAATTTGGAAATGTCGCTCTCGAAGGCGTCGGAAATGTCCGGCAGCGATTCCGCCGGGTCCGCCGTGACGAATCCGAGCAGCAATTCGGCGCTTTCGACGATTTCTTCGGCCTTGAGGCCGGAATCGTAAGAAAATTTCCGGGACGCCTTTTTCCCGTCCTTTTCGATCGTGAAGGAAATGTTTTTTTCGAGGGTGTTCTGGGTGAGGGTTTCGCCGGTCAGGGTTTTGAACGTGCAGCCGGTGGAGAGGCTGTGGTGGGCGAATCCTTGGGCGGCGTACCCTTGTTTCGCGGCGAGTTCGATGCAGGTTCGGAGGAGTTTTTCCATATGGTAGGTAAAATTTTTGCCATTGTAAGGACTTCGGGGCTTTTTGAAATTCGAAATACGTGGACATGTCCCAGAAAAATTGCCGGAACCTGGAAAATGCGATGGAATACGAAGCCGGATTCGCGCACCGTAGGGAATTGTATGGGGGGTATGGCGAAGGCGTGATGCAAAAATTCGGGGATTCTTTTATACCCAATAGGAATCGGTTTCCCGATTTTTCCAGCCACATATCCGGACATCTTTTATTTTTTTCTCCGGTCGCTTATTCCCGATAAGCTCCCGAAAGAAGAAAAATAAAACCTGTTCCGAATCCGTAACCGTAAAATACCGAAAACCGATTCCCGTTGGGTATAGTTGGCATCGCATCCGAAGGTGCAGGTCCCGGCGGTCGCGGAAAACGCCCAGTTCCGGGAAACGTTCTGGACGCTTCCCGGGAGCATATGGGCTTTGGCGGGTACGCTGCCCCCGCACGCGTCCGAAGTACAGAGATTGTTGCCGGTATTGACGAAGGAAGGATTGCAGGTAACGGAAACGGTCTCGGTTGCCGTGGCGGCATTGAGCGAGCCGTTGGCACAGGTTACGGAGATGGCGCTGCTTCCTGTCCCGTTCGGTACGGAGTTTCTTCACGAGTTCGTGCAGGGATTCTTCGGCATGCGTCCATTGTACCGATCGGATCCAGATATAAAGCCGGTTCCAAGCGGAAACTTAGGCATGCCATATGGGAATCCCGACCCTCGATCCCGCTATGGAATCCCATGCGGATGCGGTTTGGTTATTGCGCCGTACGGCGCCGTTTCCCACGGGGAACCCTCAGTAGGAACCCGAACCCCCGAAAAACCACGGGGAAGCCCGTTGGAATGGGGAGTCCGAAAAATCCGATACGATGTCAAGGCGAAATTTAGGGGGATCCAGTGAGCAGTTACGCCTTTATGTATTGACAATGCGTAATTTTGTTGTCTAATACAACTATTAAATAATTACACTACATTATATTATATGTTAAATCCTGAAGTTCCAAAGTCTCTTCTTCCTGTCTCTGTCTCAAAGAGTAAAGCACAGCTATATTCTCCGGGTAAGTATTTGGTGTTCACTAAATCAGAAACAGACCTAACAATACCTTATTCTGCAAGTGATCTTAAGGTATCTAGAGTTGATTCTCCAATCCTAAATCCTGCTATGGAGAAAGTGTGGAAAACCCGTTATGCCGAACAGTTTCCTAATGGGCTTGATTGGGATAATGGGTTTCCGGGTATGTTAGCTCCGCAGCAGACACTTGGCAGTTTACATTTACCACTTTTCGAGTCAGGTTATTTAGACTGGAGATTAGCTTTGCCGTGGGGTGACAAATACGATGCAAAATTGTCAAGAAAATGTTTGCGTCCATATTTTAACATCCATCATGTGCCTGTGACGAGAGATGGATTCTTGCTATATGGAAGACGTCATCCTAAGAGAATGATTTGGCAAAATAATGTGTTCTGTACCCATTCATGGGGTGATGATGTGGATAAAAAAGGAGTTTGTTCTCGTGTAATGTTAGATTTGGAGAAAGATGAGGGTGAAGCGTTGTTTAGGCAGGCGGCAGAAGGGGTACGGCGTGAGCTAAACCCTGTTTGCAATAGTCATAGTCCCTTTACAGCCAATACAGTTCTTGAAGAAATTGTAGCTACTGGTAAAGTTACCGTTAGTTCAGCCAGTGCTCTGTTACTGCATATCCAACCACGAGATTTTGGCTACCATTTAGGCTTTACAGCACATGTAGATATGGATGCTGAAGAGTTATTGCGGAGAAGAAACGCTTATCCTTATGAAACACGTCTTGGTAGTCTGAATGCTGTGAAGTTCACCCCGGGGTCAATGGCACAGTTTTTTGTTACACATCAAAATCAAATTGCTCCAACTATTGAGGGGGCACTTATAATGACTGCTGTTCAGGAATTTGGGGAAAGTTTTCTTGATGAGCTTAGTGCTTATGGCTTAGAGCGTCCTTGTAAAGCTAATTCTAGCTTGTCAAGGGTACAAAAAGTTGCGAGTGTTAGCTATAAATGATAATTTAGGTTATCCATGTTAAACTTATTAGAGTTATGAATAAAGTAATTAAACAATCATGGATTCTAAACTGAATCGCAATTTTTTCCGAATAGAATGTCGTAAAGTCCCCCAAATTCATTTGCCCTATCCGCCATTTCGATATCTTCTTCACCGAAGAGAATAAAAATCACCATAAAACTACCCCAATGCCCACAAAAAAAGCCCTGATAACCGGAGTCACCTGACAAGACGGCGCCTATCTCGCGGAACTGCTCCTTGCCAAGGGGTACGAAGTCCACGGCATCAAGCGGAGGTCGTCGCTGTTCAACACCGAACGCATCGATCATCTCTATCAGGACCCGCACAATCCGAACAAGAATTTTTTCCTCCACTACGGCGATCTGACGGACAGTGCCAATCTCATCAAGCTCGTCACCGATATCCGCCCCGACGAAATCTACAATCTCGCGGCCCAGTCCCACGTGCACGTGAGTTTCGAAATGCCGGAATACACGGCGAATTCCGACGGAATCGGTACGTTGCGACTCCTGGAAGCCATCCGGATTGCCGGGTTGGAAAAGACTGCGAAGTTCTACCAGGCATCCACTTCCGAACTCTTCGGCGGGCTGGAATACAACCGGCCGGAATCCGGATACGACGAGGATTCCCCGATGCATCCCCGGAGCCCGTACGGGTGCGCGAAGCTCTACGCGATGTGGATTACCCGCAACTACAAGGAAAGCTACGGGATGTTCGCCTGCAACGGCATCCTTTTCAATCACGAATCCCCGATTCGGGGCGAGACGTTCGTCACGAGGAAAATCACCATGGCGGCAGCGCAAATCAGCCTCTGACTCGGGGATCGGATATATCTCGGCAACCTCGATGCCAAGCGCGACTGGGGGCACGCGAAGGACTCTGTGGAAGCCATGTGGAGGATGCTCCAACAGGATGTTCCGGAAGATTTCGTCATCGCGACCGGCGTGACGAATACCGTGCGGGATTTCGTGAATTGGAGCTTCGAGGAGGTAGGGATGGAGATAGAATGGAAAGGGAAGGGGATTGACGAGAAAGGCCATGACCGGAAGACCGGCGCTTGCGTGGTGGAAATCGACGCGAAGTATTTCCGGCCGGCGGAGGTGGAATTCTTGCTTGGGAACAGTGCCAAAGCGAGAACCGTGCTCGGTTGGGAACCGAAATATACCGTCCGGGAAATGTGCCGCGAGATGGTCGCGAGCGACGTAAGGAAGTTTCGCAAGCAGGAAATTTTGAAAAAGCACGGTTACGAAATCCTGAGCCAGTACGAATAATTTCTTAGCGGCAAACATTTAGCCATATCCGATTTCACATGGAAAAACATTCGAAAATCTATATCGCCTGACACAACGGGCTGGTCGGCTCCGCTTTGCGCCGGAGGCTCGAATCGCTCGGTTTCTCGAACCTGGTTTTGCGAAACCGGACGGGACTCGATCTCCTGGATCCGTCGCAGGTCAGGAATTTTTTCGAAACCGAGAAGCCGGAATACGTCTTCTTGGCCGCGGCAAAAGTCGGCGGAATCGTCGCGAACCGGGATTTTCCGGCTGATTTCATCTATCAGAATCTCCAAATCCAGAACCACGTCATCCATAGCAGTTATCTTTCCGGCGTCAAAAAGCTCCTGTTCCTCGGCTCCAGCTGTATTTATCCGAAACTCGCGCCGCAGCCGCTGAAAGAAGAATATCTCCTGACCGGACTCCTCGAATCCAGTAACGAGCCGTATGCCATAGCCAAAATTGCCGGCATCAAGATGTGCCAGAGCTACAATCGGCAGTACGGGACCAACTTCATTGCCTGCATGCCGACGAACCTGTATGGGCCGAACGATAACTTCGACCTGACGAGTTCCCATGTCCTCCCCGCCATGATCCGGAAGTTCCACGAAGCAAAAAAGGGTGGCACGCCGGAAGTGACGCTTTGGGGAGACGGTTCTCCGTTGCGGGAATTCCTGTATGTCGACGATATGGCGGATGCCTGCGTTCATATGATGCAAAATTTCAATCCCACGAAGGAGCAGAACGAATCGGGCGGCATGTTCCTGAACATCGGGACTGGGAAGGATATTGCAATTCGCGAGCTTGCGGATATAGTGGGGAAGACGGTGGGATATTCCGGGAAAATCATATGGGATACGAGCAAGCCGAACGGCACGCCGAGGAAATTGCTGGATGTGGGAAGGATGGAAAGGGTTGGATGGAAGTGTGGGGTGGGGTTGGAGGAGGGGGTAGGACGGAGTTATGAGTGGTACCTGACGCATTAACATATATTTTTAATTTCCTAATTTCTTAGGACTTTCGCGTTGACAAGTCTAACCGAATGCCAAACCCATATCCTCGATGTGGGTTTTCTGCAGTACCAGCCTGACTTGTGCCGCCATGGATTCCACGGCGAACGAGTACCAGTTCTTCAGCGTTCACCGGACCCGGCTCATCTCCAGGACGCAGAATGCGCGGAGGGAGCAATGGATATGGGATTTTATCGTGTTCCTGTTCCTGAAAAAAGTGCCTTTCCGTGTTGCATGCCTGCTTGAGTACCCGGTGGTACTCTTCGATATGCCAGTGTTTGGAATGGATTTCCTCGAAATCCTTTCTCGTGATCTTTTCGAGCGCGTCTTTGTCTCGCCAGTCTTCCGTACTGCCGTCGTGATACGCGTAAAGGAAGGTATTCTTTTCGAAGATCCTGACGAATCA
>CAIVSN010000004.1 GCA_903908595.1 uncultured bacterium
GCCGTCGCGAGCCGGGAGCAGCAGGAAGCCCGGTGGAAATCCCAATTGGAGGGCGGCGAAGCCGACCTCCGGAAAGCCGGGATCCTCCTCGAAAACGGCGTTTGGCATTTCGGGGAGGCCAAGGGCGTGAAATTCTGGCCCGATATCGGCGGCAAAAATTTGCGATCGTTCCCGAATACCGAATTCAACAAGTCCCACGGGATCGGCGATACCGACGGGGTGATCAAAAATCCCCAGGCCCTGCGGGAAATGTTTTCCGCGCTCGGGCTGGCCGTCGCGAGCCGGGAGCAGCAGGAAGCCCGGTGGAAATCCCAATTGGAGGGCGGCGAAGCCGACCTCCGGAAAGCCGGGATCCTCCTCGAAAACGGCGTTTGGCATTTCGGGGAGGCCAAGGGAATGAACTCCTGGCCGAATATCGGCAACCGCAATCTGCGGTCCTTCCCGAACGCCGACTTCAACAAAACCCATGGGATCGGCAACGCGAAAGGGACCGTCCAACGGGTCGGCGAACTGAAAAAACTGTTCGCGTCCCTCGGGCTCGCGGTTGCGGGACCGTTCTGAAATGCCGAAGATACGAAACCCTCCGCATAGCCATCATCCAAAACCATAACTTCATGAAATTCTCCTGCATCGTCCCCGCCTTCAACGAAGCCGCGCGAATCGAAAATGTCGTCCGAACGCTCCTGCTCTGCCCCGATTTGCACGAAATCGTCGTCGTGGACGATTGCTCGACCGATGCCACGTGGGAAGTCCTGAACCGGTTGGAACACCCGAAGCTCCGCAAAATCCGGCACGAAAAAAACTCCGGGAAAACGCGGGCGGTCTTCACGGGAATCCGGGAATCCAGCGGGGAATACGTCGTGACGATCGATTCGGACCTGCTGAACCTCAAACCGGAGCACGTACGGGACCTTATCGCCCCGATACGCCTCGGAACCGCTGACGTCACGCTGTCCATCCGTGAAAACAGCCTGGGGATCTACAAGCTCCTGCGGAACGATTTCGTGTCCGGGGAACGGGCGGTTCCACGGGCGGTGTTGGCCGAGGAAGGATACTATCTTTCCGGGCCCGGCTTCGGGCTCGAAGTCAAAATGAACGAGAAAATCATCGCGGCGAAGTACCGGGTGAAATCGGTACGTTTCCCAGGGGTCATCACGCCGAGGAAATCCGACAAGTACGGGTTCGTCGCGGGAACGGTCGCGGATATGAAGATGGTCGGGGAAATCCTGTCGGTGCTTCCGGCGTGGCGGCTCGGGTATCAACTGTGGTATTTTTACCGGCAAAATGCCTACCTGAACAATTTCCCCACCAAATAGAGTGGCAGCGTCGCATATCCTCTCGCCTCGTCATATCAATAATTCTGCGCGCTGAGCTTGTAGGCATATTTCGGACCGTATCTTTTTACGTAGCTGTCAAGGCTTTTCGCTTTTCTGGATTTGGAAGAGGATTTGACTTCCAGCGGCACGATATCGGCATTATATTCTATGAGAAACTCGATTTCCGACTGTCATTTTTCCCAAGAATTAAGATCGTGATCCAGCTGGGCAAAGAGTTCTATGGCGACAAAATTCTCTACGATATATCATTTGTAACTTCCTACGTCCATATTTTGAAGGATGGACTGCATGGGTACGCGAAGGGAAGCGTTGAGCAGCCCGATATCATGGATGAACACCTTGAAACGATGGTTCGCGGTATTCGACTGCAGGGGGCTTTCTATATTCGAAACTATAAAGTTCCTGATGATCAGCCGCGCTTTGGAGAGCCAGGCAAGCGGTCAGGCAATTCTCTCGAATCACTTTTGATTCGGTATTACAGAAGAAAATTTGAATTTGTCCACTTCGTCATCGAAAGATTTGGACAGCTGGGAAGAAACCGCTTCGTATACCTGAAATATGTGGTTGGCATTCACCGCTCCCGAATGCTTGGAAAAATCAGACGCGTAGCTCTCAAGTAGGCTATCCTGAATCCGTCGGATTTTGGTGAGGTTTTCGAGTTTTGGGACATTTCACAGATCGATGTAATTTTGCACCGCTTCCGGCATTCACCCGATGGCGAGATACAGGTACCACGCTTCCAATAGGCCCTTGTGAATAAGCCCGTCTACCACTTCCGACAGGGTGATTTCTTCGTAGAAATGAAAAAGCCGCGAATGGGTCGCTTTCAAAAATTCTTCGAAAGTGACCGGAAACATGGAGAGATACTCCACTTTTCAAACGGGAAATGATTCCTCGTTTTTCATGAGTCACAAATAGCTTCCCGCCGAAACGATAGGCAAGCCCGGCAATGCTTCGCAAAAAAACTTCAGCGAGTTAATCGCCTTCGGACACTCTTGTATCTCGTCAAAAAAAACGAGATCATTTGCCCTGTCTATCTCTACGCCGAGAATATATTCGAGTTTTTTTACGATTTCCGTGGCTTCCAGATTGCCTTCAAAGACGAGATGCGCTTTTTTGTTCGATTGGAAGTTTATCTCGTGGAGTTTCGAGAAATGCGTTTTCGCGAACTCTTTCACCGCGAAAGACTTGCCGACCTGCCTGGCTCACCGGAGAATGAGCGGTTTTCTATTGGTGGAGTCTTTCCATTTTTCGAGATCTTCATATATGTTCCGTTCTATCATTTGGGAGATTTTATATAGTATAAATTCCCTAATTTGGGAGATTTTATATAGTATATAGATTTGTTTCGGAAAGGGAAACTTTATGGAAAAGCACCCCCGTTATGCTGGACGCATACGGAGACCCTGGAAAAACGATGAAATCCGAAGTTCGTTTCGAGCACCGGAGCGAGACATACTGGGATACAGTGAACGAAGGGCGGAGCAATGGACGAGAAATTCGCGTTTTGCAGAGAGATCCTTATGATACGCGCATCTTGGGATTCCCCGTTCAACTATGAGTACGCAAGGACAAATGGACTTTGATGCAGTCAGTCACCTCTTTTCCGTATCCAGACTTTTTCAGAGTTCTCTTAGATATGCCTTTTTATCTTCCATCTATACCCAACAGGAATTGGTTTTCGGTATTTTACGGCTATAGATTCGGAACAGGTTATATTTTTTTTCTTCCGGGAGCTTATCGACAATACGTGACCGAGGAAAATAATAAAAGATGTCCGAATATGTGACTGGAAAAACCGGGAAACCAGATTTGGTTAGGTATAATACCGGAATATAACCAGGTCGTAATCTCACAAAGGAGAAAGAACTTTCGGGCATTTACGTTCAAAGTATCTCTGTCGTGGGCGAAATAAGATTTTAGTCTCTAAGCAAAAATAAGTTGCATCTTTTGCCACATACGTATGAGTTATCAGGCAAGGCGACTCTTACGCAGTGGAGCGGGTTCCACAAGTATGAGGCAACGATGGCTGATGCTCATACGTATGTGGCAAAGTGTAAGTTATTTTTGCTTAGAGACTTAGGCCTTTGTTGAAACGCATGGAAAATGGGGAACGAAAACCTTTCGGCATCGTTCCCCATACATTACGGTTATTTCTTCATCGAATCAAGCATCTTTGCTTTTTCTTTAAGCGAGAGCTTGTCCCAATTTGAATCCGCTTCACGTACATCCTCCTTATGCGCTTTGTTAACCCGCGTTTCTTCGAAAGTTGCTTCCATGGCCTTTTGTCCTTGCCCGCTCATTATCCCTTGGCTTCTGTTTCTGAAACCCGAGATTTGAATGAAGCCAGTTTCAGACATTGTGACATACTCGATTTCAACCTCGTCACCCTTAACCGTAATTGCAACCTCGGGTGAGATACCCGTATCGCCGATAAACGCCATTCCCGGTTTCCCAGAGATAGTGAAGTACGTAAGAGTATTGCCCCCGCGTACGTCTTGACCGATTCTGTCGACCTTCCCGGAAATCTGGACCGGTTTCGATTTGGAATCAGACAGTACGGCATTTCCGCGCGAATTCTGCGCGGACAGGTAGTTACGGAGCGCATCGCGGACGGTATCGCCGACGCCAACGATATTGTGGTCGCTCACATCGGCCATCCCCACCATCTTCACCAACCCAGCACCATCTTTGAGCGACATGACATACGTCGCTTTTCCGGCAATGTTATAGAGAATAGGATCGGATGATTCATAACGCTTTTCGGGCACTTTCCCAAGAACCGATTGTTTCGCCGAATCTTCGGTCGCCCCGGCCACTTCATAATACTTGAAGGCTTTTGTACGACTGTTAATCATCACGAAACCGGTTATGGAACCTTCTTTCCCTTTCGAAGAGATGCCCGTGTACCAGTAACCATTTCCATCGGCCCCATGAACGAAGAGTGGATCATGGGCAGACTTCAGCTTCATGTTGCCCGAAAGATTCCACCATCCATCCTGGTATTCGCCCCACCATCTGAGCTGCTCTTTGATAAAGTTATCCGGTTGAATACGATCAATCCATACAGGCGCCTTGTCAATCGGGAAATATTCAATCTTCCCGGTTTCGACTTCGACAACTGCAATACCAACCGCATCCCTTCCGGTCCAGCCGATCTTCCATTCATAAGCTGTGACGACATAGAACGGATGCCCTTCGTCGTCAATCTCGAATGAAAAATCATCGATACCCGTAGTGGCATATCCATTGAGCCATAAATGGCGCTCAATATCGTCACCAAAAAAAGCATTTGGCTGATAACGGATATGGAGGTCTTTCCCACCAACTTTCCGGACAAATTCGAAATCATTCGGATTGGTAGCTGACACCTTAATATATCCAGGCGTACCAGCCGAGAACTTGTTCCATGCAAAGAAACCCGAATGGATAATCGGACCGACCCAGTACAGCTTTCCGCTCACCTGTTGAATATGCATAGTCCCAAGCTCAGCACTCGATCCCAGGGCTTGTTCTTCTCCCAAGAGCTTCTCGCCAATCTTTGTTGCCATTGCTTGATCGACAATCCGTATTTGCGATATATCGATGGGAGCAATGTCTTGGCTAAACTTCCCAACGTCCCTGTGTCCGATCAGGTCACGAAAAGTGTCTGATCTTCCGATTTCGAGAGTGAAGAAAAAGTTGAGGATTACATACAGAAGAGATAAGGCAAAAAAGCCATAGCCGATTTTTGACGCGACAAAGAACGTTACGCCACCAATCAATAACAAGGCGAGTAACGGACCAGAGAAGCCAAGAGCAAACGTCGGAGTACCGACATAAACACAGCATATTCCCAATACGGCAATGCCAATTGCCGCGACCACGCGAAGTGGATACGGTATACTATTCATGATGTTTCCTTTCTAAGAAACGTGGATGTTAACGAGCTTTATTTACTTCCCACATTATTATGGTTAAATAAGAAATAATCAATATTTATGTATTGTCAAGAAAATCCAATCAAAATCAGATAGCAAGTATGCCTAAGAGAATTTGGTTTTCGGTATTTTTTGGTCATAAATTTGGAATAGATATTATTTTTCATTTTTCTGGAGCTTATCGACAATACATGACCGAGGAAAAAAATGAAAGATGTCCGAATATGTGACTCCCCCACTGTCAATTTCATTTGACAGTGGGAGGATGCTTAAAAAGCCATTCCCCTTTTATGAAATTCCACGAAAAGTGAAGATGTTTCAGCAATATCATCATTCGGATTTTCAAGTTTACCGTTAAAAAAAATAACGGTAGGGATCAGTTCATACCTCACATCGTTGAAAGCTTCATTTATACCCAATAGGAATTGGTTTCCCGGTTTTTCCAGTCACGTATTCGGACATCTTTTATTTTTTTCTTCGGTCACTTATTCCCGATAAGCTCCCGAAAGAAGAAAAATAAAACCTGTTCCGAATCCGTAACCGTAAAATACCGAAAACCAATTCCTATTGGGTATAGAAGCGGGATATTATTGCCGGCGATTTCATGGTGAGGACCGGAAAGATAGTCTCGAAAGCACAATTCTCACGGTTCATACCCTGACGCGATAAGCGAATCTATTATTGTTTGATGCTCGAATAGACAATCTTTCGTATATTCCCGAATGCCGTCCGGCAATTCGCTCAAAAGACCTTCGATCGTAGAAGGCGTATCTGTGCCATCTCAAACATTTACTTTCCCAGATATGAGCGTATCCCCGATGGAACTCTCCCGAACGCCATCTTTGGATGCATGCCAAATTCTTTCGACCATGTTCGCAGTAAATATAATACTGAAAACAGTAATATCCAAACGCGAGACTAAAACAAATATTGAACGAAAAAACCGCCGACCTTCCGGTAAGCGGTTTTTCTTTTGGTTTTTTATGGTTGCGGAGGTACGAATCGAACGTACGACCTCAAGGTTATGAGCCTTGCGAGCTACCACTGCTCTACTCCGCGATATGGCTTCATTCTTAATGAAGTACGGAGAAGTATACGAATAAAGCAAAAAATGCAAGTAAAAATAAAATAATCCGATTTTTACAGATTAAATTCCCTATAAATATAGTCAACCACGAAATTCAGTCATAAAACGTTATCCGACTTGTACAAATCGTCAATGCCTCGCATGAGTTTGCCATATGTCTCATCGGCTTTCCGATCGTTCTCCCATCCCAAAGCTTCCGCCTTGCGCAACATCCGAAGTCATTCCACGCTCCGGTCTGAACTTTCGGCATACGCCTTGATTTCCTCGAGTTCGTTTTGATCGAGGAATACGGAGTTGCATTTTTGGCATGCGTTAATATGTATTCCCGAGTCATAGTAGTACTCCTTTTCTATCATTTCATTCGAACATGCCGCACAGATGAGTTCTTTCCCCGTATGATCCGGCAGATCGTCTCATCGGACTATGGTATCGGAAATATTCACGACGACGCTCGCCCCGATTAACGATTCTTTCAGTTCTCATAAATCAAAAAATGCTCCGGAACATCCGGGACAGGAATCGATGGCGACTATTCCTTGGAAAGCAGGGGTCATCCTGCAGTGGCAATGCGGGCATTTTCTCTCTTTTTCGCTCATGGTACCATTGGATTTAAAAAAATTTGCTTCAAGGACATATTGTACTTAACCAGATTCGCTTATACCCAATAGGAATTGGTTTTCGGTATTTTACGGTTACAGATTCGGAACA
>CAIVSN010000005.1 GCA_903908595.1 uncultured bacterium
GAATTGGTTTCCCGGTTTTCCCCGTCACATATTCGGACATTTTTCATTTTTTTCTTCGGTCACTTATTCCCGATAAGCTCCCGAATGAAGAAAAATAAAACCTGTTCCGAATCTGTAACCGTAAAATACCGAAAACCAATTCCTGTTGGGTATGTCTTTGGATATATGCTTTTAAAATGAAGCCGCAAATTGATTTTTACGGCTTCATTTTTTGAATCCCCCTTGACTCTCCCGGGCTTCCCCCTAAAATCCCGCCCCATGAAAGCATTCGTATTCGACACGGAAACCACGGGTTTCTCCAGCAAAGACCGGCCGCTCAGCGAACAGCCGTACATCGTCCAATTCGCGGGCATCCTCGGGGAAGCGAGCCGGGAAAACGGGTTCGTGGAAATCGAACGGATCAACCATATGGTCCGACCCCGTATTTCCATTCCGTTCGGGGCTTCGCAGGTCCACGGCATTTACGATAAGGACGTGGAAAATGCCCCATATATCGAAGAAGTCATTTCGGATATCCTGAGATTCCTCAACACGTCGGATCTGGTCGTCGGCCACAATATCGAGTTCGACGAGCAGATTATCCGCGACGAGCTCGCGAGGCTCGGGAGGAACGGCGACTACCAACCGATGAAACGCCTCTGTACCATGCGGTCTTCGACCGATTATTGCAAGCTTCCCGGAAGGGGATTTTCTTTCAAATCCCCCCGGCTCTCCGAGCTCCACAAGCACCTGTTCGGAGAATATTTCGCGGGAGCCCATGACGCGATGTTCGACGTGGAAGCTACGGCCCGTTCTTTCGGCGAACTCCTCAAGCGCGAGGTTATCACGGTCGAGGAATCCTCTATCATGCGACTCTTCTAGGACTCCCATCCCCCAATACGTCCGCATTTTTTCGGACGTATTTTTTTAAATCCCCAACGTCATTTGTCAATGGAAAAGCCGAAAAATCCGATTTCCCTATTGTATCATGTCGCAATAGGGATAAAATGCGCAAAGGTTAATTTTATATCCTAACTTTCCGGTTATGAAACATTCATACGCAAATCGGTCGATTCTTTCGAGAATCACCTCGTGAACGCTCGCGTTTTCCATGGTTTTCACCATGGCCAATCCATGGTCGAATCTTGTTTTTGCCATCCCTGCCGCTCCGTCGTTCGTTTCCGCCGAGACTCAGGCGGACGCTCCGGGAACTCCGGAAACGAAGGCGAGCCTGACGTTGACCGTCGATTCGCTGCCAACGGATTCGGAATCTTTTGCCATCGGTACTTGTACGGTGACGTTCGCGACGGGTCCGGGAGCAACGACCGACGATACCGACTGCAGCGATCTTGCGGCGACCATCGATACCAACCTAGGCGCCGGAAATACCGATCGAACGCCAACGGAAATCGCCGCGTCGCTCGCGTCCATCGCGTTTTTGTCCGATGCTGCCCATGGTTCGCTTTCCCTTTCCGCGTCCGGATCGGATCTCATCGCCGTTACGGCATGAGCCGAATCTTCCGCGACGAACATTTCCCAAAACCTCAGCGGCATGACCGGATCCGGAATTACGCTGACCTATGCCGTTTCCGGAGTCGTCGCGGTCCCGGCCGAGGCGCGGGTAGTGGATTTCACTCCGGGAATCACCGTATGGGACCGTACCGTATATCGTGCTACCATTGACGGGACGAATTACCACTTTGCCGCTACCGGCGGTACGCTGATCGCGAATATCGTGACGAAAATCACGAATGACGTGAACTCGAATACCGGAAGCCTCGTTACCTGCGCGGACAACGTGACGAAAATGACCTGTACGGCAAACACGCCGGGAATCACTTTTGCCTCTTCTTCCGAGGTTATCGACAAAAATACCCTTTTCACCACGCTGAACGCTGAATATTCCGACGGTTCCGCCCGTACCGCGCTTATCCTGAGCGAGGCGGATTACTCCTCGGGAAGTTGGGCGGATTATATGACGGCTATCAATACGGCGAAGTCCGTGGAAACCGACGAATCGGCAACGACGGCGCAGGTCGACAGCGCCGTTGCGGGCATCGCGACGAGCAAGGCGGCCCTTTCGCTCGTGACGTTTGCCAACTGGTACCTGATTTCCAACAATTCTACCGCCGATGCGCATATCGACACGGCCGCATATAGCGGAAGCGTATATGCGGCCTATGATCGGGACGGCAAAGTATATTTGAAAATGAACGCATGAGCCGAAGGGCTCGTCGGTACGGGATCCAGTCCCGCCATCGCGATCGGAAGCGACGGCACCTTGGCAATGCTCTATCTCAACGGCGGACTCAAATATCGGAAACTCGCTCCGGGGGGTTCCTGGTCCGCGGAATCGGACGTGGTTTGAACCGCGCTTACGTATGACGTCGACGTCGACGCTCTCGGGTATGCCCATGTCGTCTACGACGACGGGGGAACCGGCGGCCGGTGACACGTCGTGTACGTTTCGGAGAATCCGGATGGAAGCTGGTCGGCGCCCGTTATCGAACTGACGGGGTATTACGACAGCGGAAACGGGAATTATTACCATAATCCGAAAATCAAGATCGACCCGAACGGCAAATACCACGTCGTCTACGAACAGGACAACTGGGGAGGCCTCGCGAGCTGGAGCGAACGCGCCATCGTCGTTACGAGCAATGCCGCGGGCGGATCGGCTTCGAAAGGATGATACGGCTGGAATGCCGGGGTTTCCTGGGGGAACAACGCGTTCGTGCTCAACGGTTCCAATATTGCCCGATTCGTCTATTCCTATGGCGGATCGCTGTACCAGGTGACTATCAGCGGGGACAGCTGGTCCGAGACGAACCTGGGTACCGGATACAATTCCCCGGCGCTCGCGTCGGACGGAGCGTCCGCCTTCTGACTTTCGTATACCGACGGTGCCGGGGCCATCCGCTACAAGCGGGATGCCGGGGCCGGCTTCATCGGCTCGACCGTCATCGAAGCCGGCGCTTCCGCATCTTCGGTCATTATGGATTGATCCGGAAACAGTTACGTATACTACGTCAAAAGCGATGGCAACGACGACGAGGTGAATCTGAAAAGCACGGTTGCCATCTACACGGTACCCGGATCCATTGCCACGTCGAGCGGTTCGTTCGTTTTCTCTACCGGATCAGTCGGTCTTGCCGGATTGGATATCGGGGCCTCGTACGAGCTGACGAACGGATCAGGAAGGGTTTCTTCCGGGGTTCTCGTCGCGACCGCTTCTACCGGTTCGCTTTCGCTCGATCCTTCGTTCTTCGTGAATTTCTGACGCTACTCGCTGACCCTCAGCGGCTCGAAGGACGCTTCCTTGAGTTCGAATCTCGATACCGAATCGTACTTCGTCGGCCCGGTCGATTACGAGGCGTTATTCCATTCCATCGGCTCGTCTTTGGCTTCCTGAGGCATCGCCAACAACCTGTCCGGCGTTACTTATGCCGACGTTACCGATTATATATGACTGTATTTCGAAAAAATCGGGTATGGAAAGGTCCTGTTCGGCATCGGGCTGAATCTGACCAATTCGGGCACCCAGACCTTATTGCAGGACCTGCCGAACCAATTGGACATGTCCGGCGGATATATCGATTTCGATCCGACCGGTTCCGATTTGGCCAATCACGGAGCGCAACTGACGATGAATTTCGCGACCGGTAGCACGTTCGTGACGGGCATTTCCGATCCTTCCGGTTTCGTGGTGCGATCCAGTACGGGGGCGTTGATCGATGCCAACGACGTCCTTTCGGGCATTCACGGGGCTTGCGAAGTGCTCGGCGCGTGCTTGGTCACGTTCGATACGGATCACTTCACGAATTTCGATCTCAGGCCGATCGTCACGTATGCCACTATCACTTCGGACAGCACGCTGCCGGGAATCCTGGCAATAGCGGGCGATACGGTATCGCTGGCCTTTTCCGGAAGCGAGACGCTGACGGGAGTAACGGTCACGATTGGCGGACAACCCGCTGCGGTTGTCTGAGGAGGCGATTCCTGGACCGCGACCCGAATGCTGAGCGGAGTGGAAACCGTTTCCGGATCCGGGGTGACCTTCTCGATAGACTACCGGGACTTGAACGGAAATACCGGAGCGACCGTGTCGGCTACGACCGATTCGTCCACGGTTACCGTCGATTTCGACCATCCGGATGCGAGCGTGGCGTATTCCACTACCGGAGCCACGAACCAGAGCGTTACGGCCACGCTTACCGGCGCGACCGAAGACATTCTCGTCACGAACAATTCCGGTTCCGGCGTCTACGTGTTCGCTTCCAACGGAAGCTTCGAGTTCGAGTTCCAGGACGCCGCCGGCAATACCGGCGCGGTCACCGCGACCGTGACGAACATCGACACGGCGATTCCGGCTATCCAGTTCGCGTATTCCTCCACCGGAGCGACGAACCGGAGCGTCACCGCGACCGGTACCACGACCAAAAGCGTCACGCTCACGAGTTCCGGCGGTTTCGTCCAGGTCAGCGGCACGACGTTCGTTCGGACTTTTTCAGAAAATGGAGGATGAACCGTCGTCTTCGAAGACGCGGCGGGAAATACCGGTTCCGGAACCGCGACCGTGGCGAACATCGACACGGTCCCGCCAACCGCCGACATAACGTATTCCACTACCGGAGCCACGAATCAGAGCGTTACCGCGACCCTTACCGGCGCGAGCGAATCCGTGACGATCGTGAATAATTCCGGCTCGTTCACGCACGTGTTCGCGGCGAACGGCGATTTCGAATTCCAATTCCAGGACGCGGCCGGCAACACCGGCGCGGTCACTGCGACCGTGGCGAACATCGACACGGTTCCACCCTCCGCATCCGTGGAGTATTCAGCGGTCAATCTGACGAACCAGGACGTAACCGCGACCCTCACCGGCGCGAGCGAAACCCTCACGGGAACGCTGACGCACGTGTTCGCGGCCAACGGGACGTACGCGTTGAATTTCGCGGACCTTGCGGGCAACACCGGCGCGGTCACCGCGACGGTAACCAATATCGACAAGGCGTCGCCAGCGGTATCCGCCCTCCGCGTGTCCGATATCGTCCAGACCGGGGCGACCGTCAGTTTCGATTTCTCGGAGTCGAATTTCTCGGGAAACAGCGGTTCCGTCATCGCGTATACCGGCGGGATAGTGTCCCAGGTGGCTGAAGTCGGAGCGACTTCGTTCTCGTACAGCGGATCGGCAGGTACCGGAAGCTCCGTATTTTCCCATCTCGATATCGAAACGGACTATACCTACGCAGTACGGGTTCAGGACGATGCCGGGAATGTCGGCACTTCTACCGGAACGTTCTCCACCCCGAACGACGTTTCGTCTTCCTATAGCGGATGAACCGTTACCCAGACCGGGGCGACCTCCTTTACTGGCGCTTCCGTGCCACAGGGGCAATCGTTCAGCCTGAGCGGTACGAATATCCGTATCGAATCCGATCCTTCCGATGGGAATTTTTTAACCGGGTCGCTCACGGTTTCCGGATCGAACCTCGTCGTCGCTTCGGGCTCATGGAACGGGATTCTCCTGCCCCCGTCGATGATCGACGACTCCGATGGCGATTCCGCTACCGGCAGCGAAATCGGCTCCGGGGTAACGGTAATCCAGACGATCAGGACCGGCGCGGAAAACGCGTCGCTCACCTCGACGTGAGGAGGGTACTTCTACATTTCGTTCGTCGTTCCGGGGTATTCGTCCGGCACCACGCTGTTCATCTACCGATCCAACGACGGCACCGTTTGGACCAAATCCAGTCCCGACGAAACCTGTACGCTTGACGCGAACCGGCTCTGTTCGTTCCGGTCGGACCACCTGACTTCGTTCGCGGCCGTCCTCGACGCGGTTCCCGACGCTTTCGTCTTCTCCGCGCTGACGAACGCGGAATTGAGCACTGCTTACGATTCCGATAGCATTTCCGTCGCGGGAATCAATACCGGAAGCACGATAAGCATCAGCGGAGGCACGTACCGGATCGGTTCCGGTTCGTTCGTGAGCGACGCGGGAACCGTCCAGGCCGGCGATACCGTCACGGTCCGCCTCACGTCTTCGTCGAGCTACTCGACGCTCGCCTCGGCGACGTTGACCATAGGCGGAGTCGGCGCGACCTTCGGCGTCACTACCAAATCCTCGCCCGCTTCCGGCGGTGGCGGCAGCGGCGGATACGGCATCCCGATCCGATACTCCGTAAACGCGAATTCGTCTGGTAGCGTTATCCCGGCCGTAACGCCGGCGGATGCCTCCGGCACGACCGTTACGATGACGGCCGGCGCCCCGATTGTCCGATTTACCGATATTTCGGATTCCTTCGCCAGGGCCTACATCGAGCGGCTCGTGGCTTCCGGAGCCGTTTCGGGCGCATCGGATACATACCGTCCGGAAGCTCCCGCGACCCGGGCGGAATTCCTCAAGATTGCCTTGGTGGGGCTGGGAATCGTCATTGGTACCGGCAGCACGTCGGCGAATTTCTCCGACGTGAAAGAAGCGTGGATGGTTCCGTACGTCGAAAAAGCCTTCGAGCTCGGCATCATTTCCGGGCAGGTGAAAGACGGCAAAAAAATCTTCCGCCCCAATGATTTCATTTCCCGTGCCGAAGCCCTCAAAATCGTGCTCAACGCCGGAGAAATCGCCATACCGGAAACGAAAGCCAACTCGTTCTCCGACGTGAGCGAATCCTGGATGATCCCGTACGTCGAACGGGCCCTGCAACTCCGGATCATTTCCGGACAAACGGTCAACGGCAAGAAATCCTTCCGCCCCAACGATTCCATTTCCCGAGCGGAAGTCGCGAAAATCGTGGTGAACGTCATGGATATTCCCGTATCCGACCGGTAATCCCGACTTATGTGGCACAAGAAAAATCTCCCAAACCGGGAGATTTTTCTTTCCCGGAAAATCCGGGTTTAATTTTTCCCATTTTTCGATATACTCCTGCCGCCCAATTGCAACGCTCTCTACTCGGGCGCCGTGTCGACCAAGCTGGTCGCCAGGGCGCCCGGGAGGAAAGTCTGGACACCCTTCGGGAACATGGCAGCTAACGGCTGCGGCCGCGATATAATTCATAAGTTCGCGGTACGGAAAGTGCCACAGAGACAATACTACCGGAAACCTTCGGGAATCCGGGAAAGGTGAAAAGTTTCGCCAGGTCTGACGCTTCGGCGGCAGGCGAGGCGAGAACCCCCTCGGTAACGCGGGAACGTCGGCAAACCCCATGCGGTGCAAGAGGAATGGTACAACGAGAACCGGGACCCGTTTCCCCTCCGCGTATACCTCGCTTGAGGCCGCTGGCGACAGCGGTCCTAGATAGATGGAGAGAGAGGTACAGAATCCGGCTTATGAAGCAATTGGGCCTTTAATTCACAACATTACGCAACATGCATATCCTCATGGTCGGTATCCAGGGTTCCGGAAAGGGAACCCTGGCCCGCAAGGTGGTCGAAAAGCACCAATTCAATTTTTTCGAGATGGGTCAGAAGCTCAGGAATTTCGCTTCCCTAGAAGAAAAGGAATCCCCCATAGTCGCGAAACTCCTCGCGGACGGCGACCTGGTCAGTAACGACCTCGTCGAGAAAATGCTCATGCACTACAAAAACAACCATTCCGGCGCCCCGGTGATTTTTGACGGGATTCCCCGATCCCGAGACCAGAAAGAGCTTTTTGATCGGGTATTTCCGGAATACATCATCGTGTATCTCGACCTTTCCCGCGAGGCCGCGATAGCCCGACTCTCGAACCGCCGCATCGATCCGGTGTCGGGGGAGAGCTTTCCCGCGGATTTCGTCGGGGATTTCAGCCCGTTTACCGGCAACAAACTTATCCATCGGAGCGACGACAACCCGGAGGCGGTTTCGAAGCGTATCGACACGTTCATGAACAATACCCTGCCGCTCCTCGTGCTTTGGGCGAGCGAAGGGAAACGGGTGTATACGATCGACGCGAGCCAGAATGTCGAGGATTGTTACAAACAGATATCCGTGGTAGTATCAGCCTACCAGTAGCGGAAACCCCGGTAAAACGCGAACTCCTCGTCAATTTTTCCGCTCCTCGTTCAACGTATACCCAACAGGAATTGGTTTCCCGGTTTTTCCAGTCACATATTCGGACATCTTTTATTTTTTTCTTCGGTCACTTATTCCCGATAAGCTCCCGAAAGAAGAAAAAATCTATTCCGAATCTGTAATCGTAAAATACCGAAAACCAATTCCTGTTGGGTATGCTACCGGTTTGGTCATGTGCCCGAAATCGTTAATTCGGAGGCGATCGGAGCCCGTTGATGAACTCATAGAAATCCTCGGCGACGAACCCGAGAGGTTCGGTGTTATCACCCGTCCCCCACTGGCATTCCTTTTCTTTCCAATACCAAACGCGCCCGGCGTGTTCCCCGAGTTCCAATAATATCGACCCCTGGCCGCTGTCGTTGCCCACGGGCAGGTAGTTCGCCGGAAATTGGGGCAACCCTTCGTCTTCTTCTTGGGTTGCTATTTCCCATGCTTTTATGAGACCGTCCGGATTGAGAATAAAGGCTATATCGCTTTCCCTCGTTTCTTTCCGATCATCAAATTGAACCGTGTAATCAAACATGCAGCGCATCCCAATAACTTCTGGTTCAAATACAATGCAGCCGAACTCGGTCACGAAATCGACATACGGCCGTGCCAGCTTTGCCCCGATGGCCGCCTCGATCCTGGCTAGGTCGTCCGAAGTCGCTTTCGGCTCGCCGCTGGCATTCCAATACTCGCGCACGGTATCCGGGACGATGAATTGGCGGATTTCTTCTCGGGCGATCGCCGCCCCGTTTTGGGAATCTTGGGAATCTTGAGGTTCCATGGTTTCGAATGGTTAAGAAAATTGAAAGTAAATTTACGTGTTTCGC
>CAIVSN010000006.1 GCA_903908595.1 uncultured bacterium
AAATACAAAGATAAAGAGCAGTTGCCTGCCCTTTATATCAACTCCACCTCTCAAAAAAGAGAAGTCCAAAGATTCGTTCTTTGATAGTAAAACAAGAGCATATGAAAACACCTCGTATAGTCAAAAAACATATTTCCCCTAAAAAAATCCATGAATAATAATTCATCGCGTTTTCATAGCCATTTCGATACGTGGAACGAACAAAAGAAAGCGCTCCATGCGAATGCGAAATCATATCTTTTCAAAGAATGAGAGATATGGTGGTGTGTCGTCGGTATCAATATTGGAAACGAAATCATGGGGAAGGGAAAAAATTTCCGTCGTCCCGTATTGATTCTCAAAAAGTTGAATCATTCCAGTTTCGTAGGCATTCCCATGAGTTCAAAAGAAAAAATAGGGTCATGGTTTCATTCGCTGAACCTTTCATGAAAACCTCAAACCTTTCTCCTCCATCAGATACGAACTATGAACGTCAATCGTTTTGAAAGCCGTATGATAACGCTCACGCGTGGCGAGTTCGAAGACATAAAAAAAGCGACGGGGTCTTTCTATCGCTTCTCGCATAGTCATCCATCCGAAGACGGAATCAGTGGGGTTTCCCAAAATTGAAGTCCAACATAATTGGACGGGAACAGTATAATTTTTTCATGCTATTTGTCAAAAAAATCAGGCCCTCATAGGGAAACCTCCGAAAAAGCAAAAAACCATCTTCATCCATTCACGAAATGTTCCAACTCTCAAAAACGCATCTCCGCTATACCAAATACAAGCCTACCAACTTTGATTGGATTGGGGATATTCCCGAGGGATGGGAAATTAGACGAATTAAAACGTTTTCACAAGTGAAACGTTGAGCCTCGCCACGACCAATAGATGATCCTATTTATTTTGATGAAAACTGAATATATAGCTGGGTTCGTATTGCCGACGTATCGGCAAGCGAAAGATATTTGATTGAAGCATCTCAAAAACTATCAAAACTATGACAGTCTTTGAGCGTAGAAATTGAACCGTGAGAATTGTTTGTATCTATTGCTGGAACTGTTGGAAAGCCGATTATTAGCGGAGTAAAATGTTGTATTCACGATGGGTTTGTATATTTCAAAAATCTCAAATACAACAAGGACCTACTATATTGGATATTTACTGGTTGAGAAGCATACAAAGGGCTTGGCAAGTTAGGCACGCAACTCAATCTTAATACGGAAAGTATAGGAAACATAGCCCTCCCTTTCCCATCAGAAGAAGTTCAGGCGAAAATGGTAGTATATCTCGACGAAAAAACCACATTGCTCGATGAAGCCATCGCGAAGAAACGCATCCAGATAGACCTGCTTTCGGAACACCGCACCGCACTCATCAACAACGCTATCACGAAAGGCTTGGATCCGAATGCGGAGATGAAAGATAGCGGGGTTGAGTGGATTGGGAAGATGCCGAAGGGGTGGGAAATTAGACGAATAAAGACATTTTCACAAGTAAAGCGTTGAGCATCTCCCCGACCGATAGATGACCCCATTTATTTTGATAAAAATTGAGAGTATAGTTGGGTGCGAATTTCCGATGTATCAGGAAGCGAAAGGTATTTAACCGAAGCATCTCAAAGATTATCAGCATTATGACAATCTTTGAGCGTCCAGATCGAACCGTGAGAATTATTTGTTTCTATTGCTGGAACCGTTTGAAAGCCTATTATAAGGGAATATAATCTAGTTTGTGTAAACTCAATCTAAAGTCAGATATTTCCGTATGCTTTTTCTGAGGAAATTGTATACAGAATTTTTGTTTTTGGTAATTATTTGTTGGCGAATGTTAAAGAACGGGACCGGGATGCGATTTACCGGAGGTACTTCTCCATCTTTTCGGGGAAGAACGCTTCGAATTGTCCGAGGATTTTTCCCCAGTTCGCCACTGGTTTGCCCCATTTTCCAGTAATGTTCCTGGTAGCGAGGTAGAGCACTTTTTCCAGGGACGCTTTCGTCTTGAACATCTGGCGCGTCTTCGTGGCCTTGCGTATCTGGCGGTTGAATCCTTCGATGGTATTGGTGGTATAGATGATCCTGCGCAGATCCTGGGAGTATTGGAAATAGGTCGAGAGGTCGCTCCAGTTATTTCTCCAGCTTCGTACGCTGATGGGATAGGTCTTTCACCATTTCGTTTCGAGCTTGGCCAGGTTTTCTTCCGCGATCTCGAGGGTGGTGGCCTGGTAGATGCCCTTGAGGTCCGACATGAACTCGTCCGAATCCTTGCTGCTCACGTACTGTATGGAGTAGCGTATCTGATGGATGACGCACCGCTGTATTGCCACGTCCGGAAAGATGTTCCGGATGGCGGTGGCGAATCCGGAAAGCCCGTCTATGCAAGCGATGCAGATGTCTTTCACTCACCGGCTGCCGAGGTTGTTGCACACCTGTTGCCAGAACGAGGAGGATTCGGCATCGCCGACGTAGAATCCGAGCACTTCCTTCATGCCCTTCTCATCGATTCAGAGCACGAAGTACACGCCCTTGGATTCCACCTTGGAATTCTCCCGTATCTTGAAGTGTACCGCGTCGAGATAGATGATGGGGTAGAAAGCGTTCAGCGCCCTCCCTTGCCATTCGACGATGTCCGGAAGGATTTTGTCCGTGATGTTGCTGACGAGGTCCCGGCTGACGTCGGCCCCGTAGATGTCGCGCAGGTGGGCCTGTATGTCCCCGGTGGTAAGCCCGAGCGCGTACATGTTTATTATCTTGTCTTCTATCTCGAGGGTCCTGGTCTGGAACTTGGGCATGATCTGCGGCTCGAATTCCCCATTGCGGTCTCTCGGGACTTCAATTTTTGTGATTCCCTGCCCGGTGAGGATGTTCTTGGCGTATACCCCGTTGCGGGAGTTGCCGGTGTTGTACCCGCTCGTGGCATGCTTTGGGTATCCGAGATGGGCATCCATCTCCGCCTGGAGCATCTTTTCGATGAGGGGACCGGTAAAGTCTTTCAGGAATCCCCGCAGTTCGTCGTAGGTACCCATTTTTGAGACGATCTCGTCTATACTCAGTCCGCTCATGGTATCTTTGTCGTATTTGAATGGAAGAGTGGTATCCGGGTGATTTTGAGGGCGTTTTTGAGAGGGGTTTGCGATAGCTTGTTTCATGGGAGAAAAGATAGGGGTAAAAAATGAAAAAGTCAGATGGCGTGAGTATCTTGATTTTTTGAGTTTACACACTATTTTTTATAATCTCGAAAACCAATTCCCGTTGGGTATAATTCGTCAGCAGCAATCCATAGTATTCGAATCGTATCGGGGCAAGGCAGCTCATTTCGAAATCGATGATTCCAGAAAGCCTATGGTTTTCCACAAGAATGTTCTTATACCAAATATCCAGGTGAATCAGGTACTTCGCCTCGCTTCGTATTTTTTCCAAGAAAAGATTGACGGTATCGATCGAATGGCGTAATGATGCCACATCTAGATGAGGATTGGCCGAATATTTTCATTGATTGATCACATTATTCCAACGGTCGCAGACGTTCCGGATTCAATTTCCGGATTCAAAACCGTGTACGTATTTCATGCACCGTATCACATCCGTTACCAGGCCGTTCTTTTCCATGACATTCATCCGCCCCCAGGAATGTTCCAAAGTTTTCCCGGCAATCCTCGAAATTCAGAGAACGAAATACGTATCGGACGCATCGGAAATTTGTTCATAAAATAAAGCCTTGGGGAAGTACACGCTATCGAATACCGCCAAACTGTCGTACTCCGTCCGCAAATTATCGGCATCCGGGCTTACCTTGACAAACATTTCTTCCGTGGAAAAAGCTTGGTTTCCGCAACTCTCGTTCACTTCGATGCAGTTTGAAGCTTCACCGATATGACCCTTTTTAAGCAGAAAATTTACCAAGTTTTGCTTTTCTATATTATTTCACATGTGGTTTTGGCAATTTGTAGCCGGAAAAAAGGTTTCATGGGCAATTTTATGAAAATGCCGCCGGTTGGCAATGTCGAAAATAAGCTCGAGTCCAATCGATCCCATTTGAATGCCACTAATACCAAGTTAATTTAATTCCTGTCGTTTTGTAATCTGTTGAATCCAATCAAACCCGATACGTCATATGAGGATTTCTGGATGGCTCATGAGCCATCGACATCGCTCTGAAATTTTCTCGGATAATGCCGCGAGTGAAGGAAAGTTTTTATTCGCTACCGCTTCTCGTAAAAGTGGCCAAGCGCATTCTGTCGGTTGAAGCTGTGGAGAATACG
>CAIVSN010000007.1 GCA_903908595.1 uncultured bacterium
AAAAACGAACGAGGCCGGCCAGAAAATCCGCGAATACAGCGGCATGGCCGCGTTGGAAAAGGTGCTCGAACCGCTCAAGACCCAGGGGATTTTCGGGATTTTCTGAGTCCTCGCGAATTTCTGGAAATTCCTGACCGGGGGAATGAAGTGGTCGGAGATGTTGGACGGGGCTCAGTCCCAAGCCGCCGGCGCGGTCGCGGCGGGTACTGCTACGGCCCAGTCGGCGGCGGGACAAATCGAATCCGCACGAGAAGACTTTTCCCAACTCATCGCCAACGCGAAAAGCGCCTTCGCCGAGTTTTCCGAAATCCCGAAGAACGCTACCGGGAAAAAGTACAACGAAGCCATTTCGAAGTGCCGCGCCAGTCTGGCGGCGCTTTCGCGAATACGGGAAAAACTTACCCCCGAGCAAAAGGAATGGCTGGATCAGCTCAAAGCGAAACTTCCCTGGGATCCGGAAATCCTCTTGGATCCGGTCGCGAAGGACAAATGGATCGAAACCCAGGTCGGACCGGTCGCGAAGAAAATCGCCGACGAATTCTACTCCGGCGGGAACCTGTCCGACGATCAGATTGCCCTGGTGCGGGACGGGCTCAAAAAAATGCATTTCGGGCAGGATACCATTGCCAAACTCCGGGCCAGGATGGAAAACCCGAGCGAATCCACCGCCGCCTCCATGTCGGATGCCTCCACGTTCCTGACGGAGCTTATGCTCGGGAATACGGAAATGCTCGGAATCATGTTCCGGGTCGTGCCGTTTCACCGTTTCGCCTGGAGCGTGGCAAAGAAGACCGTTTCGGAAGGGATGGACGTCTACGAGTACAATCTTTCGATGGTTTTCAACCGGATTAAGGGGGTCGAGCCTCCAACCATGACCTTCACTTCCGATTCCCTGGTTTCGAAAATTCAAGGCATGAAGGACGATCCGATTGCCCAGGATATGCTCCTGATGCAGATGTACCGGGTCAACGGCCTCTTCGCGAGCATTGCCGGCGCGGCGGTAGGGGGTGCGTATTCCGCTTTTTACATGGCGCTCGACAATTCCCATGGGGGAGACGGATTGAAGGATTTCAAAAACGTGATCTGAAAAAAATATGACAAACTGGCCGGCGAAGTGGCCCGGCTCGAAGGAGCGTTCTCCGGGAATTCGAAGTTCAAGCCGGAACTGGCCCAGACCATCCGGAACGAGCTCGATATCATGAAGAAGAACTGGCTCGTCCTTTCTCTGGCGCAGGAATGAGAGAACGATGCCGCCAAAATCGCCAAGCTCCTGAAAACTCCGGCATATTCGGCATTGGGCATCGCCGAAGCCGATATCCTGAAAAATTCGAGCAACGTCCGGGGTTTTTTGGCCACCAAAATGTCGGCGGAAGGAGTGAACGCGTCCGCGCTTTCCCGGCTTCCGGGGCGGGCGTTCGGAACCGCCGCGGGCGCGGGAGGGGATTTCATCGACCATCTCCAGGACGCGAAACGTTTCCAATTGAGCCTCATGAAGGGCGATGCCATAAGCAAATTGAAGGAATTGGGAAGTTCGTTGAAAATCCTCACGCTTTCCCGCCACGCGGACAAAACGCTCCTGTACTTCAAGGATATCGATTCGGCAACCAACACGCTCCGACAGCTCGGGGCGAGCGGCGGGAATTTCCTTTCGGAACTGTTGCGGTCCCTTCCGGCCGTGAGCCTGGTAATCGGCGGGGTGGATTTGGCAACGCAGGATGCCCGCACGCTCACGACTTCGGAAAAATGGAAGAATTTTGGAACCGTGGCGGCCACGACCCTGATACCCATCGTGTGACCGATCATGCTGCTGACCGATCCCGACACGGCGCCGAGGGTGACGAAGGAGGGGCAGATCGAAAATGTCGGAATGGGGGTGGCGGCCTTCGGCATGCTCACGCTTGACGGGATACTTCTTGCCAATGCCCTGAGAACGGGAAAACTCGCGAATTTTATGCTGGAACGCCCGAGGGACGTGCTGCGAACCGTGCGTGGCGCCGTCCGTACCGGTACGGCCATCACGAGGGCGACTTCGAGAATCCTCAATCCGGAATGGGCAGTAAAATTGGAAAAAGCATTGGTAAAAGCAGGAAGACCCTGAAAAGTAGCCGCTTTCATCGTGGCTTTGTGAATCGGGGGATACGCGTATGCGAAATCCAATGAAGACTATCTCGAAACGCTGGAAAAAGACGGGTATTTGGATAAAACCACCGGAGATATTACCGAAAAGGCAAAAGACGAGTTTGCCAAAATGAACCTCCATCAACGGAAATCGCTTGCCGATTCCCTTTCGCATGCGGTTTTTGACAAAGAGACGTCGCTTCCCCAGGCAAAATCCGATTTGAGCGAAGACGGAATGTACACGTTGGTCGTAGAAACTCCGGAGGATGCGAAGAAATGGGGTACCGCTTTGAATCAAAAACACTCGTTTTTTACCGAGGAATTGACCAAACTCGGGATAGGCGTCGACATACTCGATCGAAAATCGTTTGATGAGAAACAGGCAGAAAAAAAATCTGCGTAACTTAGTCTTTAGGCAAAAATAAGTTGCAACTTTGCCACGTATGCATGAGGCATCAGGCAAGGCGACTCTTATGCAGTGGGGCGGGCTCCACAAGTATGAGGCAACGATGGCTGATGCTCATGCATACGATGGGAAAGTGTAAGTTATTTTTGCTTAAAGACTTACCCATCCCGCTCCTTCCGAAGCGGTTTTTCCGATACAACCTTCAGAGTCAAGAATATCGCCGGCTATCCGACTTCCGAGGTAGCACTTTTTGCAAATCCCCGAACAATACGGTAAAATCGCCCCAAGCCATTACGAATTCCCCATGACTCCATCAATCGAAAAACCCGCCGTTCCGTCCGGAGCCCCGGTAAGCGCCGATGCCTTGTCTGCTGCCTCGGACAAGCTTCCCTCCACCCGTCAAGCCCTCGATGAGCTCAAGAAAGGCATGGAAAAAATCGTCGATCCCGAGGATCGAAAGAAGGCCGACGTGCTCCTTTCCCGCCTCCAGGAAGTTTCCGTGAGCAAGCTCGATGCCCGCGACGCGTTCAACAATCTCAAAATCGGGATGACTTCAGCGGAACAAACGGATACGAAAGCCCTGATGGAACGGATGACCGGTGCCGGTAGTACCGTAATGAAGGCGTACGAAGGCCTATCCGTGGACAACACCCTCAAAACCGGAGCGGGAAAAATCGGCGACGTAGCTCGCGGTACCATAGCCCAAGCCCAAGAAGCCGGAGCCAAGGTCGTCGAAGCCGTCAAGACCGGGGATATGAAGGAAGTGAAAAAGCTCGCCGAAGGCATCATCGAAAAAACGAACGAGGCCGGCCAGAAAATCCGCGAATACAGCGGCATGGCCGCGTTGGAAAAGGTGCTCGAACCGCTCAAGACCCAGGGGATTTTCGGGATTTTCTGAGTCCTCGCGAATTTCTGGAAATTCCTGACCGGGGG
>CAIVSN010000008.1 GCA_903908595.1 uncultured bacterium
CGGGGGAACTTCGGGGGGCTCGTCGCGAAGGCGGTCACCGGGAGCACGACCTACGTCCTCGCGGTGCCGAGCATCCTCACGAGCAGCGGGAGCTCCGGGACGCCCGTCGCGATAGGCTCGCTCTCCGGGACGCTCGTCTTCAACGGGAAGGCCCTCCGGGGCGGGAGCACGTTCGCGCCGGGGCAGGCGGTGTTCACCGGGTCGAAGCTCCCGGGATCCGACGCCAATTCCGAGATCACGAACATGATGGCGGCCCTGAAGGCGATCTACGCCGCGAGCGACATCCGGTCGAACCAGGGCGTAGCGGCGCTCCTCGGGACCGCCACCGGCTCCCTCAAGGAATTCGGGACGAGCGTGGTCATCGCGCAGTTCGGGGGAAGCGTCGGGACGAGCGGGGGCGGGAACGGGGCGGCCTGCGGGACCGCGAACGGGACCACGGTGGCTTCGGCTCCGGCAGCGGGAGCCGCGACCTGTTCGAACGGCACGCTCTCCGGATCCGTCGCCGGAACCGGGCCGTGGAACTGGACGTGCGTAAGCGGGGCGACCGCCGCGAGCTGCACGGCCCAGCCTCCGCTCTTCGCGTTCACGAGCCATACGTTCACCACGTGCGGGACGACCGGGTCGACCGGGCCGGCGCTTTCTACGTGCCGGTCCTCCTACGGGGGCGGGGTCGCCTGGGCCCAGGACACGACGAACAACTACTTGAACATGGCGACGAACGGGATCCAGGAATGGACGGTGCCTATTACCGGCACGTACAAGGTTACGGCGGTCGGGGCGGGAAGGTCATCCCATGGGGGAAACGGCGCGAAGATCGAAGGGGATGTGACGCTGACGAGATGACAGAAGATAAGGATATTGGCAGGACAGCAGGGATACCCCGGATCGTCCAGCAATTTGGGCGGACACGGAGGCACGTTCGTCACCACCATCGACAACCAGCCGATCATGATCGCGGGCGGGGGCGGTGCGGGATATCAGGACTCCAATTCATACGAATCCTGCGGAAGGGTCACGAGGAACGGCGGAAATTCTTGGAATCCCTGGTATTTCAGCGCGGCCGGAGGAACGGACGGCGGAGGCGGGAACTACATAAACAGCTATTCCCAATGAGGGGCCGGGCTTACCGGCAACGGAAACGGTTCTTCGACGCTGCCACAGAGTTTCGTGAACGGATGAGTCGGAGGACACTGAGGAAGCTATTGGGGAGGATTCGGTGGCGGTGGAGGCACGGATTCCTGGGGCGGCGCAGGCGGAGGAGGATACAGCGGAGGAGGAGCGAGCTATAACGCGGGAAACGGCTGACCCTACGCTTCCGGCGCCGGAGGGGGTTCCTACAACACCGGGATCAACCGCGTGGAAGTTTCCTGTTTCAACAACGGACACGGATACGTCACGATTGCCAAGGTGTCCGATCCGGTTGCGGAGACTCCGCTGTACGCGTTCACGAGCCACGCGTTCACGAACTGCGGTACGACCGGGCGGGACGGGCCAAGCCTCGCGACATGCCAAAGCAGCTATACCGGGGCGGAAGTCACGGCTTGGAAGGGCACGTACCTGGCCATGGCGACGAACGGGATCCAGGAATGGACGGTACCGTCGTCGGGAATGTACAAGGTTTCCGCACTGTGAGCCGGAGTCGCCAGCCATGGCGGAAGATGAGCGAAGATCGAGGGGGATGTGTACTTAAATAAGAATCAGAAAATCCGGATTCTCGTAGGGCAATTGTGAACTAACGATTCCAGTTCCAGTACGGAAGGCAATGGCGGAAGCTTCGTTACCACCATCGACAATCAGCCCCTGGTCGTAGCCGGCGGGGGAGGCGGGGGCTACAGCGATGCCAATAGCTGAGAGTCTTGCTGACGAACCACCACCATGGGATGACGGTGATATAACAATTCGTACGGCACGGCAGTGGCAGTATGAGGAGGAGCAGGATGAAATTACACTTCCAGCAATACCCAATGAGGAGCTGGCATGTACGGCAATGGAAAATGATCTTCTACGTTGCCGCAGAGCTTCGTCAACGGCGGCATTGGAGGAGCTTGGAGTTGGGTCGGATGATTCTGAGGAGGCGGGGCAACCACTTCGTGGTGAAGCGGCGGCGGCGGATGATACAGCGGAGGAGGCGGAGTCTACAACGGGAGCTTTACATACAATTCTTGAAGCGGCGCGGGTGGCTGATCCTTCAATTCTGGTATCAACAAAGTCGAAGTCTCTTGCTCGAACAACGGACAAGGTCAAGTAACCATTACCAAGTTGTAATAGCGGATTGGAAAATTGGATTTCACGCGTATTACTCCGTAATTCCCGAAAAATACGGAAACTGGGCCTATCATTCCTGATGATGAGTATGACTGTATTGAGAATGAACAAGCTGAGCCTCATTTAACGCATGAGGGAACTGATGAAGCGGATGAGGGAACTGATCATACTATGGTATTGGCGGAGGATACTGATGAGCCTGATGCTGATCCAATGGTAGCGTAGGAACAAATTGATGAGGAGGCGCCGTACGTATCATTTGGCCATGAAATACACGCCAATTTCCTTCAACCAATGTTTGACCTTAGAAATACCCATTAGCGGAACCTTTCAATTATGCCCTCTGCAAATAATTCCCCCACGAAAATTTGCCTTCCCACCCAATCCCCCTATACTCCCACCCAATTCGCCAGCGGGTAGTGCACAAGCTCCAGAATCCCTCTTTTCCGTAACTTCACCTACGGAAGCATATATCTATTATATGCGCGAGCCGCACTCCCCTGTCCACAAAACCGTATAAACGGTTCGACATACGAGGCCCTCCGAGAGCGCCCCGTATTTTTTATTTCCCACCATACCCATGACCAACAAGCTCGAACTCCTCCTCCCTGCCGGGAACTTTGAAAAAATGAAATACGCCATCGCGTACGGCGCGGACGCCGTCTATGCCGGAGTCCCGATGTTTTCCCTTCGCGCCCGGGAAAACCAATTCACCTGGGAAACCCTTGCCGAAGCCGTAACCTATTGCCACGAACGCGGCAAGAAAATCTACTTCACTGCGAACATCTACGCGCACAACCTGAAGATCAAACCGTTCATGAAGGCCTTCGAAAAAATGAACGAAATGAAGCCCGACGCCTACATCATGTCGGATCCGGGTCTTATCAATCTCGTTCGGCAGCAATTCCCCGACGCGGAAATCCACCTGAGCGTCCAGGCGAACAACACCAACTGGGCCCAGGTAAAATTCTGGCAGCAGATCGGCGTGAAGCGGATCATCCTCAGCCGGGAACTCGCGCTCCGGGAAATCCAGGAAATCCACGCGGAATGCCCCGACATGGAGTTGGAATTCTTCGTGCACGGTTCGATTTGCATGGCGTATTCCGGACGGTGCCTGCTCTCCAACTACTTCGCGCACCGGGACCCGAACCAGGGCACCTGTGCCCACTCCTGCCGATGGGAATACAAGGTGTTCCGAAAGGACGCTTCTCCCGAAGAACTCTACGACCGCACCGGAAGACCGGAAGACTATGAGGAACTCACCGGCGAATTCTATCTCGAAGAACGCGAGCGGAAGGGCGAAATGCTCCCGATCGACGAAGACGAATACGGGACCTACATCATGAATTCCCGCGACATGTGCCTGCTCGGATACATCAGGGAACTCATGGAGGCCGGGGTCATCAGCTTCAAGGTGGAAGGCCGGAGCAAAACCCTCAACTACCTCGCCGGCGTCGGGCGGGCCTACCGATCGGCCATCGACGCGGTCGAACGAGGGGAAGCGTACGACGACGTCGCGCTGTCCCGAGAAATCTTCGCGATTTCCAACCGAGGCTACACCCCCGGATTCCTCGTGGGCGACCCGGGAGCCAAGGGCATCTACTACGAAAAGAACGCGGAACTCAAGGAAGAGGATTTTCTCGGCATAGTCCAGTCCTATGACGCGGCGACGGGAATGGCCCGCCTCACGGTCAAGAACCGGTTCGACGTCGGCGACACGCTCCGGATCATTTCCCCGACGGATTCCGTGGAAACGAAACTCTCGGAAATCCGGAACGAAGCGGGCGAAAGCCTTGCGAGCGCGCACGGCGGGAGCTTCGACGTGTGGATTCCCCTGCCCAAAGACATGGGAAATTACGCGCTCGTACGGAAGGCCAGCGCGGGGATGCATACCTAACCAAATCTGGTTTCCCGGTTTTTCACGTCACAAATTCGGAGCCTCGCCGGGAAACGCCGAGCTTCCGGAGAGCTTTACCAATGAAAGCATAGGATCCTTTTTCAAGCTGATCCGGTACGGATTGGATCGTATATCGTATAAGTGAAAAAATACCCCCGCCCGTAGCGACGTAAAAATCACGGGAGGCTGATTTGGCCTTATTTCGATATTTTGAGGCTATTTCGCCGCTTTCGGCACCCCCTCTATGACGATGCTCTTATGTTCCTGATGATCAAGTCACCGGAACGCCGGAAGTATCTGCATGTCATACATGAACGACTTGCAGATCTCCACGTGCATCGTGCGGAAATCCTCAATGTGCTTGAGCGAAGGATCCACGATGCTTACCGATTCATAAAAAACGTTCAGCACGCGGCGCACGTATTCGACCATCGCGACCCGGAGATCCGCAGAAAAAACCTCCGTTTCGAGGAATACGGCCTTTTGTAAAGATATTTCCGGCAACTCCTTTTCGAGGAGAAGGCGCACCCGGGATTGGACCTCCGGCGCGATTTCGCCGATTTTCGATTCGAAATCCTTCAGGACTTTCTTTATTCTTTCTTCGTAACCCGCGGGATTTTCCATATTTCGTATGATTAAAAATCTGATAGTACGAGGAGTTTATAAAAATACAAAAAACTTTTTGCCAATTTCAACTGCTGTCATCAATTACCAAGTGCAATTTTAATTTCCGATAGACAATAGACCGATTTCTTCGTCGAATACTTCCTTCGGCGTCCGGTACCCGAGTATTTTCCTGGGCCGGCTGTTGATATAATCGACCACTCTCTGTATTTCCTCGTCGAAACCTCATACCGTACACCGGATCGAATTATGATACGAACCTACGGCCCGGGCAGATTTGGATTGCGCCAAAGGAGTATTATTACAGTACCCTTATTAAGAATTGGGCTCCGACTTATAGCGCTGAAGACTTGGCGAAGCTGAATAGCGCGAATGAGGAATACGGTGCCCAGCAGAGAGCTGCCGCTCTGGTTTTTTTGAAAAAGAATGGCTTGGAGCCCATTGGCTTCAACGTGTGGCCTCCTTATCGGGATGAAACGAAGCAGGCGTTATGGGAGGCATTTCTCATTGAATACAAAACGAGTTTTTCCGGAGTATGGCTGGAATACCCGAGGTATGCGAAGTAAACGTGATTCGCTTAGGTAAAATGGGAAAATCGATCCGCTCCTGCCCAACCCCGTTTTATTTGCTTTTGTCCGGAAAAATGGTATTCTCATTTTTAGTACGCCCATGCGAGCCTCCGAAGCTCGTGCTTCAACGCATGGGTAATTAAATACGAACGCATGTCTCAGCATGGAATAGAACCGCTCGAATCACCCGGGGAAAAGAACGCTCGGAAAGGCACCTTTATAAGTTCCTTTGCGAAAAAGTGCGTTTTTGCGACCCTCTTTGCCGCCGTTGCGCTTTTTTTCGCATTGGCAAACGAGGCGCGTGCCGAACCTGATCCGGCCATACTCCAGGGCATACTCAAAGCACTCGCCGGAGACGATGCCGGCACCGGCACCGGGACTGCGACTTCGACCGGCACGGCAACCACGGGAACGACAACCAATACGGGGACCACCGGCAGCACCGCCTCTACCGGTTCGACTACTACCGGCAGTACCGGAGCGAATACCGGCAGCACCGGCAGCACCGGGACAAATCCCGGCAGCACCGCAACCACAGGCACTGCGACCACGACTCCCGCAGCCACCGAAGCCGACCATCTCGAAATCGTCATGAGCAAAACCGGCGTCGTCTGAGAGAATATCAATATCACCATCCAGGCCCGAAACAAGAACAACGGCATAGCGTCCGGCTATCGGGGCACCGTCGTCATGCGCGTGGAAAACGATTCCGCCGCGACCGTACCATACGTCAGCGGATACACGTTCAATTCCACCGACCTCGGAAAGAAAACCTTTACCATCGGGTTGACCTTTTCCAAGCCGGGAACCTTTGCCGTGACCGCGACCGACAAGGGCCAAGCGAGCATTACAGGTCAAGCGAGCATTACCGTCTCCAAGCCGGCGGTGAGCAATCCTCCTCCGGTAACCGTGACGAATACCGGGACCACGACGGTCACGACCCCGCCGATCACCAATCAGAATCCCGTAACGACCCCGCCGGTAACGGTCCCTCCAGTTACGACCACGCCCATAACGCCTGTCGTCACTCCGACTTTCACGATCGTCAAAGTGGAAGCGGGAGTCAAGAAGGCGACGTTTACCTTCCGCGTAAACAACGAAACCACCGAAATCCGCAAATTCGAATTCAACTATATTGACCAGTCCGGTAGCCGTTTCAAAACCCGAACCTACGCGAAGGAAAATATCAAAAAAAACGGAAGCGACTACGTTTGGTACATTCCCGACCTTGCCGTATCCAAATACACGGTATCCATCGCGGGACTGAACGCCAAAGACGAACCCATGGACGGGGTGGTTTCCCAGCCGTTCACGGCCGATCTGTCGCTTATGTCCGCGGGAAAATGCACCATACCGACCGTTTCCGGCATCAAGCTGAATTCCCTGCCGGGCAAGAATATCCTCTCGTGGGATTCGATCCCGGAAGCGACGCAGTACAAGGTCTACAAAAAGAATTCGAACGGCAACTACGTGTTCGTCGAAGGCACCCAGAATACTTCGTATACCATCCACGTCTCGGACGGATCGGTTCGCTATGACGAATTTACCGTCAAGGCCGTGTGTTCCGACGGAACGGAGTCGGTCGATTTTTCTCCCAGTACCAACGTGCAAACCGGGCCTTCCTGGATGATTGTGACGGGCATCCTTTCCCTTCTCGTAGGGCTTGCCGCAATGAGAAGAAAAAAATACTTTGCAAATTCCGAAAAAAACGGTTAATATGTACGGGAAGCAGACGGAAGTATTTTTAACCCATCCCCTTATGGAATTCCTCAAAAACAAATTCGTCATCGTACTTATCGGAGCCGTCTTGGCCGGAGGCGCAACCGGGCTCTTTCTCTCGAAGATGAAAAAAACCGATGCGGTTCCCGTTGTGGCAACCAACAATGTCGTAGCACCGACCGGATCCGGAGCCAACGCGAAAGACGTGGAAGAAGTCATTAAAAAACTCAACGCTCTCACGGACGAAACCAACTAATTCAACCGAATACCGACAATGGATACCGTTTTGCCCTACATTATCCTTTTGGTATCTTTCGTAGGACTGGTTCTTTTTCTCAAGGGCTTCTCGTACAAGCAAATCTTCCTCCTCGTTCTCTGAGGGGGTTTTTTGCTGGGGATACTCCAAACGGTGTACATTTCGTTCGGCAAGGAAATCGACATCAATCTCTTTTTCGTGAAGGGAAACCTGGAAGTGAACAATTTCGTGAAGAGCGTGGAAACGAGCTTCAATTCCAGCGGCATACGGATTGGCGGCATGGGGCTGTTCGCGCTGTTTTTCTCCCTCATTATCCCCGCGGCACTGGAAGAATTCGGCAAATTCTATTTTTTCAAAACGATTGCCAACCGGCTGGGCCTTCTCAAGAGCGTCGTCACCTGCATTTTCGCCATCACCTACGTGGCCATCGGATTCGCGTTTTTCGAAACCGGCGCCTACATTTACTTCCTGCACCGGGACGCGAACACCGATATTCTCACGATTACCCTGGTACGTACGGTCATTTCGACGCTTTCTCACATTTTCTTCTCCGCCGTCGTCGGGTACTACTTTGGAAAAGCGCTGTTCATGAAATTCGAGCTCATCGACAACCTGGAAATATCGAAAACCACCAAGCTCCTCAAGCGGCTCAAGAAATTCCCGTTCATCCACATCCACTCGATTTCCCGGTATTATGCCGTGAAATACCTCGTAACGGGATTTTCCCTCTCGATTTTCTTCCACGCGATCTATAATTTTTTCATGAGTACCGGCAACGAGATATTCGCCATATTCACGGTCATACTCGGCATCGCGTTTTTCGTACGTCTCATCACGTTCAAGAAATATAGCAAAAATTACCTGGAACTGAAGAACAAGATCGCCTACCTGCACGAAATGAAGGAGCTGAAAGAAAAAATGAGGGGCGTCGAATACCGTCAGGTCCTGGAAATATCCAACCTCAAGATGCGGGCGCTGAAAGAGGATATTTAGATGGGCGACATCCGCCAGAAAAGGTTCCAAACGGAGAAATTTCAAAATGTGCATAATCTTCTTTTGATTTTAAGAATAGATTTAATATAATCTTCGCGAATTTTACGAAAAATCATTTCATGTCGCTTTTCTTTTCCACCGCTTTCGCCAATACCGCAGCCCCCGCCGCGGAAACTATCGGACCCGTAATCCCCGCCATCCGGGGGCACGGCATCGCCGGTTTCGAAATTTTCGGGAACGAAATCATCACGACGGTATTTACGACCTGGATTTTCATGGCGGCGCTCTTCGCCGTCGTGGCGCTCTTCTACCGGGCGGCTACCACCGACCGGTCCCCGAAGCTCAAAGCCGTCGGCATCGACCTCGTGAACCGTCTCGACGTGTTCTTTCTGGAACTCCTCGGCGATAGCAAGGCGGCTCGGCGCTACCTGTGGCTGGTCGCGGGTTTTTTCGTGTTCATCTTCTTCGCGAACCTGTTCGGGCTCATGGTCGACGTGATCAACCTGTCCTTCCCGATTGCGGAACACTACCTGAGGCCGATCAACTCCGACCTCAATACGACGCTCGTGCTTTCCACGACCATCATTCTCGTGGCACAGGCGACGGGAGTATACTGACGGGGGTTCGTCAATCACTACCGCCACTACCTGTTCAACTTCGAGGGCCATTCCATCGCGGAAAAAATCGTGAGCGTGTTCATCGGCTGGCTCCACTTCTTCGGGGAATTCATCCGGATCGGATCGCTCTCCCTGCGGCTGTTCCTGAATATTTTCGTAGGGATTATCCTGATCGCGGTCATGACCTATATGGGCACGCTCATACCGGGATATCACATCGGCAAATTCCTGACGCTCCCCTTCTGGTTCTTCGAACTCCTGGTAGCATTCCTGCAAGCGTATATCTTCATGACGCTTTCCGGGCTTTATATCAAGGAATCTCTTGACGTGCATCATTAGCTCGACGCTGGGAGCGAGGAGCTAACGGCTTTTCACTCCTGATTTTGAGCAGGGTTTATTTCTTTTTTTCATTTTTATGGGATCACAATTCCTACCACTAGCGCTTATTTGAGTCATCGGTTCCGGGGTCGGTATCGGTCTTATCGGTATGGGAGCTATGCAAGCCATCGGACGTAATCCAGCTGCTTCCAACGACATCAACGCGAAAATGCTAACGGCTATCGCGCTGTGTGAAGTTCCGGGACTTCTCGCCTTTGCAGCTCTTTTCCTTCCAGTTTTTAACAAGTAGTACCATATGGAAATCATTGACCTGAGTTCCCTTCTGATCCAAGCGGTTAATATTGCCATAATCATCTACGTGCTCCGAAGGTTCGTCTTTATTCCGTATCTCGCGCACATCGACGGCGAGATACTCAAGCGGGCCGACCTCGAAGCGAAAACCGCCGATGCCACCCTCGTAGTAGAGCAGGCAAAAACGGAAGCGAAAAAAATGACAAGCGCTGCCAAAACCGAAGCGAACGAAATCCGGAAGAACGCGCGGGAACTCGCCAAACGAGAAACCTCGATCGCCCTTTCGAAAGCCGGCGACGAAGCTGCCGGCATCAAAAAACAAGCGCTCGAGGAAATCGCCTCCGAGCGGCTTTCTCTCGAGAAAGAAATGCGGACCCGGATCCTCGGGGTCGCCATTTCCCTCAACACCAAACTCTTCGGGGATTCAAAAAAGAACGTGGAACTCCTGGAGCAATTCGCCAAGCAGATCTAATCAGAATTTTACATGACCAAAGATTCCAAAAATCCCGGAATACCGAAGAATCGATGAAATTCGAATCCAATTTCGAGCACTGAAGTGAGCCGTACCCCCGTACGGTGAACGAAGGACGGAGAAAATGGCGAAAAGTTCGCGACTATCCGGGATTCTTCCAATCCATCCAGCATTCTTGCCCCCCACTTCAAGGGAGCCAGTTTGAAGGATCTCGAAACCATGCTCCGCGAACTCCGGCAGATGCGGGCCATCCGCAAACAGGCCGGCAAGAAAACGCTGAGCCAAACGGGTATCCGGGTGGAATTGCCGGTCGGCACCGAAAAAAGCGCCGCGGACGGACTTTTGAAAAAGCTGGACATTACGGACGCGTCGGAAATCGCCTACGTCGAAAGCCCGAAACTCATCGCGGGAATCCGGATTTTCATCGGAGACACGCTGTATGACGGATCATTCACAACCCTTACTCAAAATATAAAACACTAGTATGACCACGAACCTCATTGACCGTCTCATCAAAGACGTAGAAAACCAAATCGACAGCGCGAGCATGACTCCGGAACGTTCCAATTCCGGCGTGGTCGTGTATCTCGGAGACGGAATCGCCCGGGTCGTAGGACTCCGCGAAGTCGCCTACAACGAAGTCGTCAACTTCGAATCCGGTGCCGTCGGAGTCGCCCTCAATCTGGAGGAACACTCGGTCGGGATCGTCGTCCTTTCGGGATTCGGAAACATCAAGGAAGGCGACATCGTCAAGACTTCTGGGAAAATCCTCGAAGTCCCGGTCGGAGACGCCCTACTCGGACGCATCGTGGACGCCCTTGGGAATCCCGTTGACGGACAGGGCCCCATTCAGGCGAGCGACCACTTCCCTACCGAACGCGTGGCATCGGGGGTCATGAGCCGGAAATCGGTTCACGAACCCATGGCCACGGGTATCAAGGCTATCGACGCCCTCGTGCCCATCGGCCGGGGACAACGGGAACTCATCATCGGAGACCGCCAAACCGGCAAAACCCAAATCGCCATCGACACGATTCTCAACCAGAAAGGCAAGAACGTGAAGTGCATCTACGTCGCGATCGGACAGAAGGACTCCAAAGTTATCGCTCTCGCGGAAGACCTCAAGAAAGCGGGGTCCATGGAATATACGACCATCGTCGTGGCGGGCGCTTCGGCTCCGGCTTCCATGCAATGGCTCGCTCCGTTCGCGGGGTGCGCGATCGCGGAATACTTCATGCTCAAGGGGGAGCACGCGCTCATCATCTATGACGACCTCACGAAGCACGCGAACGCGTACCGGGAAATGTCCCTCCTCCTCCGGCGACCACCGGGTCGCGAAGCGTATCCCGGCGACGTTTTCTACCTCCACTCCCGGCTCCTCGAACGTTCCGCGAAACTCAACGACGCCCTCGGTGCCGGATCGCTCACCGCGCTCCCGATCATCGAAACTCAGGCCGGAGACGTATCCGCATACATCCCGACGAACGTCATCTCGATTACCGACGGACAGATATTCCTCGAATCCAGCCTCTTCAACTCCGGGGTGCGGCCGGCGATCAACGTGGGGCTTTCCGTCTCCCGTGTCGGCGGATCCGCGCAGACCAAAGCCATGAAGCGTGTCTCAGGAACGCTCAAACTCGACCTGGCGCAATTCCGGGAACTCGAAGCCTTCTCCCAATTCGCTTCGGATCTCGATGCGGACACCCGGAAACAGCTCGAACGGGGGAAACGGATGGTGGAAATCCTCAAGCAGGGCACCAACGAACCGATTCCTTTCGAAAAACAGGTCGCGCTCATCTATGCCGGAACGGTCGGAGCCCTCGACGCGCTCGATATCTCCGAAATCAAGGCCTTCGAAAAAGATTTGTACCTAGCGCTTGACAAAGAAGAAAAAACGCTGCAAACCATCCGGGATACGAAAGACTTGAACGAAGAATCTAAGGCGCTTTTGAATACCGTTTTCAAATCCATTAAATAGTCGTACATGAATCTGTTAAGCCGATTCAAATTCAAAAAGCGCCCGCCGGAAACTTCCGCCGAGCCGACCACCTTCATCATGGTAGACCAGGTAAAGGAACGGGCGAAAACCGCTCTGGAATCAGTACCGGCGAACGAGCAGCTCGGCGTGCTCCAGCATCTGCTGATCATTTCGCATTCGGACGACGATATCCGGGACCACCTCATGAGAAACAAGGAGGCCGCGGACCTGATACTCTACTGCCATTACCGTTTCCACGGGAAACCGATTCCCGCCGAGCTCCACTATCTCCATAGGAAAATCTTGGAAGTGGTGCAGAACTACGGAGGTCGGATTCTTTGAAGAAAGGACAGCGGTATCCGCGACCTCGTGCGCACGCACCTGAGATTGAACAAGGGGGATGCCAAGATGCGGGTAATCTTCGATGCGAAAAACAACGGCTTGCTCCTGGAACGGCTCGGCAGCATATTTAATATCATCACCAAAAGGGAAGATAACTACATTTCCGTTCAAAAAGCGGACTTCCTGCTCTACGAACTCGGCTTGTTCGAACAGAATCACTGTTCTACGAATTCGTATCTCTGTTACGACAGGAAGGATCGCGGCGCTTGGTCCAAAGGTACGAAATTTGCCCTTACCTATCTTTCGAGCAACATCCCGTTGGATTCCGTAAGGCTTGGGCTCTTCGCCAAAATCCTTTCCGGAATGCCCGAGGAAGAAGGCGTAAGCACATTTTCGAAATCCTACAAATTCGCGGTTGACGTCGAAGAAGAAACCCTCGTTTACGGAATGGACATCCTGGAACGAAGTACGAGGAAGCTCAGCAAAGCGACACGCGAAACCCTGCGAGATCGATTCACCGAACGGCACGCCGTCTTTTGGAAATCGCTGAAAGACCGCGCGGGCAACCTCTTGGTGGATTCGCAAGCTTCCCGGTCTCCGGACTTCCTAGAAATGGATCGATCATTCGAAAATTACCCGACCAACGACGCACCATCCAATTTTCTTCCACTCGACTAGAAATTCCCTTCAATTATTCCCTTCATATGGCAGGATCCAAAGAAATCAAAGCGCGCATCAAATCCGTAAAAAATACCGGAAAAATCACCAAGGCCATGGAGCTGATCTCCACGGTCAAAATGAAAAAAGCCCAGGAAGCAGCGGTACATGCCCGCCCCCTCGCGCTCGAAGCGGCCAAGGTGCTCCGGCATCTCGGCACCCTATCCGACGAATCCGTTCAAAAAACCGGCGAACCAAAGGAGCTGATTCTCCTCATCGCATCCAACAAGGGGCTCTGTGGCGGATACAACGTGAACATTTTCAAGGAAATCGCCGTCGAAATCCGGAACCACCCGGAAATGAAGTACGAATTCGTGACGGTGGGAAAACGGGCCCGGGATTTCGTACAGCGCACCGGAAATACGCTCTCCGGGGATTTTTCGGACGTGCTCAAGGATACCATCACGCCGAAGGATGCCAAACTCGTTTCCCGATTCCTTCAAAAACTTTTTAACGAAGGGAATTTTACCCGAGTGCGAATCGTGTACTCCCACTTCGTATCGGCCATCAACCAGAAACCGCTCATCAAGACCCTGCTCCCTCTTACGGAAGCGGAAATCATCCGATTTTTCGAAGACATCGGAGCTCCGATTAGCAACGTCGCGAGCCACGTGGAGTACGAATTCGAGCCGAACGTGGAAGTCATCACCGAAACGATTCTCCCGATGATCTACGACCTCGTCGCCTTCGAAAGCTTCTTGGAATCCAAAGCCAGCGAACACGCTTCCCGAATGGTGGCCATGAAGAACGCGAAAGATTCCGCCAACAAGAAGGTCAAAGGACTCACGCTCAGCTTCAACAAGGCCCGCCAGGCGAACATCACGAAGGAAGTCTCCGAAATCGTGAGCGGTGTGGAAAGCATGAAGGATTAATTTTTTTACCAAAATCCCCATGGCATCCAAGGCTCAGAATTATTTTTATACGCTTTTGCTGGGCCGGGAGCTCGTCCGCGAAGCGTTAAGCGACGTCTACGAAGCCACAGTATTTCAAGCGGACGATCGGGACGTTTCCGATGGGAATTTCTGGAAAATCGACGACTCTTTGAAAGGCATGATCAAAAGATTTTTTCAAGCGTCGAATTCCATTTGAAATTATTGGGAAATATCTCCGGAAGACATGTATTCCCTTTCCCATCTCCTGTTTGGAACGGAAATCCAGGGGCAGAAAAAATTGTACGAGCGGATACGCGCTGCGGAAATGGAAAGCTCCGGGCTCGCCTTCCAAATCCTGACGAAATTCGTGGAAAAGAACGTGCGGATACCCGACGAGAATTTTGCCATTTTTGCCAGTTCCCAAACCAAGGAAGAAATGGAATGATATCTCTCGGCCGGAATAGCGCGCATCTACCAAGAATTGGAGGCGGCGATTCGGAAAAATATCGCATCGCACCGGAGCGTTATGGAAAGAGTCCTTCGGAAACCCGATTTTTTGGACGATGCGGAACTTGGGGAATTGCGAGCCTCCCTAGAAGACTTCGTGAAGAAAATTTCTCAGGATATCGAGCAATTGCCGGAGATTGCCGCGTTGGAAGGGAAATTCGAGAATTTCTGGAGCAATATCGCCAAATAACCGCCCATTTGCCATATGAAAAAACTCATCGTGTATTCGGACGGCGGGGCCCGTGGAAATCCGGGGCCAGCGGGATTGTGAGTCTATATCTGCACTCCCGAACTCGTTCCCGTCGAACGCCGTTTCAAGTACCTCGGCGAGACGACCAACAATATCGCGGAGTATTCCGGAGCGCTTTTGGGCATCGAACGCGCGTTGGCGCTCGGCGCCACGGAAATCGAGCTCCGTGCGGATTCCAAACTCGTCATCGAGCAGCTCAAGGGCAATTACAAGGTAAAGAATCCGGGATTGAAAGAAATCCATACGCAAATCAAGGCGCTCCTTTCTCAGGCTCCCGTCACGGTCACGTTCACCCATGTCCCTCGGGAAAAGAACAAAGAAGCGGATAGGCTAAGCAATGTCGCGATGGATCGGGGGATATAAGAACCTCGGTAAAAC
>CAIVSN010000009.1 GCA_903908595.1 uncultured bacterium
AGATTCGGAACAGGTTTCATTTTTCTTCTTTCGGGAGCTTATCGGCAATAAGCGACCGAAGAAAAAAATGAAAGATGTCCGGATAGGTGACTGGAAAAACCGGGAAACCAATTTCTTTTGGGTATATTTCCCCGTATATGCTAGGATAAGGAAAATGCCAATATTCCCTCCCCCCATGTCACCGGAAAGCCCGAGAAACCGCGACATCCCCAAAAATAGAAATTCACCGGATACCGAAACGGCGCCATTTTCTCCGGAACGCTCTGACATTTTGACGGATTCGAAAATCAGTAGGCTCTCCCTTTCGGTGGAAAACATCGAAAGCCAAATCGCCCAAATCGAGGCGTTTCGACGGGAAAATACCGGAGTAATCGGCGGGGTGGGCGACTGGATCGGCGAAAAGACCGAACTTTTCGCCACCGGAAAACGGACGCTCGAAAATCAGCTCGGACAGCTGCGCGACCAGGCCAAAACCGTTCACTCGCAAATCTTATCGGAACATTTCGAGTCGAAGCGGCTCACGAACGCGCAGAAAACGATCGTGGAACGGCTGATCGCCCGGCTGGAAGCGGTATCGGGAACCAAACTCGAACCGGTGAGCTGGTCGAAAGCCGTTTTCAACAGTTTGGGCGCGGAAGACATTCGATGAGACTCCGGGAGCCTCGCGAACCGCGCGAAGATTTTTGCAAAAACCGTCATCGGGACGGCCGAAGGCGGATACGAAGGCATCGCCGGCATCGCGGAAATCACGGGGAAAGCCATCGGAATAGTCTCCGCCTATATCGCGTCCGCCGTGTCCGAAGGCAAATTCGATTCGTCCGTGGGCATACAAATCTCCAGCGACGTCGCGAAGATTTTTTCGCTTCTCACCATCGAAAACGCGAAAAAAGCCCTGGAACTTCTCCCGAAAGCCCTGGAATCCTTCGCCAATGCGACCCCCGACGTACAGGCGGAGGGATTTGGCAAATGCTTTGGATTGATACTGACCCCGATCGGCATCGGCACGAAAACGGTAGCGGCGGCGAGATCCGTCGGCGAAGCGGGCATAAAAACCGTCAAGGCGGGCCTGGAAACCATGGGGAAATGATGAGCCCGAGCCATTGCCGCGGGAGTGGCGACCGTCACGCTCGGCACGGGAGAACTGGCCGTCGCGGGCACGGCCATAGCCGGCGGCACGGCGGTACGGTATGCCGGAGAACTGGGGGCGGGCGGAAAAGGAAAAGCTCCGGAAAAGGCTGTGAAAGACGCGAGGATGGCAACGGCAGAGGCCCGTTCGGGAATCCCCCGGGAAACGGTCATGAAACATTCGGGCCTTCCCGAGAAGGAGCGGTTCGAATTGGCGGAAAGCCTGATCGGGCACGAACTCACGGAAGATCAAAAAAAGGCCATCCGAAAGATACACGGAACAGAAAACGGTACCGAAGCAGGCATCAGCAAGGGCATTTATAAAAACGATTACCCGGAAATACGCGCCATAGTGAAAGAACTGGACCAAGCGGGATTTTCGAGGGCGGAAGGGAGGAAACTGATGGAGAACGGGGTACTGGGAATCAGTATCGCAACATTGAAGAAAGCGCAAAATCCCGACGATTTCAAAAATCTCTACGGAGCATTGAGGGACCGGTGATCCAGCAAAAGAGCGGCCTTCGAAGAAGTCCGCGCCATCCTCGCGGATCAGCTCGACGTTATTTCGCGCATCCCGTCGATCCTGAAGCATTCGAGCAGGGAAATAGCCGTTGGGGAAATCGGGGAACTCAAAAAGCGGCTCTCCCCCGCCCAATGCCGATTCGTGGACGAAGTGCTGGCGGCATATGCCAAAAGGAACGATGCCATCCGGCACTATCTGCAAACGTATCCCGATAATCACGAGGAAATTGCCAGAATCCTGTTTTCGAAACCGGGATACCGATTCGAATGAACGGTCAGGATGGAGCAAAAATGACCCGCTCTCGAAATTTCTTTCGGCTCGCCCAAAGACATCGAAAGCCTCATGCCGGGAACGAGTCCGGAACACTTGGCATTTTCCACCCCTTCGTTGCTGAAAGCCTTTTCGAACGAGACGGAAGAAGCCTGGCACCGAAGGATCCGGGGCATGAGCGAACCGCACCGGGAATTGATCGACGGGGGGATCACGGTGGTCAATGAGACGGAAATCGCCAATTCCCGAATCGGCAGAAATGCCGTGCTGGCCCATGAGGAACGGCATTCCTGGAACCAATTGCTGGCGACGGACAAATTCGCGCGGACAACCCGTCCGATGGAACGGATCAAGGATGAGATTATCGCCTGACTGGCCGATGGAACGAGCAAAACCCCGGAGGCGATGAAAAAATGGCTCTTGAAAAAGTGATGAGCGTACGATTCCCTCCAATATTCGCTCAAGTGACCGGCTTACGATTCGGCGTGGGAAAAGTTCGAAAACGAAGCATCCCGCCTGATCGACCATGCATTCCGAATAAAGCAATCATGAGTCACGAATCCCGAAGATTTGCTGATGCTCACGCCATATGGGAGCTGGAAACGATTGCTCGGGAACGCTTCGAAAGCCGATGCACCGGAAGCCATGGCGGCGATATGAGCGGGACTCGAAATACGGATCGACCGTTCCGAAAAGATTATAATAAGGCTCTTCGACAGCAGCAAGGCCATGCTGGATTCCGGCGCAATTCAACCGCATCAATACGATGAAATGATGGATCTGTTCGAACGGGCAATGAAAAAATTCGATCGGAAAGAAGATGCCACCGAAGAACTCGGAGCCCTGATTTCCTTGCACGAACAGCATGTCACCGGAAATATGCTCCAAGGAAAACTCAACTCCGCCAGAACCCTTGGCGTGCAGGAAATCACGGATTTCACCATCGGCTGAGTGAAATATTCGTGAACCGTGCATCCTACGAACATCGGGGCTTCGGAGCTCTTTCACCGGGACGGGGTGCTTACGTCGATAGACGGGATGGTCGGGATTCTCGGACCGGGCGCGCCGATGAACCGGCCATTTTCCGGATGAGGAGCATTGGAATCGCAACTGTTCGCCCTTCGCGAGTGAACCGTTACCCTGCCGAGCGGGGAAATCAGGACGGTCAGGAATTACCGGATCGAAAAGCCCTGAAAAATGCCGGGCGGGCGGGATGTCCGCCACGAGCACATGGATACGCTCGTTTCGAATCAGGTCGCGGTTTTGAAATATTCGTTTCCCGAGTTTCCCGGGATTGCCGAAACGCTCGCCGAACACCTGTATCTCTGTCAGGCACAGGGTTACTATTCCCCCTTGACGCTGACTTCGAAGCAGATCGAAAAAATGACGAATTATGAGTTCAGGCCCAACCCGGCCAGCCAAGAATCCCATTTCTCGAACCTGAGATTCGAGAAACAAGGGGGCGATGCCTACCGGGTCTTTCATCCCAGTCTGGAAAGCCTGAGATTCAATCCGATGCTCAACGGGTTCGGAACGGAAATCAAACGGATGCTCGCCGAAACCGGATTGGAATTGTCCGACGACCTCGTCCTGAGATTCCACGAAATCAGCGAGCGGTTCAGCGATCGCTACGGAAACGGGTTTGCCTCGATGACCCGGATGATGGCCGTTTTGACAAATGCCGGAAGAAGTTGAGAAATTTTCCGACGGCTGCCCCCGGACGCCTTGGCAAAACTCGCCGCGTACGATTCGAAAAATTCCTACGCGAACCTGTATCGGGACTATCTCGCCTCCATCATCCGCAAATCGGACGGAAACGGCAAATCCGGATGATATCCGCCGTTTCGCTCCAGACTTTCGCCCCGGGACAAATCCTGCAAGGACGCGGAACAATACTTCGGATTCATATTTTGAACGGATGCTCCCGAATTGAGGCAAAAATACCGCATCGTTGGGGATTTCATAGAAAAAAACATGGACCGGGCCGAAAACTTCCGGACGGCGCTTTCTACGAAAGAAGTCATCGTTGACGGTATCGAATATCCGAAATGATTCCTTTTCCGGCTCCATACGGAACATGGGAACATCCTCTGAATCGAGCCACTCAGAATGACGATTTTTTCTTCGGACCGACTCATGGACGACGGGGTCCGGGCATTTTGAAATCAGTTCGAGGAAACGATCGAACGCCTGAAATCGGAAGGGGTGACACCGTGAAACGATTTGCTGGAGCGGATGGTAGCAACCGTTCGGCAAGCGCACGAAACTATATAGGAGACCCTTTCAAAACGCGAACTCCTCGTCCATTTCTGCGCTCCTTGTTCAACGTACCTACGTACGTCTCACTACGGTGTTTGAAGCCTACTTCCCTACTTCCCGCACGAACGCTCCAATCCCATATTGTACGTCGAAAACGGTATCGCCAAACCGGGTTCTATCATAAAATTGCATTCCCGCTTGATATTGGTCGTATCGAAATTATACATATCCGAGAATTCCATGATCACGATCCGGAACACGTTTTCGTAGCTCATTTTTTCCGGTGCGAAAAATTCCGGCCAGCAGCAGAACAGTTTTCGCTTGATGCTCTCCTTGTTCACAATGTTCTCCCCGAACGCGGTATCGAGCGAAACCGTATCGATTACGGTTTTTATGAATTCCTTGTCCTGTTCGAACGCGATGGTTCCCCGCTGTTCCGTGAGCATTTCCCGGGGGATTTTCCCGGTTACGGGGAGGATTTTCCCTTCGGATTTGATGGCGTATCCCACACAGATCTTGTGCGGATCGCACGGCAAGGGGATCATATCGGCATCGGCAAACGGCACGTCCGGGTCCGAGACGATTTTTTCGCGGATTTCCGAAAGCGTGATGCGGAAATCCCCCTCCGACAGATTGCGTCCGACATCCTGGATGGGCTGGAACACGATTCAGCGAACGCACTTCCAACGGGTGGCGTATTCGATGAGTTTCGGGATTTCGTCGTCGTTCAATCCTTTTTCTATGACGCAGACGAGCGTGGTGGAAATATCGTGCCGGTCCAGCATGGCCAGGGCCTTTTCCCGGATGCGTTTCACGTTCGCGTTCCGCAGCTTCTTGAGCGTGGTTTCTTCCAGGGAATCGAACTGGAGATACACCTCGAACCCCTTGCCGATACCCTTGAGCTCCCGGACGAACGCTTCGTCTTCGGAAATCCTGATGCCGTTGGTATTGAGCATCAGGTGCCGTACCGGTCCGGACTTGAGGTATTTGAGGATTTCGATGATCTGCGGATGGATGCTGGGCTCTCCCCCCGTGACTTGGATGAGGTCCGGAGCGGATTCTACCGACAGCAGGGTTTCGTGCATTTTCTTCACTTCGTCCAAACTCCGGTAGTTCCCGCTTCCCGGTTCGGACGAATGGTAGCAGATGTTACATTTCATATTGCACTCGTCGATCACGTTGAACAGCGCGAGGCACGGATGGTTCTGATGCTGCGGGCACACTCCGCAATCGAACGGGCATCCGCGCTTGATCCGCGTCAGTGCGCGTTCCGGAAGATCCGGCTTCTTGAGGTAGGAATCGCATTTTTTGAAATAGCCGAGATCGCTCGAAACCCTGGCCCAGGATTCCCCGCAACCCGGACAGAATTTCCGCAACCAGACCTCTTGCCCCTTGGTAACGGTATGTGCCGGAACCAAGCGATTTGTGTTTTTGCACAGGTGGCAGAACGATTCCGTCACGCCGAGGAACAGATCGTATTCTTTGGAGTAGAAAGCCATGGTGAAAAATATTAGAGAGGATTCGAATCTTCCGCATTGGAATGCGTTGCCGGAATATTTTTTTTCTTAAAAAAGAAATGGTAAACGGCGTATGCGATGATCAGTAATATTTCAAATCACCAGAAGAAAAAAAGGAACCCTATGGAGATCGATTCGTTTCTGAATCAGAGAGCGGGCAGAACTTGCATCAATATCATATTTCCTCCGCAAGTTATGGCTCATCCCACGATAGTTATGAACAAAACGAGGAGGATATTCTTTATTATTTTTCATGAAGACATGGTTTTGAGCATTAAAAATTATTCTTTATCGAGACCTCTGAAAAATGATGAAATCCGAAGTCAATTTCGAGCACCGGAGTGAGGCGTACTGGCAAATATACCCAATTGGAATTGGTTTCCCGGTTTTTCCAGTCACATATTCGGACATCTTTCATTTTTTTCTTCGGTCACTAATTCCCGATAAGCTCCCGAAAGAAGAAAAATGAAACCTGTTCCGAATCTGTAACCGCAAAATACCGAAAACCAATTCCAATTGGGTATACGTCGAACGAGGAGCGGAGAAATTGACAAGGAGTTCGCATTTTGCGGAGGTCTTATTAAAAATTATTCTTTATCATCTTCCATCCGTATATCACCATCGGCAAGGAAATCAATTGATACGTGGACAGCCCCAACCAGAAATGGCTGTATGGCTGTATGAAGCCTATCAGGAAACGATAGGTGAAATATGCTACTACGAAAACATAAAAACCGTTCCGAATCCACCACTTCCTTCGCTTTGAGTATAGTCAATGGCAAAAAATTGCAAAAAACAATATCAGGAGCGCCATTTCGTAAACCATCGTAGGATGCCTCATGGTTCCGTCTCAAAAATCCATCCCCCACGGCATCGAGGTGGGCAATCCATACGTAAAATCCCGGATTCCCGTCGCAATGGCTCCAAATCTCCCCACGAAGAGCCCGATAACGATTCATGGCAAAAATAGTATTCCCGTCGGCGTCGTAATCCTATGGAAATATTTGTAGGTTTCCGCGGAAACGATGCCTCCGAAAAGAGCTCCCGCAATGGATTTGGAAAGCAGGATTCCCCCCAGGGGATTCCTGCCGGGAATCATGGCCCCGTCGAACGTGGAAATCACGACAGCTCAAAACATGGCCCCGGCGAGAACCAAGAGGTAATATTCCCATTTTTGTCACGGGTCGGCAAACGGGTTCGGGAGCTCGTTTTTCCTCAGGATTTTCCGATAGAAAAACCAGGTGACGAAGAACGCCGCAAGGTATCCGGCCATATCATACAAGATCTTTATGCTCCAATAATTTTCGTCAAACGACATGGTAAGGCGGAGCTACGAGATACTTCAGAAACGATTCCGTCAAAATAATTGCGCTCGCTGGAAGTTAGGATGAATTATGTAATTTGGTATAACTTCCAGAAACCCCTCATAAACGATGAAATCCGAAGTCGAATTTGAGTACCGTAGTGAGACGTACGGACGTACGTTGAACGAGGAACGGAAAATTCGACGAGGAGTTCACGTTTTGGAGGGGTTTCCTACTCGAAATCGACCCGTCCGCCCGTGCGTACGAACTCCCCCATCACTTCCACGATCTGCTTGTAATCCGCCGGTTTCAGTTCCGACTTGTAATTCTTGACGACATAGGCAAACACTCCTTCCAACTCCCCCTTCTCGAATTCGCTCTTCCCCATGCTCCGCTCGATCAGCATCGCGATTTTGATGCAGTTTTTCGTTTTCACCGCAAACGCCTTGCCGGTCGACATGGTAAACGTTACCTTTTTGACCTTCCCGACGTTCACCGAAGAGATTTTTACGTTGATGGCCGGAACTTCGCCAAAACCCGTTTCTATCGTCGGCTCTCATGCCCCTTGTCCGAGGGAAGGCGGTGTTCGCAATTCGCTTCGGATTTCTTCGTTTTTCCGAGGTTCTTGGAATTTTTCCCCAGACACTGATTTATCCTCGGTCGCCGCTTTCGAATCCCCATCCGCCGCAGTCCACAACGTATCCGTGAGATTGCCGAAATCGAATTCCTTCATGAGGTTCCCCGGGTATTTGCGCGTGTACAGGGTCGAGATATAGATCATCAGCCCTCCCACGAACATGAGCGCGACCACCCGGAATATCCCGTTGTCTATCTCGGCCCAGATATCATAAAACAAAACCTTGAAAATGACCAGGGTCAAGAGGTACAGCCCGATGGTCCGCCGGGTCTGCGAATCCTTGGAAATTCCGGTAGAAATATACGCGAATGCCCACAGCGACCAATATATCGTGATGGCAAAAATGCTCTCGTCGAAAATATAGTACACGAATTGCGTCGTTATGACGAACAGGTAGACCACGAACGGGATGTACAAGGCCAATTTCAGCCCGTCGAATTTTCCTCCGATGCGGCTCCTCGCGTAGATCCAGCCGCCGACGATCGCGACCGTGGCATATTGCAGGAATTTGAGATCCGCCCGTCCGTCCGATTGCAGCAGGGAAAAAATCCCGGAGAGCGAGGAGACGTGATCGAAATAGAAAATCGCCAATGCTCCCGTGAACGCATATTGAAGCAGTTTCGAAGCGTAGAGATTGTATGCTGTCCCGACCACCGCGAGCAAGATCGCAATGGCAAAAATCGAGTGTCCCCGGCCCGTTTGTGGCACGATGTTCATAACCCCGACACCGACCATGGCCATGGCGATGAGATGCAGGACGTCGTGCGGGATTTTTTTCGCGTCCTCCGTCCCGTCCAAGAATTTCAGATTGAGCACGAATGAGACAAAAATCGCGACGAGCGGCACCAGTTGGACGAAATCCCCGGAGTTGAGCGATTCTATGAAAACGCCGTATTTGAGGATTCCCACGACGAAGAGCACGAGCGCGGCGATCATGATTTTCATGTCCTTGATTTTCTGGAAGAAAAAAAGCAGGATCGTCGCCTCGAAAAACCAGATGCTCGCGACGATGGCCGGCTGCGACGAGAAGATAACCAGTATCGCGATGCTGAAAAGCGAAATGGAAACCCCGAGGTATCCGAAAATCGTATTCTTCCGGGCTTCGTTTCCTTCGGCGGACGGAGTCGATACGTTGACTTCCAGGATGCCCATCATCGCGTATCCAAGCGCGAAATACAGCGCCGCAAGCCCCATGAACCCGTAACCGAGCGTCATGCCCGGGAACAGTTTGGCGACTTCGCCGAAGTTATAGAGCTGGCCTCCGATAAAGAGGATGCCCGCGACGAGCGAAACGGCCAGGTTCTTGAGATCGTTCCGGCACAGGTTGCGGTTGACGAACGGCGCCAAGATATTCGCGAGCGCGAACAGGACGATGGCAAACACGCTCGGCATCGCGAATTCCCCCTTCGTCTCGATTACCGGAACCAGGAGGAAAATCGTCCCGATCGTCCCGATGGAATACAGATATTCCAATTTTTCCCGGCGGGAGAAGAAGTAGCTCGCGAAGAGGAATATGAGCGAACTTGCCACGATGCTCAGGAAGGTCGTGCTGTCCATCGCGGTCACGAGATCGAATTTGAGGGAAAGGTTCGAGAGCCCGAGGAACACGCAGAGCAAGACGAAGAACACGTGTTTGAACCCGGCGGACAACGTGTCGTACAGGAGCGTGAAAATGATCAGGTACAGGAACAGGCTTCCCAGGATTACCGGGATCAGGAAAAAGAGATTCCCCGTCACCAGCAGCCCGAAAACGAGAATCAACGGCGCGAAGAGGACATACCCGAGCGATGCCACGCTTCCTAGGCTGATAACGAAGACCGTCGCGCCCAAGGCGACCAACAGGAAGGAAATATACCCGAGAAACGCCACGCCGGTATGCAGGACGTCCGCCATGCCCCCGCCGATGAGCAGGATTCCGAAAGCCACGTACGTCATCACGAAAAACATGCCGATGTCGTTCTTGTTGTCGCTATTGCGGTACGTGAGCGCGATGGTAGCGAGCGAGACGATCCCGAGGAGGACGACTTTGATCAGCCAATGGCCCGGAGTCGAGAACGGAGCGATCAAGAACAGGATATTTCCCCCGATGAAGGCGACAAGCCGGAGATACCCGGAGAAGTCCCGGTCGTCGCTCGTATGATACAGTTGCGAGAGAATCAACGCCCCGAGCGAGATAATGAACGAATACCCGGCGAGCGTGTACGGCGTGCCGTCGCTGTCCGCCCCGATGAGGAACGGATTGAGGTACGCGAACACGAAGGAGAACATCAGGAGCGTCTTGGACTTGTACACGAGCGAGGTGACGATGGCGAATACCGTATTGAGTATCAGAAACACGAACGTCACGCCTTCGCTGAGGAGATTGGAACTTCCGTCCCCGAGCAGGTACCGGCCGGACAATATCACCAGGTAATTGACGAGAATCCCCACCCCGAGCATCGTCCTCGATTCGTTGACGTACCCACGCTGGTCGAGGAACACCCCTACCCCGAAGAATATGAAACCGGCGATGAAACCGATGATGATCCGACCCACCGGACCGAGCGCGCTCACGATGATGCCAAGGAAAAACAATACCCCGAGGAACAGGAATATTCCCCCGATTTTCGCAAGGGCGTTTTCCGCGAAGAATTTTTCGAAGAAACCCGGCACGTGGACTTCGGGTTTCTTGGGCGGTTGTGTAATGGGCATGGGAGGCCGTGGAACATCGGTCTGGATTGGTGCAGAAAAAGGGGTTTCGCGGGTCCCTTGCGACGCATCTGCGGGCTTTTCCGCGATTTCCGCGAGCACCGCATCCAGCATGGTTCACTGCTTAACCTCGTTCACGACGGCCGCTTGTTTGCCGGCTTTCGGCACGACGGTTCCGTCGGACAATTTTTCCATGGCCATTTGGACGACCTTGTCCGCATAGTCGAGAACGGTTTCTCGGATGGTCGATTCGCTCAGGAATTTTGCCTTGACGAATACGCCGATAATGATTCCGACGACGACCGTGAACATGGCGAGTTCATCGGGGCTATTGTAGCGGTTCCCCATGCCGATTCCCACGAACAGCCCGAACGTCAAAGCCGTGGAAGTACCGACGAGGAAGCTCAGAAACAAGGCAATCCGGTTGAGTAATTTTGTCATACGAAAAATATTAGAAATACGCGATTACTTCCCTCCCCCCTTCAGTTTGTTTACCATCGCGAAGATTCCCGCGCCAAAAATCGCGACGATCAGGACCATAATGCCCGCGAAAAATCCCTTGTTGCTCTCCATATAGCGGTCGTCCTTGGGATCGCATACGTCTCATTTGCCATCCATATCCACGTCGTTCTGATCCGGATTATAGGCGTCGGGGCAGTTGTCCTTGGAATTCCCAATGCCATCCCGGTCGGGATCTTCGCAGACGTTGCCGGTGCCGTCGTTGTCGCTGTCGGCCTGGTCGGGATTCGCGATGTCCGGGCAATTGTCCCGGTAGCCGTCGATCCCGTCCCGGTCGGCATCCTGGCACAGGTCCCCGACGGAATCCTCGTCCGAGTCGGCCTGGTCGTTATTCTGGATGGCGGGGCAGTTGTCGCAGGCGTCTCATCGGCGGTCCTTGTCGGTATCGGCTTGGTCGGGATTCGACGCCTTCGGGCAGTTGTCCACGAAATCCAAAAGGCCGTCCTGATCGCTGTCGTTTTCCTTGGCGAATTTTTCCGCCGCTTCGCAGGCGTCCCCCTCCAAATTGCCGTTCGAGTCCTTCTGATCGGGATTGGAGAGTCGGCAATTGTCGCAATCGTCCCCGATGCCGTCGAAGTCCCGGTCGGCCTGATCGGGGTTCGGCTTCGTCATGCAATTGTCGACGCTATCGAAAACTCCGTCCGAGTCCTTGTCGAATTCGCAGGCGTCGCCTACGCCGTTCGCATTCACGTCCTTTTGGTCGGGATTCGCGACCTGCGGGCAGTTGTCGTTCTTTCCCGCAATTCCGTCGCGGTCGTCGTCGCTGCACCCGTCGCCGTTCCCGTCGGCATTGGAATCCTTCTGGTCGGGATTGAAGAAAAACCGGCAGTTGTCGCGGCTATCCGCGACCCCGTCGTCGTCGGCATCCCCCTCGAACGGATCCTTGTTGGATTTGTTCGGGTCGCACGCGTCGCCGAGCTGGTCGGAATCTCCGTCGAGCTGATCGGGATTGGGGGCGAATCGGCAATTGTCGGTCGAATTCGGCACGCCGTCGCTATCGAAGTCGCCCCGATACGAAGGATTGGGCGAGAACTTCCCGGAAAATTCGGCGGTCGAGCCGTCGATGGCGAATTTTGCCTTGCGGTTGAGCTGCTCGTACGCGAACATCGAGTCCCGGATTTTTTCGGACTCGCATTCGTATCCTCGGTAGGCTTCCACGGTTCCGGCTTTCGCGGGCTTGATGACATACGTCACCGGCCCCGGAACGAAGAAGGCGATTCCGGCGATTTCGGTCTTGGAAGAAACGGTTTCTCCCGGATATTTCCCGAAATCCATTCTCAGGTACCGGAAGCCGAAATCCCGGATCGACGATTCGGTTACGTTTTTCAAGTTGTCGGGATTTTCTCCTATAGAAAACCGCACGTTTCCCCGGTGCTGGAAATCGAACGAATAGTCGAACGAACCCGCCGTCAGGGATTTCCCGAAATCCAGGGTCACGCTTTTCGCGTCGTCATTGAGATTATCGAAGGAAAATACCGTCGAAGGATTGCCGTCGCTCAGGTTTTTCAGTGCCAAAGCGTCGCCGGAAGAATGCCCGGATACGGTATATTCCAAGTATTTCGGCTTTTCGAAGCCGAGTCTCTGGTACGGGACGAATGCGCCATCTTGGACGAAAAATATGTCGGAGCTTTCTCAAACGGAGACCCACTTCGAATCCTTGGCGGACGATACGGTGACGGAAGCGCTTTCCGTGAAGCAGGAGGTGTCGATCGGGAGGCTTGCATGAGTCGTTCCCGACTGGAACATTCCGGCAATCAGGACGCAACCTACAATAATATTACGAGGCGATACCATAGTGTTAAGATTGCCTTAGGAAACTCGTTAAATAATAGCGGAAAAAGCGGGATTTGTCAATAAAAAGGAACACTCAACCGAGTAGATCGAATCACGAAAACGGCTATCGGCAAATATTGCTTCAAAGACTCGGCATCCTAGTCAGGATGGTTTTCTTCAAGCGAATCCGAGACCGTGATACTACCGCCGAACCATGCATTATCGTATCGATGAACGGGATTGACAAAATAATGGTTCTTCGGGTTTCCGACTTCCACCATAATCGGAAGCAGGGAAAACCAAGGTATGGCATCGTACCAGTTCTGAGTGGGATTCTTGCGATGGAGCTCGTCGAAGCTCGTCTCCCAATAAAACCGGTACCTTTTTTCATGGAAAACATATTCGTAATCCTCGAAGTCACTATCGTACCAATTCGCTCCACGACCTGTTTTCGCATAAGCGGGCTCATATTCGGTGCCATCGGTCTTCACGTTCGGGTTCTGATACGTTATATTGTATACTTCCCGTACTCCAAATAGCCTATTTGCCCCTTCGAAATCGGTTTTGGGTGGAGGCGGTGCTTTCGTTGTCTCCTTCGGCCAAAGGGAATTCTGTCAATGTTCCAACGGTTCTCCGGAATATTCCGAAACCTTCCGCTCCATGCAAGAAAAATGATCCAGAGCCCTATGAATTCTTTCTTTTTCAATAATTGGAACAAACTCGAAGTGCAAATATTCCGTAACGGTGACGAAATCATCTTCCAGGGTATAGCGAAAAAAATCGAATCGTTCCGAATGGCCTTCAAGGCTACACCAGGAATCTATATGCCAACCGACAGATCATTGAGCCGAATATAAACAATATTCCGACGTCCTTCAAAAGAAGACGAATTCGGGCAGTTTTGCATACTTTCCGCCATGAACTGAGATTTGCCTTTTGATCGCCTCCGTTTCGAAAAGTCGCATGAAACGCTCGGGAAGTATGGCAATGGCATTCTTTGGGATAATCGTCATATTACAGATATCATTATTCGGCAAAAACCGATATGTTGGTAGGAACCTTCGCATCCCATCGACGTTTTTGGGGATGAGAACGGATTATTCCATATCAGTATACCATTTGAGAGAGCCATCGTCAAAAGCGAAACGCTTTAAAAAAAACGCACTTGGGAGTGAAAGTTCGCTTTTCTCGAAGGTTCGCGTACCATATCTCAAATCTTACCCGCCTACCGAATGAACCATTTCCTACGAATCGTTGCCGGACTCTGGAAGCCCCTCGCATTTTTCCTGTTTTTCTCCGCCTATGGAGCGGCCCATGCCGGATACTACGACCCTTCCGCCTACTCCGGCAAGGTCATCCGCATCAATACCTATGCCCAGGAACTCACCTATTACGAGTCCGGGAAAAAAATCGGCGGATTCACCGTTTCCACCGGAGACGAAACCCACGAGACCCCGAACGGACGATACAAAATCCTGACGAAAGAACCCCGGATGTATTCGAAATCCGCCTACAAGTACATGCCGTACTGGATGGAGTTCTATGACGGATCGTACGGAATCCACGCATTTCCGGAAAATTATCGGGGTGAGAAAAACACGAGTTCCATCATTGGAGTCAAAGCGGCGGGCGGATGCGTTCGCCTGCGAAAGGACCAGGCCAAAAAGCTCTACGATTGGACGGAACTCGGCACGACCGTGATTATCGCGAGCGATTACAAGGAATTCGAATCCAAGGACGACGAGCGGGTCATCCGGGAATACTACGCGAATCTCAATGGCGGAAAGTACGAAGAGGCCCTGTCGCTCCGAATCGACGAGAAATACCAGTCGGGGGAACTGGAAAAATATAACCGCGGGTTTACGTTCGAGATTTTGGAAATGCGGCGCAAGGACGGCGATATCGTCGTGAAGTTCCACATCGTTGACCGGAAGTGAGGGAAGAGCACTTCGTATACGAGATTCCGCGTGGTGAATTGAAAGATAATCCGGTCGTTCCGGGTGGGGCGGTTTTAAGGCCCTGGCAAAACGCGGACTCCTCGTCTATTTCTCCGCTCCCCATTCACCGTCCCCAGTACGTATCACTCCGGTGTTCGAAATGAACTTCGGATTTCATCGTTTTGCCGGGATTTATTTATTGTGTGGATAGACACATTTCAAACTTTTTCATCGAATTGTATAGAGATTCTTCTTGATTTCCCCAAAACATGCCGTACACTGGTACGGACTGGCATTCTTATTTTTTACCATATTCCCTATGGCCAACTCCAAAAAACCTTCCGAGTTCCGGAAATTCAAAGGGTTCACCCTCGTCGAGCTTATAGTCGTAATAACTATCCTCGCCATCCTCGGAGCCATCGGGTTCCTCGCGATAGGGGGCTACTCGTCCCGCGCCCGCGACTCCGCCCGCATCGGCGACCTCGCGCAAACGTCCAAGTCATTGGACCTTTCCCTGGTCGTCTCGGGCTCCTATCCGGTGCCGGACGGTTCCTTCGCGGTCACGTACCTCGGGGGCGCCGTCTGGAACCAGGGGACGGTCTGACCGAACGCCATGCAGTACTTCAGGGGGACGATCGCGGGAGGGGGCCTCAACAAGAAGCCCCTGGACCCGCTGAAGAACACGGAGTACGGATACTCTTCCCTCGCGGAAGGGAAATCCTACCAGCTCAGGGCGGAGTACGAGGGCGACCTCGCGCAGAACGCCATGGATGCCGGATTCCTCGCGGGCACCGCCCACGCCGAGGCCGGGAACCCCACCGTGGCCTACGTAAGGGGGAACTTCGGGGGGCTCGTCGCGAAGGCGGTCACCGGGAGCACGACCTACGTCCTCGCGGTGCCGAGCATCCT
>CAIVSN010000010.1 GCA_903908595.1 uncultured bacterium
ATTCATTAATATTTAACTCTAACCTTTTTTATGCACATCTAGAAAAGAAATTCAAAAATTGATGATGATTTTATGACTGGAGCTGATTGAGATATTTTTTGTTTGAATATGAATCTGATAAAATTAATCAAAGATGAAATAAGAAGATAGATTGGAAAATATTCGTTAAATCGGAAAAGGACAAAGTATCCATTGAACATATTTATCCCCAAACGCCTGTAAATGATTATTGGATACTCAATTTTCCATGATATAGTGAACAAGAGAAAAAGGCTTTTCAGTGATCATTGTGAAACCTTTTGGCATTATCTCAAAGTATAAATTCCAGCCTACAGAATGATAGCTTTTATGACAAAAAGAGGGTTAAACATAATAGTGCCTGAGATATATTGAGACATTGATATGAGAATTGATCTCACTCTGAAATTGAAGTTGCAGGTTATCAAGACTGGACACCAGAAATGATTCATGAGAGATGAATCAAACTATTGGATTTTATGGAAAAAAGATGGAACTTGAAATTTGAAGATGAAACGAAGAAAAATAGACTATTATTTTTGGATTTTCTTGATATTGCGAAGGTTTCTTGATAACTTTTTGAAGAAAAGGAAAGGATAACAGGATCGGAATTGTTGGTTTTTTTAGGAAGAATTAGCCTGGGTAGGAATGAGTTCTTATAACGTACATTTGAGTTTATGTACTTCAAGTATTTTATTACGCAATAATATATTCACCCATGAATCCCAAACCTAAGTTAGAGGAAGTGGTATCAAGTATTTATTCAGATACACAACATACCGTTTGAGATAGCTGAATTAAATGGATGAGAAAATCCATAGCGATTCTAAAAAACAAAAATATCCTAAAACAAAAATTAGAATATAACCTCAGCGATTTCATATATATAATAACGCTTGCTTGCATATACGCTGATTTTGATTCCATAGCGTATGATATATGACAGGAACATAACGAATCCGAATTCTATATCGGCCTATTCAATTACAATATTGATACGTCAGAATTTGATCAGCTAAAAGAGGCAGCCGAATGCTTGGAATCATATCAAGAATTCGGTACGCTATATTGCCAAAATATTTGGGGAGAAATATGGCAAGCCAGGAGAGTTGTATTTAAAGCCCTTTCCGAAAAATATAGAGATGATGGAATGGATTCTGATTTGGGAATATACAATTCCTTAAATGATACATTCCGCGTTTACGATAGGTACCATTGAGTACATAGATACCCTATGCAGTATTCTCATCAAGAAATGTCTGCATTCTCTTTCGTCCGAAATGGATTTACATACTAGAGGAAGCAAAAATACAATTTATAAATAAGCTTTAAAGACCCAAAATCAACACCCCACCATCAATGCCTTCCTACCGCATTTCCATATTGTATATTCACCATAATCCCGTATGATTCTACGGTTGTTTAACGACAGGGTTGTATATTCTTTACAAAGCCCCCTTCCTCACCTGCTTCTGAATGAAATCATACATCTTCTTATTCACGTAATCCTTCAATTCCACGTTCTTATCAATCTTGTGGAACAGGTCGAAATTGCTCCGGAACATCGAAATGAGTTCCTTGGTGAAGAGTTCGTCGAACTTCACGCGGATGGCGTCTTCGCTCGAATTGTTCGTGATGGCCCCGATGAGCGCTTCGTTATCCAACAAACGCTTGGAAAGGTTATTCAATATCACCCGGTCTTCTTCCGAAAAGGTCGTCCCGAAGTTCTTGTTGATATCGTCGATGATCTTCGAGAGGATTTCCGCGTCGTCTTCCTTGGGTCATCTCGCGCTTCCTCCCATCGGATCCAGTATGCCGGTCTCGTCGGACAGGGCGATGGAAGACTGTCCCGTTTTCGGGATTTTGAGGGTTTCCAGATTGACGCGGTCGATGAGTTCGGTCGGAAGGGGATTGCTCGTCAATGGCAGTTTCCTCTTGTAGAAACGGAGGAAAATATACATCGCTTCCAACGACGCGTCGGCGAACGTGATGATCTGCGATATGAAGGCGTATTTCTTGATATAGTCCGTGATTTTGTCGCGGCACTCGGATTGCTCTTCGCTCTCGCCGCCGTCGCTCCCATTCAGTTCCGCCCATCGCAGCATCAGGACATCCAGGAAACCGTTCATTTCCGCGGGCGACGCGTCCCGGTGCCACATATCCGCCAACGCCAGTATTTCGCGTTCGTCGAACAGCTTGAACGAAAGGATATCCCGTTGGAGGTCATACAGGATATTCGGTTCCGTGGCTTCGGATAGCACCGTCGTGGTATAATACGGCTGGAACGATTCCTTGATGTCCTCCGTTTCGTTCGCGAAATCCAGGACGAACACGTTTTCCTTGCCGGAATGCGTCCGGTTGAGCCGGGAAAGCGTCTGTACGGCGTTCACCCCGCCGAGTTTCTTATCCACGTACATCGCCGCCAGCAACGGCTGGTCGAACCCCGTCTGATACTTTTCGGCCACGATGAGGAACCGGTATTCGTCCTTCTTGAACTGCTCCTTGGTCTGGGTTTCCGGAATGCCGTTCATATTCGCCTCCGTATACTCCATCCCGCCGTCTTTCACGGTTCCCGAGAACGCCACCAAGGCCTTGAAAGGATACCCGTTTTCCTTGAAATACCGGTCGATCGCCATCTTGTATCTGACGGCGTGAAGGCGCGATTTGGAAACGACCATCGCCTTCGCTTTCCCGTCGCTTTCGCGCCTGATGTGTTCGGCGAAGTGCCTTGCCATTATTTCCACTTTCTTGCCGATGGCGTGCTCGCTCTTATCGACGGCATTGACCAGCACGCGGGTGGCGAGCGATTTGGAATATTCCGGATCGTTCTCGATGGCCTTGTGGAGGCTGAAATACATCTTGTAGGTCGTATAGCTTTTCAATACGTCCAGGATGAAGCCCTCTTCGATGGCCTGTTTCATCGAATACAGCGAAAACGGATAGAATTGCCCGTCGGAACCCTTCGTCCCGAAGAGTTCCGACGTTTTCGGCTTCGGCGTCGCGGTAAAGGCGAAATAACTCACGTTGGCATTTTTCCGGCTCCGGCTTTTCATCTGTTTCACCAGCCAGTCTTCGCCGTCTTCTTCCGCTTTCGTGCCGTCCATTCGGAACGCCTTTTCCAGCAGCGTTTCCTCGTCGTCGCCGTCTTCCACCGTCAATACGTCATTGACCGCCCTGGAACTCTCTCCCGACTGCGAAGAGTGTGCTTCGTCGATGATCACCGCGAAAGACCTTCACGGGATGCTTCCCATCTCATCCACGATGAACGGGAACTTTTGGAGCGTCGTGATGATGATCTTCTCGCCGTTCTGGAGGGCGGTTTTCAGTTCGGCGGAACCTTCCGTGATGGGCTTCACCACCCCGCGAACCTGTTCGAATTGGGAAACGGTATCCCGGAGTTGCTTATCCAATACTCGGCGGTCGGTGATGATGATGACGCTGTCGAACACCTTTTCGTTCTTGCCGTTGTGGAAATCCGCCAGCCGGTGGGCCGTCCAGGCGATGGTATTGGACTTGCCCGAACCGGCGCTGTGCTGGATGAGATAATTCTTGCCGGCCCCGTTCTCGCCCACGTCGGCGATTATCGACCTTACGGCGTCCAGTTGGTGGTATCTCGGGAAAATGAGCCGTTCCGCCTTTTCCTTCTTTCCGCTTTCCAGGACTTTCTCTTCCTTTTGGAGGCAGATGAACCGCCCGATGAGTTCGAGGAGGGTATCCCGTTGCCAGATGTCTTCCCACATATAGCAGGTCTTGTATTTGCCTTCGACGGGAGCGTTGCCGGCGGATCCGTGGTTCCCGCGATTGAACGGGAGGAAATAGGTCTTTGCCCCTTTGAGTTCCGTCGCCATATAGGCCTGTTCGGTATCCACCGCGAAATGAACCAGGCAACGCTTGAAGGAAAGCAGAGTTTCCCTGGGATCCCTATCCATCTTGTATTGCCGGATGCCGTGTTCTATGGATTGCCCCGTGAATTGGTTCTTGAGTTCGACGGTGATGATCGGCAGTCCGTTGAGAAAAAGCACCATATCTATGCTGTTCTCGTTCTTCTTGGAGTATTTGAGTTGCCGGACGACGCTGAAAACGTTGCTTACATACAGTCCCTTGTTTTCGGGATTGAAGGCCGTGTTCGGTTTGAAATACACGAACGAAAACGACGAACCGCTGTCCTTGATGCCGTTGCGGAGCACGTCCAGGATACCCCTTTCCCTGATTTCGTCCGATACCCGAGTCAGGAAGCGTTCCCTTGCTTTTTCCGTGCCATACTGATCCGACAGTTTGTCCCATTGCTTGGCCTGCGTATCCGAAACGAACTTCATAAGGACTTCCGCGTCCATGCAGAGGGTGCGGTCGTAGTTGGAAGCGGAGCGCTTCTGGTAGTTGCCGTGAGTGAGAAGGAAACCTTCTATGAAGGCTTCGAAGCCGATTTCTTTGGTATTGGTTGCCATATCGGGTGGGTTATTGGGTATTTGTTCAAAAAGCTTCGATGAGTTCGAGTTGGATTTCTTCTGAAAACGATTCTTCATACAGGAACGACTCCATTATTTTCAGCAAGAGCGGACGGCCTATTTTGTTGTCGGCCACTGCCACGGCTATGTTTTCCATTTCGCGTATGAACCGGTCGATGGCGAAGCCGTATCCGTTCACTTCGAGGAAATACGCACCGAGCGCGATAGAAGTCCGCTTGTTCGCATCCTCGAACGAATGGTTCTTGTTGACGGAATAGACCAGTTTTTCGAGTTTTTCCTCGAACGTCGGGCAATAGTCGTCGTTCTGTATGGTAAAAAGGGCGGATTCGAGATTTCAGATATCCTTGATTCAAGGGTTTCCTCCGCTTAACGAAAGAATCGCGTCATGTACGCGCACCGCGTGCGCTATGTCAAAATATACTATTGCCATATTACCGGTCTTTTAAGCGCTTGAATACGTCTTTGTGGTCTTCGAGCCGTTCTTCGATGGTCTTGCTCCGCTCCCCGAGGAACTTGTCGAAATCGTCTTTCGGAATGGCCTTTACATATTCCACTAGGCGGTCGTGGAGGGCATCGCGGAAATGGAGGTCGCGGCTCGCCATCTTGTTCCGAGCGTCTTCCAAGTGCGGTTTTTGTAGCGGATGGTTCGCGAAGGATTTGAAAATCGCGTCTACCTCGAATGGCGTAAGTTTCCTATCGCCATTTTTCCCGAAGGCAGTTTCCATTTCGTACGCGAGCCCTGTTTCGAAACTCGAAATGACGCGGAGAACTTCGCTGTACATAGTTTCCCGGATGTTTTCGCTTTCCGAAAGTCTCAGCACCATTCGGTATTCCTGGGCATTCTCCCGGAAAATGCTTTCGTATATCCGATTAGTATAGATGGCGTATTTCGCGTTCCCCATCGCGACGTACTTGTCCAGTGCGGCTGCGAACTCCTTGCGGCATGAATGGTCCCGTACCGCCGCGACCAGATAATTTTCTTCCCGTTGGTTTATGTATTTCGTATTTCCTCCCGTTTTTTCGTGGATGGTATCGAGTACCACATCGAGCATAAACTGCCGTAAATCCCTCGCCCGTTCGCTCTCGGAAAGGAGCATTCCGAGGTTCAGAAACGCTCTGAAATCGAATAAGCCGAGATTCGCTACCCGCGAGTGAGGGACATTTGTGTCGGTCACATATGCTTTTTTCGCTTCCGATAAACGTTTCCCCGTAAGTATTTCGTACCCGTTTTGCCGGAGTTCCTGGTCGAATTTATCAAGATATCGCTCTACGGTTTTTTCATCCACTCCGTAAAATTCCGCGACCTGTCTTTTCGTAAGCCGGTATTTCCCTTCGAAAAGCACGCCGAAAAGTCCGAGTTGCTCTTGAATCTTTTCAATCGCGTACGGGTTGTTCATCACGTTCGCCCGGTCTATTCAGGAGTTCGTAAGGTCTTTTTTTATCATATGGGAGGGGGTTAGCAATAAAAAGGGGTCGGTTTCCGTACTTGGGCTTCGTAGGTGGCAATCATTTCGGCGAGCGCGGCGACTATTTCCATGGCTTTTGGGTCGGCGGAGTGCTTCCGGAAGAATTTTCGGTCGGTGCGCTGCCATTGGGCAAGCAGGGAGAGCGATTCGTGAGAGAGGTTCATAGTGGTGCGTTATTGGTTCGTAGGTTGGCGTTATTGGTTCGTAGGTTGGCGTTATTGCGGTATTGTAATCGAAATTCCGTTTCGAGTACAATTATCAAAGCAGAAACGATTCGTAAACGGGACAAAGCTCCCGAATGTACCAGTTCAGGCTCGTCATATTCTGTGCTGGCTCCAAGATTATGTCATCGGAAAAATCCTTCTTATCCAAATCGTACATCCTGAAGACGATGGAAGGGGGCCCTCAGCTGCCTCATGCCTTGGATACGGGTGTCAGAAACCGCGTATTTTTTCACTTTCATTCCTCGAACGGGTGGGCCGCTACGTTATTTCGAATATCCTTGAACTGCACCATGCTTTGACGATACCTGTCTTGGATTTCTTTCAAGCGGTCTTTGACGCTCTCGTCTCATAGGGAACCGATACAGGAATTCAGGTTTCTCATTATGTCCAAAACGATTCCCCCACTCGAATACAGTCCGAAAATTGCAGCGTGGTAATCGTTTTCCGCCATTATCCACCGGGGGTCATTCGTGTGTTCGACGGCAGCGGTTACCGACAGGTATACCGAATACAAGTCCCGGCAGCTGAAATACGCCGAAACGGCGTATTCGTGATAGGTGTATATCATCTCGAGTTTTCCGTACGTCTCCCATGAGAAACCGGCTTTCCCTGCGTACAGGGATGCCAGGCGTCGGAAATCGTTCGATAATTCTTTTTCCATTTTTTGCATACTGAGTTAAGTGATTTTGATTTTCCCGCTTACCGCGTGTGATATCAGGAAACTTTGTACCTATGGGGATATGGATATTGGCCTGCTTCCGCAATGGGCCATGGCAGGTAATCGTGGCTTAGAATTTATCGGGAACGGATATGTATTCAATCATTTCCCGCGTTAAGTATTCAGGATTTTTCGCTTGGACCTCCTCAAGGAAAAATCGCATGCTTCAATCCGATTGGCTGTCTCATTTGGTCTTTCTGAATATCCTTTCCAAATCGTCGGCATTGAGAACGTCATAGAGTACTACGAGCGTAATGAAGAACTCGTCGGAGTCGTCATAGCAATTAATCTCAAAATTATTAATCAGTTCGTTCACGAGCATCCTCTTGAGAAAAGTGTCCAAAGTTCAAAAAAAATCCTTGTACCCCGGAAGGGAAAGAATGTAATCCCTGTCGCGGAGTCATCTACAGGCAATCTTGTATTGCATGCCCTCTCAATACCGGATATACGGCAGTTTCGATTTCTTTATTATGCAACGTTCGAGCCGGGCCTTCTGATATTCCATGACGTCGTAGAGAAAATCGACTATGGTTTTGGTCGAATTGACCACCAGCTTCGCATGATGCCTGCTCGGGGCGGTCTCGCGGGTATGGCTGTCGCTCATCGTATTCCGGACGGAAGCTATGCCGCTGACGATGGAAGTGATTCAAGAGGTAACCATTTTCAGGGCATCGTTAGCCTTTGTGCCTTCCGACAAGTTCAGCAATGCCTTTATTTTTTTGTAATAATCCCCCAGGTCGCCGGGGGACTCAATCTCCTTTCCCGTTATCTGCTTGTGCAAATCCTTGGCTAATACGTCTTCGAGCAGGGCTCGCGCGTTGGTAATGGCTCAGTCGTAATCTCACTCGGCAAGTTTCCTGTCGCATTTTTCCAATTGTTCCTTGATGAAAGGGCGGGATATCTTTCCGGAATTTTCGATTTCGATACGGTTTTCATCGGTTTTGACCATTTTGAAACGCAGTTTCCTGCCCGAATTCTCCGGCATCATGGCAAAGCCGTCGTCTTTCAGGTAGTCGTTGATGAGTTCCAATAGCCCGTTTCGCTCCGCTTCGTTCTCGCGGACGAGGGGATGCAACATTTCCGCAAGGAGCTGGGAAAACGTTTCGTCGCTTCACTTCATCAAATCAAGCCGGGAATCGTCGAAAATCCATTGGTCAGGCCAATCGCTATTAATGAGCCTGTGCTGCCAGATATCGCCCTCCATGGTGTCGTAGCGACCATCGGTCGAAGGCAGGTCTCCAAGGTTGAAAATGCGCTTCAGGAAAGCGATTTCGTCATGCCGTCAATGCCAAGCGATATTTTCGATACGGAGCTCGTCGCAGATGTTCCTCCTCGTTTTTTCCGAAATCAGCATAAGTGTTTTTATAGTTACGGTTTGATTTTTCCGCTTACCACGTGGGATATCAGCGAGGTTTTGTATTCTTGGAGTAATTCGATAGATTGCTCGATTTTCGCTTTCATTGAATCGATGTAGGCGGTTTCTTTATCAATATAAGCAACGATTTGTTCTTGTTCTTCTACTGATGGGAAAGGAATAGCTATATTTCAAATACTTTCCGTATTAAGATTGAGCTGCGTTCATAATTTACCAAGTCCTTTATATGCTTCTCATCAAATAAATATCCAGTAAAGAAGTTCCTTGTTATATTTTAGGTTATTGAAATAGACGAACCCGTCATGAATACAACATTTAATCCCACTTATAATAGAGATTATAAAAAATAGTGTGTAAACTCAAAAAATCAAGATACTCACGCCATCTGACTTTTTCATTTTTTACCCCTATCTTTTCTCCCATGAAACAAGCTATCGCAAACCCCTCTCAAA
>CAIVSN010000011.1 GCA_903908595.1 uncultured bacterium
AGGTTTTCCAAATGCGAACTCCTCGCCGATTTTTCCGCTCCTCGTTCACCGTGGCTCCACCACGGCTCGCTCCGGTGCTCGAAATCGGCTTCGGATTTCGTCATTTTTACGAGGTTTTCCAAATGCGAACTCCTCGCCGATTTTTCCGCTCCTCGTTCACCGTGGCTCCACCACGGCTCGCTCCGGTGCTCGAAATCGGCTTCGGATTTCGTCATTTTTACGAGGTTTTCCAAATCTGCAGAGCTTTTTAATATGAAATTTTCCCAGAGCTTCATCGTCTTCCTGTGAGTCTCCCTCGTCATTTTCATCATGGGGAACATCTGGGGGCTGTACCACTATGCTCCGGTGTACTTTTCCCAATACGTCGAGGACGTCCGCATTCAGAATACGGGGGACGAGACAGCCATCATCAACGCGTTCATCGACTCGAAGGAGCTCGACCCCGAGACGGTGGACGAATACCGGCAGACGCTCCGGGATTTGGGGGAACTCACGAAGAACCTCGAGAATTTTTCCCAGTCGCAGCGGCTGGAACTGCTCATGGCGGATTCGTCGGGCAATTCGCCCGATGATCAGTCGTACCGCCAAGCCGTTTTCATATCCGGGCTGGAAGCCTTTTTCAAAAACATCGTATCGATAGCGTTCACGACGGAAAATACCCCGGAGCGAGCCTTTTTCGTCAAGATCCTGACGCTGATCCTGAGTATCAATTCCATCCTCATCGCCGTCATCCTCGTTATCACGTTCATTTGGACCCGGATCATTTTCCAGCCGGTCGTCTCCCTTTCGCAGCGGCTCAAGAAGCTCACCGTGGAACGGGATTATTCGAAGATTTCCTATCCGCGGAAGGACGAATTTTTCCCGCTGATCCAGGCGGTCAATACCCTGGCGGAAAACCTGTCGGACCAGGAGAAAATCCGCGCCGATTTCGTATCGGATTTTTCCCATGAAATCAAGACCCCGATCACCGCGCTCAAGATATTCCTGGAGGGGGTGGAAGACGGCGTGGTGGCCTTGGACGAAAAGGGCATGGGCGTCATCCATTCGGAGCTGGACCGCCTGCTCGTGATCACGGACTCCATCATGCAGTACGAAAAAATCGAGGCGCTCAAGGAACGGAACGCGGCGAGATCCTCGTTCGATCTGCCTCGGGTGTTTTCGATGCTGAGGGACGAATACCTGCCCAATCTCGCGAGGAATTCCCAGACCATTTCTTTCGACGAGACGCCGTTTGAGGCATTCCTCGAAAAGGATCTCATCATCCAATTGGTCCATAACGTGTTTTCCAATTTTACCAAGTATGCCGGACCGGGTACGCACCTCTCCGTACAGTGGGCTATCCACAACCGGAAGCTGACCTTCCAATTCGACGACGACGGCCGCGGGGTCGCCAAGGAAAACGTAAAATTCCTGCGGGAGAAATTCTACCAGGAGGATTCCGGCCGGAGCGGTTCCCAATCGGAACGCGGTATCGGCATCGGGGTTTCCCTCATCGAGAAAATCGCCAAAATCCACGGGGGTCATATGTCCATCGTGAGCGATACCGGAAAAGGCTTCAAACTCAAGATCGTACTCGAACATGAAGAGATGCTCCACGAGTCTTCACGAAAAATTCACCCCCAAGACTTGCGCTCGGCCCGTTTTTAAGTAGAAATAATCCAGATGAAACGTTTTCTGCTCCGCTCCATGACGATGGGAGGTATCGCTTTGGCGATATTCCCCATTTCGGCTTGGGCGAACGGGGAGGGTTCCGGGGCGTCCGCCGCAATCAAGGTTTCGACCGGTTCGAACGTCGAAGGTACCGGATCGATTCCCCTCGTCAAGCCCCCCACGGGAGAGGATCTTGCCGAACAGCGGAAGCAGGAGGCAATCGCTACCGAGGCCCAGCAAAAAAAAGAGGCCGTCGAAGAGGTGAACGCGCTCATCGTCGATTCCTACAAAGCGTTGCTCGACAAGATCCTGAACCAGCTTTACGCCAATATCGCGGAGGCATCCAGGGGGAATCGGAGCGCGCAGATCGACACCCTGTCCAAGGTCCGTGACAATCTCGACCAGAAGCTCGACGCGCTCGAAGAGCAGAACATTACGCCGAACCGCAAGAAAATCCTACAGGGGATATATTTTTATCTGAAGTCGAGCGTGGAATCGAGGATCCAGGGGTTGCAGGAGTAGGGGGATGGGTTCAATCAATTGGAAGTTTTTTTGAAACGATATTTTCAATTTCGGAAAATAGGGTATATTGAGCACGTCAATATTGAACTTCAAAACTCTCCCCTTACATCCCCCCCATGCAACGTATTGCCATTCCTATCCCCCTTTCGTATGTCACGGAACATGCCAACTGCATAAGCCCGGATGGAAAATCGCTCTGCAAGGCGGTGGTCGATATCGATCGAAAAATTATGGTCATTGGCGGATCCATGCATGTCGACGAAGAAGAAATGCTCCTCGACGAAGACTCGGAGCAACAGCATCTCTGGGGAATCAACCTGTATCCCGACCAATTCGGCACGGAACGTTTCGTGGAATTCGATTCCATGATCAATCTTCGCCCGAATCTTCTCAACCGATCCCGTTCGGTGGAAAACCCGGAAACCCGAAAAACAATCCTATCCGTCGTTGATTCTCTTGTCCATGCATAAGATTCCGGGCATCGCCTTCCATAAGGAATTCCTCGATGATTCGAGTTCTTGGTGGCGCATGTCCGCGGTCGAACAACTGGGAAATATCGGCTCGGAAGTCGGACGGAGCATCGTGGCAAAAAAGTCGGGCGATACGCAAAAATTCGACGACGCGACCTGGCGCATGTACGAGCTCTTCGATCTCGCGATGGCCGACCCGAGGTGGCGGAGGAAATGACCGCTCCGGGAATTCTGCCGTGCTCGGGAAGTCGTGTCGGATCATTTGTTCTGAGAGAGCCAGTACGGCGAGACGGACGAATCGTTGGAACGGTATTTCATAGCATATGGGATCATGGCCAACGAGGAGCGCCGGTTAAAAAGGGCGGAAAGGAAACGTCAAGGAGCGAAGGATGCGACGTAGGAATCTGATTACAACCTTCGAAAATCGCCTATTTCTCCATTCCTCTTTCACGGTACCCCAGTACGCCTCATTACACAATCTGCCGTCCATGCAATCAGAAAAACTTCTCCAAAAAATAGAAAAAAGCTATTCGCTCTTCCTGACGTCGCTTGTGACCCAAGAGCCATTTGATCGTACTTTTCCCGTTCCGAAGATCGTGGTAAAGGGGAACGAACAGTATATCAACAATGAGCAATCGATTCTCATGAAACTCAAGGAAAAACACGAATGACTCATCTTGAATACTGTTGGCACGCAAAAGGGGACCATGATAGAAAGCGTGGAATTCCGAGACAACGGAAGCTACCTCCGATTCCTCGGGAAAACGCAGGACGCGAAGGATTTTTCCAGGAATATCGAAGTCTTCATGACACAAAAAGGCGTTATGGGCGAAATCTGGAAGAAGTGGATGGCACAAAACATAGGAAAAATCAACGAATACGATGGAGAGTGGTTCGACATACGTGCTTGCGTGGAGTATTTCATGACCCACCGAAGCTCGAATCTCTATTTCCGAGAGCTCCCGATCCTGGTTTCTTCGAAATTTATCGAACGTCACAGAAAACTTCTCACGGGCATACTCGACTTCATGGAACGGGAAACCCGCGATGAATTCGAGACGGGATCAGTATCCGTATCGGATTCCCAATCATTCGAAGAACGCTATGGAATCAAAACCAAACCCGGATTCGTACGATTTCGGTTCCTCGATTCGACGCTCAATCAGGGGTATTTTTGAGAGCGTATCGACGATGTGTCGGTTCGGATGGAGAATTTTCAAAATTTGAGTATTCTTGGTCTCGAAAAGGTCTTCATTCTCGAGAACGAGATTACCTACTTGACGTTTCCCGCGATCGAAAGGAGCATCGTCATCTGGGGATCGGGATTCAAAGCCGCGGGGCTTCGAAGGGTCGCCTGGCTTCGGGACGTGCGGATATGGTATTTTTGAGACCTCGACAGCCACGGATTCCAAATTCTCTCGCTCATGCGGAAAAATTTTCCAGAGACGGCTTCTTTCTGTATGAATCGGGAGACGCTTGAGCATTTTTGAGAATTCGTCGGCCCCGGAGAGATTCTTTCTCCCGAAGAAGCGAAGCGGGTCGGCGAACACCTCACCGACGAAGAGCGACGGGTATTTGAAAAGCTCAATACGGAGGCTCGCAGGCTCGAACAGGAAAATATCACCCAGGAGTACATTATTCGGCATATTCGCCCATAAAACCCCATGTTTCTCCAAGAAAAATTCGATTTCCCCGCACTGAAGCTGCTTCGAAGCGAAAATCTCGAGTTTATTTTGAGTTTCCTCTACGGGGTGTTTCGCAATATGAAAAAAGAGGTGGATGTGATACAACAGCTCGCGCTTGAGAAGGAGCTCGAAAGCTTCATCGTCGTTTTCAATAAGCAAGCGAACTTCACGGAAAAACGCGAATCCAATGCCAAAGCCTATGTCGAATCCTGGATCCGGTCGCAGTTTCTCCGGAGAATCGAGATCGGGGATTTCGAGGACGACTACCATATAGAGCTCTCGGAAAGCACCCTCCTCGTAATGGGGTTCATCGACAATCTCGGAATCCAGGACGAGTACCTGCATGCTTCGGTGAAGTCCGACTTCGAAAACGCCATCTATAACCTCAAGAGCATCAGCTTCTCGAGCGAAGCATATAAGAAGCAAAATCTTGAGGAGATTGACCGGCAAATCAAGGAACTGGAGAGAAAGAAAAACCTCGTCATGAAAGGGGATCTTCGGGTTTTTGAAGAAGAGGTATACGACAAATACACTTCCGCCCGGGAAATTCTCAAGAAGATGCCGACCAATTTTCGAAAGGTCGAGACGGTTTTCGAGAATATTTACGCGGCAATCCAGAAGAAATCGAACGAAGTCGACGCAAACCGAGGCAATATTCTCGGATTCACCCTGGATGAGATCGACGAGAAGATCAACAATTCGCCACAGGGAAAGAGTTTCGAGGGATTTGAGAGCTTTTTTCGGGAAAGGAACGGTGAACTCTTTCAGGCGCTCGACCGCGTATTTGAAAATTTTGAAAAAATCCAGGCGCTCGAGAAACAAAAATCCCTCAAATCCCTCATCAATAACGATCTTTTCAAGGCCAAGAAACGCGCCGGCAGCAAGAAGACGTTCATCGTCTCCAAACTCCGGGAAGTATTCAACGAGGAAAATCAGAAAGATCGAAAAATCGGTCTCGATCTCATCAAGCGGATCAAAAAATCATTTGCCGAGATACAGAAGGCCTGCAACTACAAAGCGGATCTTTTGGAGATTCGAAACGGATTCGAGATCGATCTCTTTATGGGAAAGAATCTCTATGAGAAACCCAATACGCTCCTCGCGCCTCCGAAAAAGGAAGCAACGGCCCCGATTGAGAAACCCGATATCGACAATATTTTCCGTTACACGTCCATCTCCGAGAAACAAGTCCGGGACCGCATACGGGGCTGCCTCGGGGAGAAGGACGAGGTCCTCGTGGATCAAGTCCTCGAAAGCTTCCCCATTGCGTATGGCACCGACGAATTCATGACATATATGAAGGTGGCGCTCTCTGGAAACTGAACCGTGAAAGATCAGAAACAACACCGTTTCGCCCTACGGGGGATTCATAATAATCTCGAGTTGGAAAGCGGGGAAATCCTCTTCAGAAAATAATCTTTTTAAGAAACGACACATATGCAAGATAGTCTCAATCTCAAGAACGTCTCCGAATGGGGATACCTGGTCAACAAGATTCTCAATAACCGCGAGCTTTCCACGGAACGCGAACGGGATTGGGAAGCGTTGAAGAAATACTTCCGAGAACTGAAAACGTATTTCGAAGTCATGGGCTATGAGCTCAGGATCGACGAAATTTCCGGATTCGCCTATATCGAAGAGATAGAGGACATGACTGCCGAGAGCCTCAGCAAGAAGCAGAAACTCTCCTACGGGGTCACGCTCCTCTTGGTCATTCTCCGAGAAAGCCTGTACCGCAAGGAATCCGGTGATCTTTTCGAAAATCCCTATATTATCACGCTCGAAGAAATAAAGAATGGCCTCACCGAGTTTCTCCGGGAAAAATACGACAACGACGAAAAACGCGTGACGCTCGAAATCCGACAGATTATCAACAAGACTACGGATCTCGGAGTGCTCTCCGATCTCGGGTCCTCTCGGTTCAAAATCAACAAGATATTGAAGGCCCGCCTCAATATCGACGAGTGCGAAAGGATACTCGCGAGCCTGGAAGGCCGGGGGGAGAACGAGGATGACGAAGCATGAGAGGGGCCTCTCGAACACCGTAGTGAGCCGTATGGGGGTACGGTGATCGAGGAGCCGAGAAATGGACGGGAAGCTCGCGTTTTGCAGGGGTCCCTAGAAGATCTGCCAGCACAATAATTTTACCACTCAGCCACTACCGATATGAAAGACGGATTTTGCCTCAAGAAATTTGAGATACTGAACTGGGGAACGTTCGACAACGAGGTCGAGACTTTTCATCTCGATGACGATATCACGGTCGTCTCGGGAGACAATGGGAGCGGAAAGTCGACGGTAGTCGATGCCCTGGTTTCGCTTCTCGTTCCGAACCGCATACGCAAATACAACCTCTCGGCCACGGATGGAAACGCGAAAAAAGCGAGAAGCGAGATCACCTATGTCCGGGGAGCCTACAAGAACCAGGAAACCGCTGACGGCATCAAAACCGCCTTTCTCCGAGGAAATGACGCGGGATTTTTTACCTATAGCATCCTCCTCGGGTACTTTCTTGACGAGGGGTCGGGAAAAGAACTCACCCTGGTCTCATTTTTCAAAAGCAATACCACGGACAGCGTCGAGAAATTCTGGTGCATCGCACAAAGCGAGCTCTCGATAGAGCGGGATTTTCTTTCCATTCTCCGCGATGAACCACTCCCGAACCCGGTCGCGAAACTCAAAGCGGCCCTCAAAACTCGAATCGGAACCAAGCTCTATGACACGTTCGATGAATACAAGCAGGACTATTCGCATTTTTTCTGACTCCGAAGCCATGCGATCGATCTCTTCAATAAGGTGGTCTCATTGAAAGAAATCAAGGATCTGAGCAGCTTCCTCAAGGAAAATATGCTCGAGAGCAACGAAGAAATCGTCCGCGAGTTTCGGGAATGCGAGAAAAACTACCTGGGAGTCAAGGATATCTACGAAAACATTATCGCGTCCGAGAAAAAGCTCGAGATCCTGTTGCCGTTTATGGAACAGAAAAAAGAATATGCGCTCCGGCAAGAAAGCCTGCGAGAGATGAACTATCTCGAGGAGAATTTTAAGTATTACGCAGCCGATAGGGAGGCGCGAATTATCGGGGACTCACTTCTTGAGAAGCAAAAGGCTTGTGAACGCAAAGGAATCGAGCAGGCGGTTCTGAAGGCACAAAAACTCGAACAGGAGGAAGAAAAACGAAAAATCGAGAATCTTATCGATAGTTCCGATTTCGCGAAACGGATTCGGGAGCTTCAGGCGACCATGGAGCTCCAGAGACGGGAAAAAGTCATCAGAGAAAGAAATCTGACCGAGTATCTCGGACACCTCGGAGTTCTCAAACTCTCCTTCGATAAAACAACCGAGGGATTCGAGAGCAATCTTGTGCAGATTCAAGAACAATACCAGAGTGCCCGTATCGCGAAGGATGACACGGAAAAATCCATCCTCGAAACCTCGGTCATATCGAATGCTTCACAAAAAATCCTCTCGGAAGTCCGCCGAGATCTCGAGTATTTCCGATCGAGACAAAATCTCCTTCCCCAGGGTTTATCCGAAATCCGTAAAAATATCTGCCGGAATCTCGCCATTGACGAATGAGAAATCCCCTTTGTTTGCGAACTCATCAAGGTACGCGACAGCGAAAAATCCTGGGAGATGGCGATTGAGAAACTCCTTCATTCATTCGGCCAAGAACTCCTGGTTCCGGATGGGCTCATCGAGCGCGTCAATCGTTTCGTCGATAGCAACAACCTCAAAGGGAAGCTCAAATACAACCGGGTTCTGATGCATGCCGAAGCGATTGTTCCGAGCGAAGAAGATTCGAAAAGGGTGATTTCGAAGCTCGATATCGCGCACCAATGCCGTTTCGAGCCCTGGCTCCGGCAGTCTTTCGCGACCAAGTTCGATTATGCCTGTCTCGAGGGCGTTGAGAGCGAAGGATATTCGGAGCTCGCCAAGGTCCTGACCCTTTCCGGGCTCATTAAGACCAAGATGAGCTTTCTCAAGGACGACCGGGAATTTTCCTCGCGTAATTTTATCCTGGGATGGGATAACAAACCGAAGATAGCGGAGCTCGAAAAAGAAGAAAAACAAGAAGAAAAACGACTCGAGAAAATAGAACGGGAACTTGCCGCTCTCCGGATTCAAATTGCCTCTCTGGAAGAAATTTTGAGGATTGTTGACAAACTCGAAAGGATTCGAGCTTTTGCCGATGTCGACACCATTGCCATTGATCGGATGCTTCACGAAGCCTTTCAGGAGATCGAAGGAATCGAGCGGGATGACACCAGCATGCAGTCCTACCAGCTCAAGGGGAAAGAGATTCGTAAAAATATCGACCGTCTTGAAGCCGATCTCGAGCGCCTGACCAAGGATATGGGTATCCTCGAGGAGGGCATCCGGAAACACGAGGAACGAAAGGCGGTTATCGGAAAGCTTCTGGAACACGTGAACATGATCGATATCGCCACGAAATTCTCCGGAAAGTACGAACTCGTATCGACGACCCTCGAAGCCCTCGAATCCGAGCGGGAGGAAAAAATCACCCTCATACGCAAACGAAAAGATACCATCCAGGAGCAGATGAAAACCATTGAGAACAAGATGAACGGGTACGCTTCGTCCTACAAAGAAAACCGCATGACGGTGTCCGAGAAAAATGAGATCTCCAGCAATACTTCGCAAGAGGATTTCCGCGAGTATCTGGAACGGGAGTGCCACAAGGTCAACAACGAGGAACTCTACAAATACAAGCAGAAATTCGAGAAGGAATTCCGGGATAATCTCTTCTCCAGACTCAATGACTTCTATCATTCGCTTGAGAATGAACAGGGTTACATCCTCTCAAAGATCGCCGAGATCAATGCGACCCTGAAGACGATCACCTATTCCAAGGAGACCTACATAGAAATCGCCCCCAAGGACAATACCAAGAAATGAGACGGGATCGAGGATTTCAAGCGCGAGTTCCGCGACAAGGTCATCCATAAGCGGGAACTCGATATGAACGACAAGATGAAGGCCTTCGAAAACATCAAGAATCTCATGGAACGCCTTATCGTAAAGGAAAACGAAGACTGGGTCGTGCACGTCATCGACGTCCGAAACTGGTTTCTCTTCACTATCAAGGAGCGCTACGTCCGGGATGATCTCGTGAAAGATATCTACGAATCCTCGAGCGGGAAATCCGGCGGTCAGACAATCAAGCTCGCCTACGGAGTCCTCGCGGCCGCTCTCCTCTATCAGTACGGGATTCGAGAACAGGACACGAATCTCCTCTCTTCCGAATTCTCCAAATCCTTCCGGCTCGTGGTCATCGACGAGGTTTTTGCCAAGCTCGATATCGACAACTCCCGATACGTTCTCGATCTCTTCGCGAAGCTCGGACTCCAGCTCTTCATCATCACTCCGACCAATACGATCAACGTGCTCGAAGATTACGTGAAAACGATTTATTTTATCTCCAATCAGACCGGAGAGAAATCGTATAAGAATAAGATCGATATCGTGAGTCGGGAGGTTCTGGCGTAAAAACGAAAAATACGCATATCGGGATCCCATATTCCACCATTTTTCCTCTGATTGGTGAAGAAAATCAGATATGATCTTCCCAATGGTCGCAAAAGAGCCCACGATATTTGATTTTTCGGATACATCCTTATACTGTCCGGAATAGCATTATTTCAGTTTCATGGATACTTCTTCTTCCGCATTGCATCCGGAACCCACTCAGAAACAAAAGGTCGATATGATATTTTCGTATCTCTTTTCGACGGGAAAAATGAAAGATGAAGATGCTTTTTGGAATAGGCTAAAACCGGATGAAATCCGAGAACTTGAGAAGATATGTAAGGAACCGACTCTCGATTTTTCCATCCTTGAAAAAAAATACCTTTGAAAATAGCCTTCAAAAAATCTTTCGAAAAGGAACTTTCGAAAATCCGAAAAGAAGACGTGGTATATACCTAACCAAATTTGGTTTCCCGGTTTTTCCAGTCACGTATTCGGACATCTTTTATTTTTTTCTTCGGTCACTTATTGCCGATAAGCTCCCGAAAGAAGAAAAATAAAATCTGTTCCGAATCTGTAACTGCAAAATTCCGAAAACCAATTTTGGTTAGGTATACATCGTGCAAAAAATCTCGGAACTCCGAAATGATTTCGAGAATCTGGATATAAAAAAATTGGAACCAAAGGAATCCTGATATTTTCGCCTGCGAGCCGGGAAATACCGGATAATCTTCAAAAAGGATTCTCCATCGGAAATCACGATCATGAAGGTAGATAATCGGGATTCGATCTATCTGTAGGGGTTGGACGAATTCCCCCAATGAAATCCCGTCAAAACGATGGAATCCGAATTTGAGTACCGTAGCGGAACGTACTGGCAAGTACGTTAAGCGAGGAACGGAAAATTCGGCAAGGAGTTCGCGTTTTGGCCAAGTTCCGAAAATAATATTTGACACCGCAGCATTCTTCCATATCATACCGCCACTTCAAGTTTGAAGATATTACGTTGGTAGCCGATCAGTACAGGAAAATTCCCCGTGCCAGATGCTATCCAACCTCTAAATCATTATTTTCCCATGCCAGGCATCATCGCAAAAAAAGTCGAAATGACTCGACTTCTCAAAAACGATACCTTCATTCCGGTGACTCTCTGTAAGTTCCCAGAAACCAAGGTCATCCAAATCAAGACGCTCCAAAAGGAAGGATACGAAGCCATCGTTCTCCAATCCCACTTCGGAAAACAGGAAGTCATCCGCGAATTCTCCATGACCGGAACTTACGCGTCCCTCAACGTGGGAGACGCGATCACCCTCGACATGCTCGACGGGGTGGAAATCGTTTCCCTCCAGGGAATTTCCAAAGGAAAGGGGTTCGCCGGGGTCATGAAGCGGTACAACTTCGCCGGAGGTCCGAAAAGCCACGGTTCGAAGTTCCACCGGTCCATCGGTTCCATCGGAACCCGGAAGCCACGCCGCACCAAGCCCGGACAACGGATGCACGGTCACATGGGTCTCGATACCATTACCCTTGCCAAGGTTCCCGTGGAACTCGTGAATAAGGAGCTCGGCATCGTCGCCGTTCGGGGACCCGTTCCCGGAGCCCGGAATTCCATTGTACTTTTCAACTTTTAGATCATGAAAGCAGTTGTATATACGAACACCGGAGAAGCATCCGGAAAAGAGGTGGAACTCGACAGCGCGTTTTTCGGCCGGGAAGTGAACACAGGTCTTATCCACCGGTTGCTCATCCTCCAGAACGCCAACGCCCGGAATCCCATCGCCCACACGAAGACCCGGTCCGAAAGGAACGGTTCCACTCGAAAGCTCTACAAACAGAAGGGTACGGGCCAGGCCCGCGTAGGCGACAGCCGATCTCCGACACGACGTGGAGGAGGTGTCGCGTTCGGACCGCTCAACAACCGGAATTTCGAACTCCGGATGAACAAGAAAGAACGCCGGTGCGCACTCCTTTCCATTCTCTCTTCGAAAGCTGCCGACAACAAGGTCAAGATTATCGAGAAGTTCTCGGTAGAAACTACCAAGACGAAGGACATGATCCAGATTTTCGCCAACATGAACCTTTCCACGGCGGTTCTCGCCGTTCTCCCTACGGATATCGCGGTATTCCAGGCCGGACGAAACGTTCCTACGGTCAAGGTCATCGGCGCGAACTACCTCAACCCGCACGACCTCCTCAAGTTCAAAGATCTGGTCTTCACGACCGAAAGTCTCGAATTCATCAAGTCACACTTTGCTAATTAGTACCCATGTCCCTATACCATATCATTAAAAAGCCGGTAGTTACCGAAAAGTCCCAGATTCTCGAAATGCGGGGGGTATACACCCTCACGGTCGACGACCGGGCGACCAAGGTGGACATCCGAACCGCGGTGGAACGCCTCTACGGCGTTTCCGTCAAGAAGGTCAACATCATCAACACGAGGACCAAGGTTCGGGTAAACGGCAAATACGGAGCCCAAGTAAAACGCAAGGAGACCACGAAAGCGATGGTCACCCTCAAAGCCGGAGAAAGAATCCAGGATTTCCAAAAAATCGTAACAAAGTAGCATGCCAGTCAAAAAGTATAATCCCACGACTCCAGGGCGCCGTCAGATGACCGGTTACACCTTCGATCAAATCACTGCTACGGAACCGTACAAGCCGCTCACGAACTTCAAGCTCAAGGCGGCGGGCCGGAACTACTCCGGAACCATTACCGTCCGGCACCAGGGCGGAGGACACAAGAAGCTCTACCGCCACGTCGACTTCAAGTTCAACAAGATGGACGTTCCAGCCAAAGTCGAGACCATCGAATACGATCCGTTCCGAACCGGATACATCGCGCTCGTATGCTACCGGGACGGGGAGCGGCGATACGTGCTCGCCCACAAGGACATGAAGGTGGGGGATATCATCGCTACCGGAGAAACCCTCAAGCCGATTCCGGGCAACCGGATGCAGGTCGGGAACATTCCCGTAGGACTCGAAGTCTACAACGTCGAACTGATTGTCGGACAGGGTTCCATTTCCGTTCGTTCGGCCGGAACTTCCGCAGTCATCCTTTCCCAAGAAGGAGAATATACCCAAGTAAAAATGCCTTCCGGGGAAATCCGGAAAGTCCACAAGAAATGCTACGCTACCATCGGACAGGTTTCCAACGTCGACCACGGGCAGATCGTCCTCGGTAAGGCCGGACGGAAACGCTGGATGGGTATCCGACCTACGGTTCTCGGTTCTTCCATGAACACGGTAGACCACCCGCACGGAGGAGGAGAAGGACACCAATCCCTCGGACAGCGAAAAGGACCGAAGACCCCATGGGGAAAAATCACGCGAGGAGTTATTACCCGCAACAAGAAGTCTACGGACAAGTGGGTAGTACGGACACGACGAGGAAAACTACTTCAAGGATAATTATCAACCGATTACTTTTTTCACATGACACGCAGTCTTAAAAAATGACCATTCATCGATGAAAAGCTCGCGGCGAAAGTCGTAGCACTCAATCAGTCTGGCAAAAAATCCATCATCAAGACCTGGGCGCGACGTTCTACCATCTCCCCGGAGTTCGTAGGGCACACCTTCGGCGTCCATAATGGCAAGGATCACGTTCCCGTTTTCGTAACGGAAGACATGGTCGGACACAAACTCGGTGAATTCTCGTTCACTCGCAGATTCATCGCTCACTCCGGTAACAAATAGTTCATGAAAGCACTCACTACTAACGTTCGAATTTCTCCGAAAAAGGCGCAAGTCGTCGCCCAGATCGTACGGGGAATGGATGCCAAGAAGGCACTCGACATGCTTCGGTATATGCCAAACAAACCTGCCAAGATCATCTACAAGACCCTTGCCAGCGCCGTGGCCAATGCCAGCCATAACGACAGCCAGGAAATGTCTACCCTGGTCGTAAGTACCATCATCGTCACCAAGGGCATGGTTCTCAAGAGGGGAAATCCCATCTCTCGGGGACGGTCACATCCGATTCTCAAACGAACTTCCAATATTTCTCTTGAGCTTTCCGCTCGCTAATTCTCACCTATGGGTCACAAAGTTAGTCCACTCGCATTCCGTATCGGGTACATCAAATCATGGAGGTCTACTGGATTCTATTCCAGGAAAGACTATGCTGCCAACGTCTCAACCGACATGCAGGTCCGTCTGTATATCGCGCGCTTCCTCAAGGGGATTCCGGTAGCAAACGTGTTCCTTTCGCACTCCAACCAAACCATTACCGCGACGATCTATACCGCACGTATAGCCATCATCCTCGGTAAGGACGATGAAAATGTCAACCGCCTCCGGACCGAACTCGCAAAAAAGTTCGGACTCACCTTCCAGATCGAAGTGAAAGAGGTAAAGAAGCCGGAACTTTCCGCGGCGCTCGTCGCCGATTCCATCGCCCGGCAGATCGAGAAGAAGATGCCCTACCGACGGGTCATTAAAAACGCCATTTCCCGAACTATGGAAAAAGGTGGGCTCGGAATCAAGGTCATCATTTCCGGCCGCGTAAACGGAGCGGAAATCGCCAGGACCGAAACCTATAAGGAAGGAAGCATCCCGTCGCTCACGATCCGTTCCGATATCGACTACGCCATCGAACGGGCTCAAACCGCAACCGGAACCATCGGTCTCAAGATTTGGGTGTACAAAGGAGACGTATTCAAAAAGTAATATCCTTGACACCTACAAACAATACTTATAATTTTGCCACACCATGTTACAGCCGAGTAGAACCAAATATCGAAAATCGCAACGAGGAGTCATCCGTTGACTCGCGATTCGTGGTTCGAGTATCGCTTTCGGGGATTTTGCGCTCAAAGTCACCGAGTCCGGTTACATCACTTCCAGACAAATAGAATCCGCACGAAGAACCATCGTTCGTTACCTCAAGAAGGGCGGACGGGTCTGGATTCGCATTTTCCCGGACAAGTCCTATACCAAGAAGCCATTGGAAGTCCCAATGGGAGGAGGAAAGGGGGGTCTCGAAATGTACCGGGCGCCAGTACGGCCGGGACGTATCATTTTCGAAATGAGCGGCATCCCGGAAGATCAGGCTCAAGAAGCGCTGAAACTCGCGGCATACAAGCTTCCGCTCAAAACCAAATACGTCACTCACGAAATCTAATATGGCTACCAAAACCACCGCTGCCGTTACCGATATCGGAACGCTCCGACACGAACTCTACCTTCTCAACATGAAAAAGATTTCCGGAGAGCTCAAGGAAACCCACAAGATCAAGGTGCTCAAGAAACAAATTGCCCGAGAACTTACCGCCATGAACAACCCTACCCTGTAATAGCTTACTATGCGTACTAAAACCGGTACCGTCACCAGCATCAAGATGGACAAGACCATCGTGGTAACGGTAGATACCTACAAAAACCACCCGAAATACAAGAAGCGATACAAGGTATCGGCAAAGTTTTATGCTCATGACGAGAGCAACGTCTGTACTCTTGGACAGAAAGTGACCATCAGCGAATGCCGACCGCTTTCAAAAACTAAACGCTGGACCCTAGCATAATTTTTTTCAGAATATGATCCAATCAGAATCACGACTCGCCGTCGTTGACAACACCGGAGCAAAGGAAGCACTCTGTATCAAGGTACTCGGTGGATCCAAGCGGCGGTATGCCTCAGTGGGCGATATCATCGTTGTCTCCATCAAGGAGGCGCTCCCGAATGGCACGATCAAAAAGAAGTCCGTTCAGAAGGCCGTAATCGTTCGGGTTTCTGCGGAAGTCCGACGGGCCGACGGAACCTACGTACGATCCGACGACAACGCCTGCGTTATCGTCAACGAAGACGGGGAACCAAAAGGAACCCGCGTATTCGGACCCGTTTTCCGAGAACTCAAGAACAAGGGTTTTCAAAAAATTATCTCTCTCGCATCAGAAGTACTCTAATATCACACTTATGAAAATTCACAGCTGAGATCTCGTACAAGTAATCGCCGGCAAGGACAAGGGCAAGCAGGGGAAAGTCATCTCCGTTTTCCTCAAGGAAGAGCGCGTTCTCGTCGAGGGAATCAACATCGCCAAAAAGGCCATCAAGAAACAGGGGACCACCCCGGGTCGATTCGTCGAAATGGAAAAATCGCTCCACGTTTCCAACGTCGCGGTTTTGGATCCGGAAACGAAGAAGCCTTCCCGTATCGGTTTCGTCTTCGAAGGTTCGCGAAAGGTCCGTATCTCCAAAAAGTCTGGTAAGTCACTTGTCAAGTAAACCATATGTCATTCCAACAACACATTAATTCCAAGGTTCTTCCAGAACTCCAGAAAACTCTCAAGATTGAGAACGTCATGCAGCTTCCCCGCTTTGAAAAGGTCGTACTCAACATGGGTATCGGTACGTACGTCGCGAGCGGAAACAAGGATTTCTCTTCCCTGAAGAACGATCTCGCGCTCATTGCCGGCCAGATGCCAAAAATCAACGTTTCCAGAAAGTCCATTTCCAACTTCAAACTCCGCGAGGGGATGCCAGTAGGGATGACCGTAACGCTGCGCGGAGAGCGGATGTACGCTTTTCTCGAAAAGCTCATCGCCGTTATCCTTCCCCGAGTCCGTGACTTCCGCGGTATTTCGTCAAAAGGGTTCGACCATGCCGGCAACTTCAACTTCGGAGTCAAAGAACACACGATTTTCCCTGAGGTTCCTCAGCTCGACGTAGTCAAGACTCACGGTCTCCAGATTACCTTCAAATTCAAATCTGAATCGACGGAGCATTCAAAAGCCTTCCTCGATGCACTTAAATTCCCTTTCACACGCTAATATGGCAAGAAAAGCAATCGTCAACAAGGCAGCTGACGCACAATCAAAAGCTGCAAAAGCCCGCGCTTCCGGCAAGAAGGTTTCATTTCCGTCACGACTCTACCACCGATGCAGCGTCTGCGGCAGGGTGCATGGGTATATCGGCAAGTTTGATATGTGCCGAATTTGCGTCCGGGAACGGGCCAATGCCGGAGAACTCATGGGAGTCAGGAAGTCAAGCTGGTAGTTATTAGAATTATCTCAACATTATGTTTACCGATCCAATAGCAGACATGCTCACTCGTATCCGAAACGGATACCTTTCCCGTCTTGCGAAAACCGAAGTTCCCTACTCCATCCTCAAGGTGGAACTGCTCCGGGTTCTCAAAAAAAACAACTACATTGCCAACTACGTGGTTTCCGACGACAAGCGGAACGTGGTAATCGATCTCAACGACGTTCGAATTACTAAGTACGTTCCTAGCTTTCGAAAGATCAGCAAGCCTGGACAACGAATCTACGTGAAGAACGCCGATATCAAGCGTTCTCGCAACGGACTCGGAATCTTCGTACTGTCTACCCCCAAAGGCGTGGTTACCGGTTACGAGGCGTTTGCCCTCGGAGTCGGCGGAGAACTTCTCTGCGAAATCTTTTAATATCATTTATTTATGTCTCGAATCTGAAAGCTTCCCATCACGCTCCCCGCTGGAGTAACTCTCGCGGTCGCAGGGAAGAAGATCACAGTAAAGGGCTCCAAGGGAGAACTCTCCCTTACCCTTCAAGAGGTGGTGAGCGTTACCGTGGAAGGATCGGAAGTACGCGTAACCGTTTCCAACGAGTCCAATTCGCAGAACAAGGCGTTCTGGGGACTTTCCCGGGCGCTCGTATCCAATATGGTCGTAGGGGTATCCCAAGGGTATAAGAAATCTTTGGAAATCCTCGGAGTCGGATATAAATTCGAAAATATCTCCGCTGCGACCATTACCCTGGCGGTCGGTTTCTCCCATAAGGTCGTTCTCGACATTCCCAAGGGCGTTTCCGTAACTCCCGATGCGAAGGAGAAGAACATGATTCACATCGAAGGGATCGACAAACAGCTCGTCGGTTACTTCGCGGCGCTCGTCCGGGAAGTGAAGCCGCCAGAACCGTACAAGGGGAAAGGAATCCGATACGTTGGTGAACACGTCCGACGGAAGGCCGGAAAAACCGCATCTAAGGGTGGTAAATAATTTTTTCAAGCATATGTTAGCAAAAATCCAAAATCGCATCAAGCGACACACTCGAATCCGAGCCCGAATCTCCGGTACCGCCGCACGTCCGCGGCTCAGCGTGTATCGTTCCAACACTTCCATTTTCGTTCAGCTGATCGACGATGAGGCCGGAAAAACCCTTGCCAGCGCTTCTTGCCACGGACTTACTACCGGAACCAAGACTGCCAAAGCCGGCGAAGTCGGCAAGCTTATTGCCGAAGCCGGTAAAAAAGTAGGCATTACCACTGCAGTGTTCGATCGCGGAGGATTCCTCTACGCCGGACGGGTCAAGGCGCTCGCCGAAGGAGCCCGAAGCACAGGTCTTTCATTTTAACTCTTTTTTATATGACAGAAGAAGTACGAAACAATGCGAACAAACCTAAGCGTGACGGAAACCGCCCCGGCGGTCCACGACGTGATCGCGGCAACTTCAAGGAAGTCCAAAAAGAGTTTCAGGAGGAGCTCGTCGAAATCGCTCGGGTTACCCGGGTAACGGCGGGGGGCCGACAGCTCCGGTTCCGGGCGTCCGTCGTTATCGGTAACGGGAAAGGCACCGTCGGTCTCGGTATCGGAAAGGCTGGCGAAGTCGCCATAGCCGTCGAAAAGGCGGTTCGCGACGCCAAAAAGAACCTCATCAACTTCCCCATCGTCAACGGAACCCTTCCGCACGACGTAACATCGAATTTCAAGGCGACTACCGTCATGGTACATCCCGCGAGCGACGGTACCGGAATCATCGCCGGAGGCGCGATACGGAAACTCATTTTCGTTTCCGGGCTCAAGGACGTGATCGTTAAACGGTTCGGGGGAAACAATCCTTTGACGAACGTCCGGGCTGCCGTCAAGGCGCTCTCGCTCATAAAAAAGGCGGATTCTCCGTTCCTCAAGTCGAAGGTGGCCAAAGTCGAAGCGGCCAAGGTCGATGCGGTAATATCCGAAACTCCGACAGGAGAAACTACAACTGCATAATTTTCATACCATGGTCTCTCTATCTACGATATCTTCTAACGAAGGATCCACCAAAGAACGAAAACGAATCGGACGCGGAAACGGTTCCGGAAAAGGAACGTACTCCGGACGAGGCGTCAAAGGACAGGGTTCCCGGACCGGTACTGGCAAATTCAATCCGGCATTCGAAGGGGGTCAGACCCCGTTGTTTCGACGTCTCCCGAAATCCCGTGGTTTCACCAAGTGGAACCAGGTAGAATTCAACGTCGTCAACCTCTGCGATCTCGCGGAACTCGCGGCGCTCAACATTACCACGGTCGATGCCGTAATCCTCGCGGAACACGGATACATCCGAAAGAACGGCAACCCGCTCAAAGTTTTGGCCAACGGCACGCTCGACGTGGCCGTCACCATTACGGCGAACAAGGCTTCCAAAGAGGCTCTGGCCATGATAGAAAAGGCCGGAGGCATAGTAGTGCTCATCTAACTCCTTACCAGCCCTACCCCGGTAGGGCTGGTTTTATATTAATTGACTAAATAAGGCAGATATCAATACGCCATTGAAAAATGCGTGGAAATCTAGCTACACAAATCTTCTCTGAATATCTTCAAAATTCTGTATTCAAAATCATATTTCTATTTATTTTTAATATATTGCTGCCATGTATGCTATGTTTTATAAAAATCAAGTAGGATTACTGGTATTTATCGCATTGATTTGAATGAGCTTGACATCGAGTTGTTTCGCGGACGGTGTATATGGAGATAAAAAGATTGAACTTTACTGACGCTCTGACGTTCTGCCAACTAAAAATGATAATTTTATCGAGGTTGGTTGGAATACCGAAAATAATTGAGTTATAAAGCAAAATTTTAGAATTTCCACAAAAAAAATAGAGTCCGTGGTATCGAATGGCAAAGTTAAATTCAAAATCCTAACAAAAAAACAACAAAAACAGCTGAAAGCTGACCTAAGCAAAATGGATGCTACTCAATTACAGACTCTTATAAATAAAATCGATGCAGATATCGCAAAGATTCAAGCAAAGAAAATCAAAAAGGCGAAGGACAGGAAGAATATGAGAATATTGGAGGATAAAAAGACCCTGATAGAAGAACATATTGTTGAAAATCTAGCAAGTAGTCTTAATGCTCCGATTGATAGCTATACACTCCAAGCACAAATAGCAAGAGATAGTACTCGTATCAATGATATCAAGGCCTTGCAGTCAGCTATTGAAATGTATTATCAAGATTATGCACAATATCCACTAGACCTGACTACTAATGATGGAGGAAGATGATGACTCGCTTCATGAAGTATATATTATTATCTACCAAAAGTACCGAAAGATCCAAAAGATGGAGAAACTATTAATTGATGCAAATTTTGATACGTCTATACGGTTGGAGCATGAGCAGATTGAGTAAAAAATAATTCCTATACTCTTTCGACATGCTTTGAAAACGCTGATAATATCGAAATAAAGGCAAAAAATGACGGAGGTGTTGATCCGCTTCGTTATGAAATAGGTGCACCTAGTTTTGACAAGAACCCTCTTATAAATATGTTACACTAAGTTGACTAGATAATACGGAGTACATTGATCTGTCTGTATGCTTCGCCCCTTAATTTATATCAATCTCACTATGATTTTAAAAAATTTTTCACGCCTCTGGGATTCGGAGGAAGTACGCAAAAAAGTACTCGTGACCATCGGGCTCGTGCTCGTATATAAGTTCCTTTCTTTGATCCCGGTTCCCGGAGTCAACGTTTCCGCCATCACGGCGCTGAAGGAATACCTCTCTGCCAGCCAGGGCCTCGCTTTCTTCTCTTCGCTTCTCGGCGGGGGTCTCGAAAACTTCTCCGTGGTCCTGATGGGATTGGCCCCGTATATCAACGCGGTCATCATCATCCAGCTCTTGGGCGTGGTAATCCCCCAGCTCGAAGCCCTCAAGAAAGAAGGGGAGCAGGGCCAGAAGAAAATCAACAACTACACCCGGTATTTTTCCCTGCCTTTGGCACTCGCCCAGAGTTATGGGATGATCCTCCTGATCAATACCCTGATTTCCTCGGTAGGAGGCGGTACGCTGATCGACACGAAGAACTTCTGGGGCGTGGTGCTTCCGGCAATGATCTGCATTACGGCGGGCACGATGATCCTGCTTTGGCTGGGCGATATCATCACGGAATCCGGTATCGGAAACGGTACTTCCCTAATCATCTTCGCGGGGGTGCTTTCCGGGGTCCCGGGGCATATCGGCGGATACCTGAGCGTCGAGAACTACGGGTTGCTCATCGGGCTATTCCTCATGACGCTCGGGGTTATCTACATTATCATCAAGTTTACCGAAGGTTACCGAAAAATCCCGCTGATATATACCAAGACTGGACGAGACGAGCGTTCGTACTTCCCCATCCGAGTTAACCAAGCGGGGATGATTCCTATCATTTTCGCCATTTCCATCATTACGTTCCCTTCCCTGATCGGTCAAATCCTGGTAGCGAAGAGTTCCGGTCGGTTGGTAGAAATCGGGAATTTCCTCGTATCGAATTTCTCGATGAACAATCCTTCTTGGCTGTATATCGGCGTCTACTTCGCTTTGATTCTCGCTTTCTCGTTTTTCTACATTTCGATCGTGTTCAACCCGTCGGAAGTCGCGGAAAGCATCCAGAAGCGGGGAGGGTACATTCCCGGAGTCCGTCCGGGCAAAGAGACGGCCGACTACCTCGAACATACCAGTACCCACCTCAACCTTTGGGGAGGCGGATTCCTAGCGCTCATCGCGGTATTCCCGTACATAGCTACCAAGATCAACAATGCTTTCAATTTCATGGATATTTCCGGAGGCTCAAACATAGATTTCCTCATATCCGGCGCCGGGCTGATTATCGTCGTCGGGGTCATATTGGAGCTGATACGCAAGGTCGATACGGAGCTGAAGAGCTACGATTACAAGAAGTTTTACTAGAAGCTGAGAAAATCCCGGGCGACCGGGATTTTTTTGACTCTCGGTACAAGAAGGATATCCTATCTTTGATATTCAATTTCTACTGTATATGAGCAATTCCCAATACCATTCCCTGAGGCGAAAATTCAAGGGATTTACGCTCGTTGAACTCATTGTCGTTATCACGATTCTTGCAATTCTCGGGACGATAGGGTTTCTTTCGATAGGAGGATACTCTTCCAAAGCGAGGGATTCCGCTCGTATCGGGGACCTTGCACAGGTTTCCAAGTCACTGGACTTATCCATGGTTACATCTGGCGCGTATCCCATGCCCGACAATTCGTTCGCTGTGACATATTCCGGAGGTGCGGTATGGAATCAGGGAACCGTGTGACCGCTTGTCATGCAGTACTTCAAGGGTACGATAGCCGGAGGAGGCATCAACAAGAAGCCAATGGATCCGCTCAAGAATTCCGAATATACCTATTCTTCCCTCGCGGAAGGCAAAGCCTATCAGGTTAAAGCGGAGTATGAAGGGGAGTTGGCGCAGGGTTCGATGAACGGGGAATCCCTTGTCGATACCGCCCTTGCTGCGGCATGAAGCCCAAGCATTGCGTACATCCGGGGAAATTTCGGCGGACTTACCGCGAAAGTCACTGTCGGAACCGGGGTCTACGTCATCGCGGTTCCGAGCATCGTAACGAACAGTGGCGCCGCATGAGTCCCGGCGGAGATACGCGGGACCAGCGCCCTTTCCGGCACGCTCCTCTTCAACGGGAAACCGCTTCAGGGCGCGAGCTCCTTTAATCCGAACCAAGTAGCGTATTCCGGATCGAAGACTACGGCTAACCCGAGCGGACTTCCGAATACGGCATCCGGAATCCTCGATATGATGACCGTTCTCAAGGCTACCTATGGCGCGAGCGACATCCAAAGTAACCAGAATATCGCCACGCTCATGAATACCGCGACGGGAGGATTGACGGCATTTGGGACGAGCGTGATAAGCGCGCAACTCGGGGGAAGCGCAAGCGCTCCTACTGCTACAGCATTGACGGGTTCAGTTTCTCCAGTCCCCTGTTCTCCAGGTACGTATTCGGTATCTGGCAATGCTCCTTGCATTACGGCTAGCGCGGGTAATTACGTATCTTCGACATGAGCCACTTCCCAGACTTCCGCTTCCGTTGGTTACTATGTATCGTCAGTTTGAGCTATGATCCAGGTACAGTGTACCGCGGGATACTATGGTTCGACCACGTGAAATATAGCCGGCACCTGTAATGGTTCCTGTACCGCGGGCTATTACTGTCCGGCTGGAAGTACGAGTGCCACCCAAACGTTGTGTCCAGCGAACAGCTATTGTCCGGCGGGGGCGGGAAATTTTATCGCTTGTTCAAGTGGCATGAGTCCTGCGGGGAGCTCTAATAGTAGCCAATGTACCTTGGCCGGAGTCTATGAAGGAATAAATTACTATTTGGCCCCCGTTACGTCTTCTCCTTCGTTTGCTGCCAGTTTCAATGCTTGCAGATCAGTTCGTTCAAATGGGTATATTGCTTGAATAGGCGGACGATCATCAAATGGATGAATAGGTGGCGATTACTGATACGTAAAGCCTGCTTCCCAATTAGGAAGCACTTCGTGCCATACAAGCATTACTGCTCAGACCAACAGTCTTTGGACTCAATTATGAGCAAATCAATCTACCAGTGCCATTTATACCCTCTGTTGTGATGATATATGGTGTTGTGGATGAGGCTCTTCAAGTTGGGCTTGAGTCGTGTACCAAGGGAATTGAGGAAATTCCGCAGCTTATGGATGTGCGAGCGTTACAGCGAATGTCGCTCCGAATTTTACTGCCACTACCACGTATATTCTTTGCACGTACTAATTATATGCCCAATAGGAATTGGTTTCCCGGTTTTCCCCGTCACATATTCGGACATTTTTCATTTTTTTCTTCGGTCACTTATTCCCGATAAGCTCCCGAAAGAAGAAAAATAAAACCTGTTCCGAATCTGTAACCGTAAAATACCGAAAACCAATTCCTGTTGGGTATGTCTTTG
>CAIVSN010000012.1 GCA_903908595.1 uncultured bacterium
CGACGACAGGGAATATCCGAAAGGAATAAAGATTTCCGACGCGGAATTGGAGGCCGTCGCCCTCGCGCCAGACGCGTTCCACGGGGAGTGGAACTATAAGATATCCCCGGTATTATCATAAGTTATTAATTTACAAGCCCTTAGTCTCCAAGCAAAAATAAGTTGCAACGTATTTTTGCTTGGAGACTTATCGGCAATAAGCGACCGAAGAAAAAAATAAAAGATATCCGAATGTGTGGCGAAAAAACCGGGAAGCCAGATTTTGGTTAGGTATATACGCGGTATCCCTTGTCGTAAGTTGATTATTACACTTAAATTTGAAAGATTGTAAATTTCCATATGATTCTTGAAATCAAGCGATTGGCTATTTTTAATTTTGTACGTATGTTACATTCATCACAAGCATTGGAATCGAATTTCGAGGAAGACACGTTGCGGCGAATTACCAGCAATAGGTTCAGCAGAATCCATGATATGGTAAGGAGCACGGTCAATTCGAATGCTATTCCTCCCGATGAATTCCTGGTTCGTTTGTTGCGGATCAAGAACGACGCGATTCGCCACGATGTGCTTTTTTCGTATATGCTCAGCCTTGAAGCGACTCATCTTACCGCATCGGGATTCCTGAGAAATCTCCGGGAGAGGACGGTTTCGGAAAGCACGGAGAGCATCGCCATGATTTTTACGGTACTCGGCAATCTCGTATTCAATGACGAAGTCATCCGGTACATGAAACGGGCGATACCCCAGAAAAAAGCTTCGCCTCTCGATCCTCTGATGCCTCCCGCTTCCAAGAACGCCCCCGTTTTCACCGGCATGTACGATAGGCTGAGTGACAGCTTCATACAGGCGAAATTAAAATTCGATGCCGTGACTCGAAATAGGGAAACAACGGATCATGACAAAATAATACTTTTCAACAAGCTCCAACCGGCCATTCAATCCATTGTTGGCATCTTGAAAGACCGCGCGCATCCGAGCATGATGTCGCTTCCGAATTTTAACGAGGATATGGAACTGAAGTTGTTGTAGTACCGAAGGAGCCGGGATGGGGAGAAGCTATCGGGTCCATATTCCTGGTTGCCGTTACGTCCCCGTTCCGTTTTCGCTCCAGATCGCGTGCGTTTCCAACGTCTCGATTTGTGGAACCGTACACGCGGTAGCCAGTTCTGCCCGGCTCAAAGCCGCTATCCCATCGACCGAACCGGCCAATTTGAGAAGTTTTTTCCGGGTCGTCGGACCGAATCCCGGCAATTCTTCCAGGATGTTTTTTTTCATGGCTTTGCTCCGGGCGGCACGGTTGAAGGTGATGGCGAACCGGTGGGCCTCGTCGCGGATTTTTTGGACGAGCATGAGCTCCGGGGAACCGGGATCGAACCGGACGGAATCGTCGACGCCCAGAACGAAGAGTTCCTCTTCCCGTTTCGCGAGAGAGCAGAGGTAAGGGAGTTTCGATCGGAGGTCGGATTCGGAGGATTCCGGATGCGTTTCGAGGAATTTCCGAATCCCGCGCTCGATGCCCTCCGCGGAGCTCGACAGCTGTCATTTGCCCCCGTCGATGACGATCATCGTCGGAAAATTCGAATGTTCGAATCCTTCCAGGGCGCGGCGTTCCATGATTTCCCGCATGCTCTCGAAGTCGTCGATCTTGTCTTCTTCGAGGGATTTGAGCTTGTATTTCCGGTAGAGCGAATTTTCCGATTTCCCATTGACGATGACCGAGCGGGAAGCGACCGTGAATTGGCCGTTGGTATGGGAATTGTCGTAGCACTCGAAGGAAACCGGTCATTTTTTGGGGATGTCGAACCCGAGTTCGGTCAGGATGTTTTCCATGGTGCCGCGGGTCAGGGTCTTCTTGGTGAGGTTTTCCATTTCTTCCCGGTAGGCGAATCCCAAGAGATTGGTGCGATTGAACGAGAGCAGGTCGTGTTTCGAGCCGGATTCCGGGATTTCCACGCGGACGGATCCGCGTTTCAGGAATTCGCCGACCGTATCGCTGACCAGCGGTTTTTCGAGCAAAAGCACCAAATCGGATCCGTCGCGTTCGGCATAGGTTTCCGCGAGGTACTGTTCGAGGATTTCCTCGGGACCCTCGTCGAGCGCGGGAGTGGCCTGGGTATGGTGAATCCCTTGGATTTCCCCGTTCCGCACTTCGGTCCGCCCAATGAACGTCTTGGAATATTTTTCCAGGATCATGACGACGTCGCAGGCGCCGCGTACGGCGTCCCGGGCAATCTGTTTCTGCCCGAGCACTTCGATGGACTCGATCTGCGCCTTGATTTTTCCGGCTTCTTCGAATTCGAGATTTTTGGCCCGTTCCGTCATTTTGGCCCGGAGATCCGCGATGACTTCGCCCATTTGGCCGCGCAGGAATTTTTTCAGCTGGTCGAGATGCTTTTGGTGTTCGAGGATTTTTGGCGTCTCGAGGAGGCATGGGGCCGGGCAGAGGCCGATGTAGTAGTCCATGCACGGCGGGGTTTTCCCGGATTTCGCGACGATCATGGTTGCGCCTTCGTCATCCGTCGCGAACTTCATCCGGCACGATCGGACCTGGAAAATCTGCCGCAGGTGCCGCAGCGTCATCCCGATGTTCGCCCGGGAAGTGTACGGTCAGAAAAACGTTCCGCTTTCCGGCTTCTGCCGGGTCCGGAAGACTTCTCCCACGGCTCCGCCCGACATGCCGATGTAACTGAGGTTCTTGTCGTCCTTCATCAGGATGTTGTACTTGGGGCGGTGCTTCTTGATGAGGTTGGTTTCGAGGACGAGGGCTTCGATTTCGGAGGCGGTTTCGATCCACTCGATGTTTTCGACTTGCCCGACCATTTGTACTTTTGCGGCATTGAGGCTGCCGGTGCCGTTGAAATACGAGCTGACGCGGCTTTTGAGGCTTATGGACTTGCCGACATAGAGGATTTTTCCCGTTTTCCCAAGCATTTGGTAAACGCCGGGACGGGCCGGCAGAAGCCGGAGCAGGTCGGAAATTTTCGCTTTCATGGCGAGAGTATATCCGAGTGCCCTTTTTTTGTAACTGTTTTTCGATATAATCGCCGCATGTCCAAGTTTTGACCCGGTTCCCGGAAGGGTTCGGCGCTCCTGCTCGTCATCCTGCTCTCCGGTTTCATGCTGGTAAGTTTCATCGCGTTTTCCGGAACGGTGCGGCAGGCAATCAAGTCCCAGTCTACCACGTTCGTGGATGACCAGATCCGGATCGACCAATTCCGGGACAGCTACGTCGCAACCGGCACCGGAACCCTTCCTGAAGGATATTTTCTCGATCCGAACGGACCGATTCGCCACGGTTCGGTGACGGTATTTTCCGGTTCCGTCCAAGTTGTCGACTGGAAAATGCCCGGAACGATCACGCTGACCCGTATCCTGTGAGCCCCGTTCTGTTACGAAGGTTCCGATGGTGGCACGGCGGTCGAGTGATGCGTGAGCCAATCGGGAAGCCTGACCGTTTCGTCCCTGACCGGCACGCTCGTCCTCTCGACGCTCGGGGGATACAGTAACGTGGTCGCTTCGCCGGTTTCATCGGTGTCGGTTTCCGGTTCGGTGTACCGGATTTTCCGGGAAGTGGGGAATACGACGTTTTTGGAGAAAATACTCGTGCAATAGGCCCGTTTGAAATCCCGTTTGGTATTGGGGGGGATTTCCCATGGTCTCCAAGCAAAAGCCGCAACGTGTTTTTGATGAGTGACTAAATTTCCCTTTCCGTCAATCATTCGAAATACGTTGGTGCCAATAGTATTTTTATCCCGAAAAGCCCCTGAAGCTTCGCCACGATTTCATTGAAAATCCCGGAGGAGACGGCATCGATACATTCCTGCTCAATCTCAATGATGATAGGGCAATCTTCATGGTTCCAAAACATGTATCATCCGCTTGAATACCGATTCGGACTCATCTGAATCCTCATTTGCCTTCATTCTACCCGCATATCGCATACGAAGAGCGAGTTTTTCTCAAACCATGAATATTCCCCGCCATGATATTCTTCTACGTGGCAATCGAAGGCATTGGAAAAGGTTTTTACGAATTCCGGTATCGGATTATCCGTATGGACTCCTATATAATATCCCTCTGCTTCATATCAGGCATGGACCAATCAGTCCAATAGCGTTTCGAAATTTTCAATCCTGAACTTTTCCTCGTATCAGAATGAGTCTTCTCTCGCATCGGACTCTTCTCATAAGAACACGACAGAGGGAACGCTTTGCTTTTCTTCCTTCATCCAACCGTAATCAAAACAGGCAAACGAGTGTCAATCGAGTCATGAAAAAACAATGAGCCTTTCCGGATAGCAATAATCATGACGTGCTTTGGCGCGCTCGATATCTTCGTTGTCCATCCAGTTCCACAAAACTTCATCGAATGATTCCATCTCATCCACGGCATCCAAACAACCGAAATTAAAGAGATACCAGATTTCGTTATCTCTCAAATAGGCCGGGTTTCTCATGCTTCATCCATTCTGGATCATCATGAGCTGACGAAATTTTTCGGGAAATTCCACATGCAACTCTTTTTCCTTATCGGATATCATCTCGGCGGTTGTTCAAGGTTTCGAGTAGTGCTCGGATTTCCAAAACAGATCCGTTTTTTCCATGGTATCGAATGATTAAAATATGAATCCCGTCCGGAAAGTCAGGCGGACAAATTGGGAAAATATCGCATTTGAGCGCAACTTTACCCTCTATTTTTCCTTTATGCGTCAGTGTATTCGGATTTTATGCCAAATCAACTTGGTTCGCCTTCCAAATCCTGACATGGAAAAACTTGTCCAAAAGCAAAAAATCCACGAAGCCATCGGGGCTTGGCAACGGTCCCTGTCCATGATTCCGAATCCGCAAAATGCCTATCCCCAAAGCCTGTGGCCGGAAACGTCGATCGGAGACGCGTATTTTCTGCTCGGGGAATACGAAACGGCATTGGAACATTTGCAGAATGCGGTAGGTAACATTGAGGAGATGGCCGAAGGAAACCCATTCGTCATGCTCCGGCTTGGCCAGGCTTGTCTGGAAAACCATCGAATCGAAGAAGCGAAAAAATACCTCCTGAGCGCACACATGATCGAAGGGGAAGAGATTTTTAGCGAAGACGACGGGAAATATCTCGATTTCCTGAAGCGGAACGTGCCGCTGGAATAGGCGTTTGGTTTCATATGGGCATTCGAATTGCGCTATCGGATTGGACAGTACGGAACGCGATATGTGGAATGGGATGGCTCACGACGAGCCGTATGGCATTTTTTCCGGCCATGAATTCTATCCTTCCGAATTGGTTCGACATTATCGCGCTTTGCCGTATCATGTGCCGGCGTAATTGGCGTGATAGTCATGGAAGTCCCGGGTGATCAGAATTTTGCCAATGAACGAATCGGCTCCGATCTTCTCAGAAACGTCCTCGACGAAGCGAAAGATCGTTACCGGTAACTTTCCGCATTGTCTCATCCCATAACGTAATCCAAATCAAAATGACCAAAAAAGACTTCTATGCCACGCTCGGCATCCCAAAGACCGCTACCGAGGCCGAAATCAAGAAGGCGTACCGCAAGCTCGCCATGAAATATCATCCCGACCGTACCAAGGGCGACCAGGCTTCCGAGAAAAAATTCAAGGAAATCGCCGAAGCGTACGAAACCCTTTCCGATACGAAAAAGCGCAAGCAGTTTGACACGTTCGGCCATGCGGCGGAGAATTTTTCGAGCGGAGGCGGCGGTCCGGGATTCGGCGGGGCTCAGGGCTTCGGGGGAGCCGGCGGTTTCGAGGACATGTTCCGTTCCTCATCGCGGGGATCGTCCGCGAATTTCGATTTTTCCGATCTTTTCAGCGGTGCTCAGGGTTTCTGAAACGCGCAAGGCTTCGTGTCGCAGGAATTCGGAAGCGGAGCCCGGCAGGGGAGTCGCCAGTCCCGGGAAAATCCCCCCGAAGAAGTCCTTCCTTTTTTGGACATTGAACAAACGGTTCAGATCCACCTCTTCGATTTCCTGCTCGGTACCAAAGTCGACGTCACGACCGTGTACGGCAAGCATCTTACGCTCACCATCAAGCCCGGAACCCAGCCCGGAACCCGTTTCAAAATAGCCGGGAAGGGGAGGCATACCGAAGGGCGTACCGGAGACATGTACGTCAAAGTGGAAGCCAAAATGCCGAAGGAAATTCCCGAGCAGATGCGTATACTCCTCGAATCCATCAAATGACAGGTGTAGGAATCCCGGCAAAACGCGAACTCCTCGCTGATTTCTGCGCTCCTCGCTCAACGTACTTGTCAGTACGCCTCGCTTCGGTGCTCGAAATCAGCTTCGGATTTCATCGTTTTTCCGGGATTCCCGAAGTTTCGTCGACTTCTCCGCTCCTCGCTCAACGTACTTGTCAGCACGCCTCGCTTCGGTGTTCGAAATCGGCTTCGGATTCCATCGTTTTTCCGGGATTCCCGAAGTTTCGTCTCATGTAAACGCGGACTCCTCGCCGATTTTTCCGCTCCTCGCGGGCGTGCTTGCCAGCACGCCTCGCTTCAGTGCTCGAAATCGGCTTCGGATTCCATCGTTTTTGAGAGGCTCTTGGAGATTCGTAAGATAAGAATTCACAATATATCATATTTTTCCCCCATGCCATCCCTTTTCCTGTTGCTCGACAATATCCGTTCCCTCCAGAACGTCGGGGCGCTGTTCCGTACCGCCGATGGCGCGGGATTCGACATGATCTACCTCACCGGGATCACGCCGACCCCGCCTCGGAAGGAAATTTCCAAAACGGCGCTCGGCGCGGAGTCGTTCGTCCCGTGGGAATGGTACGAGGATCCGATCCGGATCCTTACGGAGCTCAAAAATCGCGGAGTTCGCATCGTCGCACTTGAACAGTCTCCCCAAAGCATTCCGTATACCGAACTCGCCATAGGGGCGGATTCCGCCTGTCTCATACTCTGAAACGAGATTTCCGGCGTTTCTCCGGAAATCCTCGATTTCGTCGATACCATCGTCGAAATCCCGATGCTTGGACAGAAGCAATCCCTTAATGTCGCTACCGCCGGGGGAATTTGCATGTACAAATTGCGAGAATTTGCCCAAAACTAATTTTTCTGGTATCATTCCCATACGAGAATCCAACACGTACCTTTCATGGAAGAAACACCAAATACCCAACCCGAGTCTCGCCGAACCGCGTTCGTCTCCATGGAGACCGATGCCGACCTGGTCAAGCGCAACAACCTGTATCTGGCAACCGCTTGCATCGGTTTCGTTTGGATGCTGTTCCACTTCACGGTGGTCTTCTTTTTTACGCTCAATCTCGGATCCCCGCTCCTCGTGGGTTTGTTTTTGGGATTGGGGAACGTCGTTTCCCTGACGCTCGACGTGCCGGTAAGCATCTTGGGAAAATATTTTCCACCGAAGCGGCTCTATATGTTCGCTACGGTCTCCATGCTGGCTGCTGCATTGATTTTTCTCAAATTCATTTACGCGGCGAGCCTTTTCGAGCCTTCCGATGCGGGAAGAATCACGACTATGCTGGGGCAGTTTCTGGATAACGGTGCCAATCTCGCCCTGCTGGCTTTGGCCGCGTGACTCTATGGGTTTACCAAAGAAGTGAACGACCTGACGACCCTGACGTATATCCTCAACAATTCCGACCCGTCCGAATACAGTTCCATCATTTCCAAGAACAATATCTATGCCGGAGCGGGATCTCTTCTGGGGCTGCTCTCATCCGGCCTGATCCTGAGTTTCAGTCCGACGGCGGCCATCCTTACGCTCATCGTGTTCGTCATCCTCCTGATATTTTTCATATTCAGCTATTTTGATTCGTCCGAGAAAACCATAAGCATTGCGGATATTTCCATATTCAAGGTCATCGCGAAACGACCTGACCTCCATGCGATCAAAAGCTATGCCATCGGGTACGTCGCCAGGGCCGACTTCGCCAAACTCGCAGCGGAAACGAAACTTATCTTCCTCAGGCCTCAAAGCGTGTCATCGAAGAAATTCGATCCGAAAATCCTCATTCCCGAAACGAAAAAAGAAATCGAAAATATTCGGAAGGTCCTCATGGATCTTCCGAAGAGCATGAGCTTGTATTGGTTTATCGCCGTTGTCCTGAGTTTCGGATTTTGGGATACGTTCGCCGCCTCGTTCCTGATCGATTATCTCTCTGGGCTTCCGGGGGCTTTGGGATGGGGATACTTGCTATTGGGAGTACTGGCGATTCCCGCTTTCGTAACGCAGCATTTTTTCATCTGACTCGCGAAAAAAGTCGGCACGTTCTGGGTGGCGACTTTCGGACTTTTGGTGTCGGGATCTTCCGTATTCCTTTTCGGGTTCGTTTCAGGCATACCGCTCGTCATCCTCTTCGGCATTATGAACAGTCTCGGATATGCAGCGGGAATGGGGGTTGCCCAATGAGGATTCCTTGAACTCTACAACTTGGAGTACGCGAAGAAGCAAAATCTCACCGAAATCGACAGCAACGCTTCCGCGAGCCCGTTGAAGATGATTCAGAACTTCGCGAACGTATTGGGGCTTACCATTTGAGGATTGATACTCGCGATATTTGACTATAACTGATTTTTCATAATCTTCTGATCGTTGCTCATGGGTATCTGAGGTATTTCTATTATGAAAAAATGAATGCTCGGGGACATTCGGTAAAAATAAGAAATGGGGGTATGTTTTCCCCGCCACCCCACCACCCCACGGAATCTTGGAAAAACGATGAAATCCGAAGTCAAATTTGAGTATCGTAGCGAGGCGTGCTGGCAAGTACGTTGAGCCATGGCATACGAATTTTACCACCACGCCACCCCACGGAAC
>CAIVSN010000013.1 GCA_903908595.1 uncultured bacterium
AGTTGGCGATGGCGGTTTGAGTCGAGAGAGGTGGTAGTGGCAGTAATTGATATTTAAAATCCTCAAATGACATTGATTGACCTTCTCTAATGCCAGAGTTCATTGTATTGAGCATCTGTATAAAAACACAGTCCTTAAAAAGATACTTAAAATAAGTCTTATCAACTTCAGTATGCTCACTAAATACTGTGTATGCCGGACTAATTATGCCTTTTCTATAGGCATATTCTATACCACCCTGAAATGATCTTAGGCTAATAACAAAATTTCAAATCTCAACGAGTTTTAGACTCTCTAAATTTACAAGTGCTGTTGTGGTTCTGGTTTCATATTCCTCTTTATAGATAACCCCTTGTGATTGTGAGGCTAATAATAATTTTTCATTAGGATGATTTTTGATTGATAACTCACGAAAAATCGATTTTACATATCTTACCTCCCAATCCTCAGGTATCTCCCCTATCCAAGGAATCTGGGTTGGCTTGAACAATGTGTTTATTTTTTGTGTCATAGAATTTTTGGTAAGTGTCAAGGGTTTTTTATTTGACTTTTCGATCATTTTCCTACATAGTATCTCTGTCTCAGATACCTTTTGTTGTATCAGGAGCCATCAGAACCGTCTCATTCCGTGAGGCGGTTCCCGCTTTTATGGCAGATATTTCCATCTTAAAATGCTCATATTCTTCGAGCATTTTTCGTTTGTATCAAGTTGAGTCCAGCGGAAAAGCCGAAATAAGTACGATGTAGTCACTTCTTTGGGAAAGAACGACCAAATAATCAAATTTCTCATCTGCAATATAGTATTTTTGCTCATTGTTTTTGATCCTCTTCCATATACGAAGATCGGAGGCATTATCGATATAATATCTTGGGAATCGTATTTTCTCTGCTCTCGGCAGGCAAAACTCCCGCTCTTTCGATCATGGTACTTCTAACGTCACTATATGATGGAACCCCCACTCATATGCGATATCTTCGATTTTCAAATATGGCTTTTTCTTGAGATTTACGGGAGTATCGAGAAAAATAGCCGATTTATTTCACAAGGTAGAACGAAATATAGGATAAATCCTTCCAAGAAAATCGTGGAGTCATTCGGTATCGAGTTTTTGTTCCAGTATAGGCAAAGGCATGATTTATGAGTTTATATGTTGAGATTTCCAAAAAAAGAGATTGAATTTCTTTTCTCATCGTAGCGTACTTTTCTTGAGCGAATATTTGCTTCGTTCTTCGATTCGTTTGATTATATCGATTTTGGCTGGACTCGTTTCCAAATCCCTACTGACGTAAGCCAATGCTCAGGCAAAAATATCGGTGAGTTGCATTATCTCTACTTCGTGAGAGCGTATCAGTTGGACTCTTTTTATAATTTTATGGTTGAAGTCGTACATTGAATTCAAAAGGACTTCTTCTAATTTTCTTATCCTTTCTCATCCGTTCGTATCTTTTATATCGATATAAAAATTGTAGCTATATTCGGGATCTATTATGGCCAATAACTGCCAATACATCTTGTAGTACCATTCGTTGTAAGTTTGCCCGAATGTAGCATGATTGAGCGTATCTTTATCCGTAACGACCAGCCCACGGAAAACCATATCGTTATCATCGAAAAAATAATCGACAAGGTCCAGATATAACTCTTTTTTCGAGTTTGATATTTTTGTCCATTTCACTTCCTGACGTTCCGATATTCAGTGCTTCTTTTTGATTTCCCGTATTCGGGAAAAAATCTCGAATCTTTTTTCTTCGGGTATCTGAATGCCTGCAAGTACCATCACTTTTTTATTTTTTCCATCAAGGGAATTATCATTCTCCAAATGGCAGCTTTCATCGCAGTAAAAATTATATATTGCCATAATTTATTGGATAATCGAAGATAAAACCCCCTCGGTCTCGGCTTCCAGAGCGAGAATATCTCTCGTTATATCCTCAAGGCTTCGGGGTGGCGCATATTCGTAGAAATGCTTGTTGAAGTTGATTTCATATCCCACTTTCCGCTCTTTGTCGCTAATCCACGCATCGGGAGCAAACGGAAGGACTTCCCGCTCGAAATACGCTTGTATATCGTCTTTGAGCGGGATATTCTCCTTGTCTCTCAGGTCGGCATCCGTTTCCGGCTTTCATTTTTTCAAAACGATAGCGCCTTTTTCGTCTCGTTTCGGTCGTTCCACGATAATCTGCGTATATCCGAAGTCCGCATTATCGAATACCTTGGAAAATTCGCCCTCTTTGAAATCATCGAAAATCCCGTATATCTTTTCGATATGTTCGTCTTTGAGCTCTACCCTTTTGTTCCCGAGGCACTTCGTCATTCTTGAGAAAAACTTGTTGCTCGTGGCGTTGATGAGCTGGATCTTTCCTTTTTTATGAGCGGGTTTCCGATTGGTCATTATCCAGATACAGGTCCCGATTCCCGTGTTGTAGAAGATTTCCTTCGGAAGTGCGACGATAGCTTCGAGATAGTCGTTCTCGATGATATATTTGCGAATCTCGCTTTCTCCGCTTCCCGCATCTCCCGTGAAGAGGGCCGATCCGTTGTGAACCGATGCGACACGAGTTCCGAGAGGCGTATCGTGCTTCATCTTCGAAAGCATATGGAGAATGAAGAGCAATTGCCCGTCATTGATACGTGGCGTACCGACTGAAAACCTCGCATCGAGGATTTCTTTCTTGTTGCCCGTAGCGAGTTTGTCTTCATCGGTTTTCCAAGATTTTCCATATGGAGGATTGGTGAGAACGAAATCAAATTTGTCATCGGGAAATCCATCGTTTGAAAGGGTCGAACCGAAGGCGACTTGGTTATCTCTTTCTCATTTGAGAAGCATATCCGCCTTACACAGGGCGTAGGTTTCCGGGTTTATCTCTTGTCCGAAAGTGAAGATATTCGCATTCGAATGGATCTGGCTTTCATCTCACTGGATGAAGTCTTTCGATACCGAGAGCATGCCGCCGCTTCCTACGCACGGGTCGTAGATGGAAAGGGGTCGGTCCCTTATATCGCTCTGGACGGGGAGGAAAAGAAGGTTGGTCATCAGTCGTATCACTTCACGAGGCGTGAAGTGTTCTCCGGCTTCCTCGTTGTTTTCTTCGTTGAATTTGCGAATAAGCTCTTCAAAAACATATCCCATATCGTGATTGGATAGGGATTTTGGAGAAAGTTTCTCGCTCGCATCGCTGAATTTCTGGATGAGAGCAAAAAGAATATCGGATTCTTCAAGCGTTGGTATCTGGTTCTCGAACTTGAATTTCTGGAGTATATCCTGGATATTGGAGCTGTATCCATTGAGGTATCGTTTAAAATTCGCTTTGAGGTTTCCCGGGTCTTTGAGGAGATTCTTGAGAGTAAACGGGGAGACATTATAAAAAGCGTAGCCGGTGGCTCGGTCAAGAATCGGCTCGATATTGGTGATCTTGTCTTTGAACTTCGCATATTCCGCAAGAACCTTTTCTTTGGTTTCCACGAGTTCGCTATCGATTCGGGTCAATACGGTCATCGGGAGTATCACGTCCCGATACTTTCCTTTCACATAAATATCCCTGAGTATGTCATCGGCAACCTGCCAGATAAAATTCACGATAGTCGAGTTGTTTTGAGGGGTCATTTGGAGTAAAAATACGTAATATTGAATCGAGCGTAAGTATATGGACTTTTTTGTATTGCAAGAAAAGAAAATTCCTACCCCTCAAACGCCGCGCACCCCCCACATCCTCCCGGCATTTTCGCGATATTTTCCAAAATCTCGTCCATCGGCGTCTCCAGGATATTCCCGTACTTCCGGTTCTTGAAATCGCAGTGCAGCACGTCCCCGTACGGCGAAATATACACGTACTTCTTCCCGCCCTGGCAGCCGAGCGAATAGCTCGAAGAAATCCACGGGTACGAATAAATCCCCGGATATTCCGGCTTGTCCAGATACGAATCCACCAGCCCTTTGAGCTTCCAGAATCCCGCTTTGGACGGCTTGGTTTTGACGCCCTTGAGCCGTCCGGACGGGAACGCTGGGAACACGATCACCTCGTGGAATCCCATTTCTTTCGCGAGGTCCATGTATTTGGGGAGTTCGTCGTAGTCTCACTCGAAGAGGCAGAGCGACATGACGAGGTTGAAATCGTATTTTTTCGCCTTGGTAAGTCATTTCTTGATTTTCTCGGAAAGTCCGGCGACGCCGCGTTTGAGGTCGTGAATCTTGAGGTTGTGGTGATCGATGCTCACGGCGATAGTGTCGAGCCCGGCCTCGTGCAGGGCTTTCGCTTGATCTTCCAGGAAAAACCCGTTGGTAAACACGGTCGAAATGGACTTGGTGCGGTCGATGGAACGGATGACCTCGCAAATGCCGTCGTACATGAGCGGTTCGCCCCCGACGAAGACGATATTCGTGGCGCCGAGCGACTGGATTTCGCGGACGGCTTCGACGTACTGCGCGGTATCGAGCACTTTGGACTCCGCCGAGTAGATCGACTCGTAAAAGCTACAGTGCGGGCACTTCGCGTTGCAGACGTCGCCGAGCGCGATGTTGACTTCGTAGAGGGTCGTCTTCTGGAAAAACGCGTCGAACAGCGAGTTGCCGAACAGCCGGGCGCTCGCCGGGGAAAACATCGGGGGAACCATCGAGCTGTAGACGGGATTTCCCTTCTTCCAGTTGATAATCTTATGGCTTCCGAGGAACCGGTCGAAAAACGCGTCGACCATGGTCGTGTTGTACCGAAATCCGTTGCGGGACAGGCAGAGGAGAAAACGGAGGGTATCGGTGAATTTTTTCATGGTCGGTAGGATTATGACGGGGTTTCAATCAGGATTTTGGAGAACATCTTCTTCCCGTTTTCGAGCAAATCCGCGTTTGGATCGTAATTGCGGATATCGTCGCTTCCGACGTAGCGTATTTTCAAACTTTTCCGGGTTTTATCAATCCGAAACAAGCGGATTCGGGAATTTTCGATATCGCGGTTGAGATAGAATGCCCCGACCCCGAATTTTTGCTGGCGTATCCCGCCCTCCGGAAAAATATATACGGTCTCTCCCCGCTCCAGGAACCGTTTGGAAATTCTCAAGGTTTGATTTTTACCGGAATCATCGAACGCATGGGCCGGATATCCCCCGACCAAACGCAGGCCGATATTGGTAAAAAATCGGTCGGTATAGCTCTTGCTTACCATGAACCGGTACGGAATCAGCCGGCACGTCGTGCGGAAATCCAGGCTCGTGCAGACCAGGAACGGGTCGAGTTTGCTGACGTGGTTGCTGATGAGAATATTCCGGGTTCCGGGTTCGATTTCTATTCGCAACGCCTTCCCGTTCCCCTGGAAAAAATGCACGACCCGGAAAAAGAGCCACGTCAGCAGTTGAAAAAAAATAACGAGCGGGTTCGGGAAATCGAGTTTTTTGATACCGAGCGCGTAGCACGCGGTATCGAGTATCGCGTGGTTCAGTCCTCCGATCGCGACGACCGACAGAACGAACGTGAAGGCGAAATCATGGAAGAATGCCAGAAATACTACCACCGCGATCACGCTGTCGAACGTATCGGCCAGGTATTGGACCAGGGCAAAAATCCCCTTCCCGTTTTGCCCCGGCGGTATCCCGAGCCTCCGTTTCGCGAAACTGTTCGGCAGCTCGCCCAGCATCCAGACGGCCCCGAGCGAGGCGGAAAAGGCGAATCCGAAAAACGGATACCCGAAAATTCCCGCGCACGCCGTCATGACGAGAAATCCCCTCCAGGTTTTGTTCCGTCAAAAACACCGCTCGCAAATGGGCACGGCGAGAAAATCCAGCCACCGGTTTTTGATGCACAAAATATGGACGATTCCCGCGAGGTCCAGGAGGAGGATGATTTCGAATATGTCGGCGTAGCTCACGTAGGGCAAGTTGATTGGATGGCGGGACGAATATGGATTGGCTTTGGATTTGACCGACTCTCAAGGGTTACAAAAGCCTCCCTACAAATCGTAAAAATACGTAAAATATTTCCGGCTGACGCTGCCTCCCCCGTGCGACATTTTGAGGACGTCCCCGGTGGATTTCATATAAATCCCGTAGGATTTGACGATGCCTTGGTCGAAATAATGCCTGAATACGTGGTCGAGCAACATATTCCCATAGCCGTTTTTCCGGAATTCCGGGAGCACGCCCAGGGTTTTCACGACGAAATATTCTTTCGTATGCAGGCTGCTCAAAAACCCGATTTCCCGACCGTCTCGCTTGAGGAGAAATACGTGGGAACGCTCGCCATAGAGTTCGACGTAGGCTCGCATATATGTGAGGAACTCGGGGAAGGAAATCCTCGGTGCCTGCGGGAATATTTCCAGGCTCAGGCGGTAAACGCTGTCGAGTCCCTCGACGCCTCCGAGCCTTTCGATTCAGACGGCATCGTCCGGCTCGTAATGGGTGAACGGGTTCGTTCCGTCGCGATACACGCTGAGGTATTCTTCCGCAATTCCGAATCCGTTTGCGAGGAGCATGGCGTGGTATCGGCCGTCGGTCTCGTATTCTCCGGAGACGGCCCGCGGGCTTGGGAGAATGGCCGAAGGGCTACCGGCGATCACAGAATCGCATTCTGCCGAAATCGGGATTTGACGGGGGGTTTCACCTCATTTTAAAACCCTTCCTTCGGCTCCGTACCCCGTATCAGAAAACCGATACGAATTCCAAATCGACAGATTCACCGGGCCCACGATCCTTCGGCAACCCTTCGATCGCGCAAATTCCCGAATTCCTTCGAACCACTCCGCGTACTCCCCCAAGATTTCCGCATACCCAAAAAAACAAACGGATTCCGAAATCTCCGAATCCACGAACGCGAGGGCAAACCCCGCGTCATTCTCGATCCAACGGTATGAAATCCGGTCCATCGCGTCGATGTTCCCCAAAGAATTCCGGTCGGAAACGTACCGGAAATCCCCGTAGTTCGCCCGAACGTACTCCAAATACCTATCGAACCGGCTCATAGGAAGTCCCGTTATGAAGTAAGATATCCCCGTTTTTTTCGACCCGGATGCGGTCCCCGGTTTTCAGGGCTCAGAGTACTCATTCGGCCCCTATCAGCAAGGGCAAATTCAATTCCCGGGAAATGATGCTGATATGCGAGAGCAGGTTGCCGTTCTCGATGACGATTCCTTTGAGTCAGCCGAGAAAGATCGTCCATCCCGGATCGAAGCTCTTCGCGACGACGATGTCGTAGGATTCCTTCGGGATATGGAAATGTTCCATGACGTAGATTTTGCCCTCGAACCCGCTTCCAAGCAATATCCGCTTCCGGTCTTTGGCGAGGATTCTCGCTTCCGACGCGATGAGATCGGTGACTTCGTCGAGGCTCAAATCGAATATCTGCCGCTCTTCCGCGAGGAGTCATTTCTGCACCAGCCGCCTCGCGATTTCCAAGAAAACCCGTCGGGCGACGGAAAAATTCTTGGACCGGAAGATTCGGAATTTTTCGCGGTTGTTGATGAGAAAACGGAGCAATCCGCCTTTGGATGCTTCTTTCGTTTCCACCTCAAGGTCTTTGTATTTCGCCAGGATGGTTTGGAATTCCGGGCTCCCGTAGTCGAATTCGGGATTTTCGAGCTTGAGCTCGTCGCCGAAACGGTGCCCATAGGTTTCGACGTAGGATTCGAGCGTGGCTTCGCCATTCGCGAGCCGATGGAGCATTCGGACTTGGTTGGCACTGAAGAGGCCATTCATTTCCCCGAGGTTCCCATTTTTGCCGAATTTCATGATGAGAAAATCGTTGTCGATGGTCACGTACCAGAGGAAGGAAAGATCTCGGACGAAGCCCGTCAGCATCGCGTGGAGCCCTTCGAGCGGAATGACCGTGAGATCCTTTTTGAAAAAATCCCCGTAAAAATTCTGAAGGTACCGCTCAAGCACGTTTAGATTCCTTCGGAACGTGAAGATTTTCCCAATGACGATGCACCAGTATTTGACGCGGTAGAAAAAACTGGGCAACACGTCGGCCATATCGTCGATAACGAGATAATTGATGTTGCCAGAGCTCCCGATCATGCGGTCGAACGCGGCCTTGTGGTTGCCGGGAAACAGGAGCAGCATCTTGTACCACGCGGCAAGGTCATAATGGATTATCCCGCCTTTCCAGGCAACGAGGTCGTCGAACACGTTCGAGATTTTGGCGAGCTTGATGTACGAAATGCCCGAGTGGTACGCGGTGGATCGATAGACTTCCGCATAGAGTTTCCGGACGAACGAAAAGGTCAGGGCGCTGACTTCGCCGGGGTAGTTTTCCCCGATGTTCGAGTCATCCAGGATGCGACGGTCTTCGAACGGGCTCCGGGTAATGGGCCGGACCTGGAAAACGCAAATCTGCCGCGATTCGGCAATTCCGAATTCGACGTCGCAGTCGAAACCGAAAATCTTGTGGATTTCCGTCACGGATTTTCGGAGATTCGCGAGGGTTTTCGAATCCAGGATTTCCATTCCTTGCCGGATTTCGAAGTCGCCCTGCCGGAAATACGTTTGCTCGGAATTTCCGTTCACGACCCCGTGCGAACCGCTCACGGAAATCTCCGCATAGAATTTTGAACCTTCGAGAAACGCGACCCCGCCTGATTCGATTTCGATGAATTCCTGAAGGAACACGTGAAACCTGCCGAAGTCGCCTCCGATTTTCGCGAGTTTTTTCTTAGCATCGGCGAGAATGGAATCCACGGCCCCCCGGACCGATTCGGGATCGTCCCGCCGCGCGGTTTCCGACCGGAAAATCCCCGCGAAGCTGCCCGAATCCCCGTCTTCGAAATCGTAGGACGAACGGACGATGATTTTCTCGGATGGCAATTCTCGCACCGCTTCCAAATCCCCGTCGAACACGAAAAACTCCGGCACCCGGAATTGGCGGTGATTTCTGAGGGTTTCGAGCCGCTGGTGCTTCATCCGAAAAAGTAAACGATATACGACATCGTATATGAAATGCCATAATTAACAACCCGTCGGTTTTGACCTCAAACAGGCTTCTAATAGGTTATTGCTAAGCATAGCAGCAGCTAGTATACGTACTTCGGATATTCCAACCATTCTCCGGCATAGGACTTCTTATATTGTTCTTCGAAAGCATTCCATTTCGCCTGGTCATGATAGGGGGTAACCAATACGCCGATGCCGTATTCCTTCATGAAAGCCCTTCACAATTCACGCCTCTGGTCAGTAAACTTCTGTTCGGATTCATTTTTTTTAGCCAAATCTTCCGGTGAGTAAGCTTGTTGCCAAGTACCGAAGTATGGATTATAGGTATAGCTTGTCGGCGCGATAAAAATCTGTCCGGGCTTTAAAGCGACTCAGTAATTCGAATCGGTCCTCAGCGTGAGATTGCACGGCCTCGGTTCGCTTCCGCCCGGAGTCCAGGTTTGCTGGGCAGTATAGTTCGGCCCGGCGTTCGGATCCCCGTCGCAGGTGAACGTCCGGGTGCATTTCGTCTTGGTGGTATCCAGGTAGAAGCCGTCCGAGCATCACCAGGTGCAGGAGCCGACGCCGTATTTCCAATCGTCGCCCGGATCTTGGGGTCCGGCAACTACGTCAGTATACGGGGACGTCCTCACCCCGGTCATGTCGGAAGGGAGATTTCCCGTGCAGGTTTTGGTTACGGGCGGGACGTACGTGCAGGCCTGGGTCGTTTTGGGCGTGCCCCCGGAACATCCGGCCGGCGTCGGATTCGTGGCCGTGACGTTCTGGATGCCGTTCTGCTGGCACTCGCTTGAGGGAGAGTAGATCCAGCTGGTACAGGTGGTTTGGGACTGGGTTTTCACGCAGCCGGCATTGCCGTTTCTCGCGTATCCCGCTTCGCACGACCAAATGCAGGAGTAGAGGTTCGGTTCCTCGTATTTCCAAGTGTCGTTCATAACGGATCCTACCATCCCCACGAGCGTGTATCCGCTCAACCTCACCCCGTTCCCTTCGGCCGGATGCGTGCCCTTGCAGCCTGGCGCGGAGTACGCGCAGGTTCCGGAAAGCGCGGGGGGCGTACCCCCGGCGCATCCCGCCGGCAGGGACGCGGCGATGGTTTTCACGAAGGTCCCGTCCGGCTGGCACGGCCCGTTCGAGAGGGTCCAATCGGTGCAGGCGTTCGAGGCCAGCTCAGCTGCGGTCTTCTTCCTGCAGCGGTCCGTGTTCGTCACGTACGAGTTCCCGCTCTCACAGAGGAGGCCGTCGAGGTACGCGGATTTCGCCTTGTTGCCCAAGGCCGAGTCGACAGCGCCTGTGAACGCAGCAAGGACCGCTGTTTCGGATTGCGTGGCCAATTGCTTTTTCCAATAATCCAGACCTCCCGCTTCCCCGCACCGACCGAGGTAGTCCTTGTACCACCGGGCCGCGGCGGATCCGTCGGCGCAGTCCAGAGCGATTTTGGTCGGGACGCCCGCGTTTCCCGCCCCCGCTTCCGCGGCCGCGATCGCGCTTTCCGACCGGAGCTCGGCCACCCTCGGGTATATATACTTGAAAACGAACGCGTAGTCCGGTCAGAATTTTGCCCGTATCTCGTCGTCGAGTCGGTCGACCTTCCCGAGATAGGAGTCTACCTGCGCCACATAGGCGTTCCGGTCGAAGGGATTCCCTCACTTCGCTTCCGACTTCGCCTTCCACTTGGATACGATCCCGTCGAGGACCTGAGCCCCGTTGCCGGAAGGGAGCGTTACTCGGGCGAGCGCCGCGTCGATCCCGGCGTCCCTCGCCGCGTACGGGAGGGACATCATGGATCCGCCGCTCCCGGCGGACAGGAAGGAGGCGAACGCGGAAACGGCGAAAGCGCCGAGTGCCAGCGCCGGGCGGACGAGGGAGGAGGATTTCATAGGGAGGGAGGGGTGAGCGACGGAAAGATTATAGGATAAACGGATAAGGAAGGCAAGGGGGATTTTTTCAAAAAACCGGGAAACACGGGGTCTCGAACGGGCCCTAAAGGAAAAAACAAGCCAGATGCGATACCATATACAAAACCAGGCTCAGGGAAATCAGGATTTTCGTATTCGTTTTGGATGGATCAGAATAATACCGGCAACAACAACCGGCCCAGACGGCCCAAAATAGAACGTAGGCGGCGAACCCGAAGTTCGCCATTTTCCCATAGGCGGCAAAAATCCCGGCCACGCAGGCGAGAATAGCCACCGCAAGCGAATGCATCAATGCGAAATTTTTCTTCTTCCCAAGGATGGAAATATAGTCGTCGCGATGCGAAACCGCGCCAACGCACTTGATTTTGCGCATCACTTCTATGAAAAAATTGGCGAAAAACACCATGGCGAAATGCCAAGGCAAGATGACGGAAAGAAAGCTTTGTCCAGAAAGAACGACCCAGTACGCGCAAACCTGCACCAACGACAACCCCACCGAATTGAACAAGTGGTACCAGATGATTTGGTCGAACCGGAAATCCTTGCCGAATCAGAAACCGACGATGCTGGCGTACGTCACCCCGACGGCCGCGAGGATGAGGAGCGCCGGGGCATATCCGTAAGCATATCCGAATCCCACCACCACGATAGCCATGACAATTCCCGCAATCCACAGGAGTTTCCGCAGGTTCAAATCCCCCCGCTGAATCGACCGCTCCGGGTAGTATTTCGCGTCGTGGTCCCGATCATTGAAATCATCGATCACCCGCATGAAAAAAAGATACGCGAGGCCCAAAACGAGGAGCATTCCATAGTCCCGGAAGTCCACCGGAACGCGAAACGCCAAGAACGTGCCGACCACTTGGCTGGTCACCGTAAAAAATAGGAGTCACACCATGTACCTATATAAGAAATAGTCTTTCATATGCGAGGAGTCCGAGGCAGACCGCCACCGGGATTATCAAATTGTCTTTTCCTTTGGTTCCCGTCAATTCCGCCGTCGTTCATATTGCGGATACGAGCAGGATCCGCCAATCCCACCCGTAAAACGCGAACGCCACCGCGAAACTCGTCACGAAAAACACGAGGCTCCCGCCATACGTTTTGCCATGGAGCGTTTTCTTGTCCCAGAGGAATTTGCCAAGGGGGGCCAACCCGTCCGCGAACGTGAGGACCAGAAGCCCGACCTGGGCGATGACGATATCGTGCCGTAGGAACAGGACGGCCACCAATTGCCCCGCAATAAAATACAAGTCCCCATATCCTCGCCCTTCCCCTTCCAAGAATTTGAAGAGACGATATTTTCTGATAATGAAAAACGAAACGATGAACACCGCGAATAGTACCAGATAATCGGGTATTTCCAAGTACCCGAGCGAAAAGAACGTGATGGATCCGGTGCCGATATGCGCGATTTTGCGCCAGAACTCCCGGTGTCGGAATACGGAGCAGAACGTATTCCCCCATCGGCCGGCCACGATTCGCTCTTTGGAATCGCGGCCCGAGAGCGATCGGTAGCCCGTTTCGCAAAATACGTACAGCACATTGTACGCAAGAATGAATCCTATAATTTCCATACGCTCGGGAGATGATTAACGAGGAGAAGGAGTCCAATGTAGAGCCAACCGGCCACGAGTCAAAACTTTCTGAACCGGATTTTTGACAACATGAGCGCGGAGGCGAGCAGGATGGCGGCGTTCACGAGCATCGCGTCGGCCCGGAAGTGCAACATCTGGAAGAGCACGAGATGAAAATACACGGGCATGCCCACGTAGTAATTCTTACCCCCTTCCCACACCAGTCCGACATCGAAAAAATAACAAAGCCGGAGAATAGAAGCCACAAGGAACACTGCCAGGACGGCGAATCCTCCACCCGTTATGCCGAACACCGAGACGTACATCGCCATGAAACCCAGAACATACAGGAAAATATCGGCAAAATTATCCAGCATTTTCCCGAAATTCGACACGGTGCCATGCTTCCGGGCGAAATACCCGTCGAGCATGTCGCAAACGACCCCAAGCAATATGAGATCGAATGCCAAGACGTATTCCGCACGGGCGATGCCCGCGAGCCCCGCGAACCCAAACAGGATCGCCGCGACCGAAAAAGCGTTCGCGACGTTCGCCGTTTTCGCGTCCAAAAAACTTATTCGGCTCATTTTCTCAAAAACTTCGACTTGAATTCCTTGAGCTGATTGACCATGCAGGACGGATAGTGCTTGTCCCCCACGTACATGATATCCGGACAGGCATCGCACCAGTCCCCCACTCGGTCGGGCGGATCGATAATGAGGATGACCTGGTAGTGCAAATCCTTATTCTTTGCGAAAAACGCGTTTTTCAGAATCCGGAAGCAAGAAGCGTTGAACATCGCCGGGAGGAGGTTGAGCATCGGGATTTTTTTCTTCTTCCTCGTGATGAAATATTTGTTCCACTTCTTATAATACCGCTCGACCAAACCTCGGTAGAAACCCGCGTCCACGTCCCCGAAATACCCGTCCGGGTTGCCGAATCCCATGGAAAACAGCCAGGAGGCGCGGCTCTCGTCCTTAACCTTGGGGAGATAGGAGCTCGGGGCATACGGGGTATGCTTCGCGATTTGCTCGGCGAGGTATTCGCAGGTAATGGCCGTGCCGTCGTTCCCGTTCGGATCCTTGAGCGTGGTGAAGACGACGAGGTTGATTTCGTCGATGTTTTTGCGATAGAATCGCAGGACATCCCCGAGGTACGGGAGATTGCCGGCCGAAATCGGCATGATGAAGCCGAGATTCACCCCGCCGACGGCTTTGACGAGATCGACGTATTTCTGCCGGAGCGGATTGAGCTCGGATTCGTTTTTGCCTTCGTAGCCGGGAAGGTCTTGGAACATGTCGATATGGATGACGATTTCGGTCAGCCCGTCTTCCCTGAGGGCGCGGAGCTTCGGTTCGGTCAGAGCGAGGCCGTTGGAATAGATTTTGGTAAAAAGCCCACGGGATTTGACATACCGCACTAATTCGCCGATCTGCGGGTACATGAGCGGTTCTCCTCCCGCGATGGATATGGTCTGGATATTCCGCTTCTCGACGAAACCGTCCACCTGCCGTTTCATCGTTTCCAAATCGATATGCGTAAAAATTACGTCACCCGTATCGAGCCCACGGTAGCATCCGGGACATTTGAGCTGGCAGTAGGTGGTCGGTTCGATCCAGCCGTTGGGATTGTCGGTATTCGTCCAGGGAAGTCGGTAGAGGCGGTTGAGGGGCATTGGGGAGGGGTTATTTATTTCGGGAGTAGACTTGGTAGATGAACCAGAGGACAAAAATAATGGGAGGTATAGTTAAAATTCATTCAGCCAAAGAATTTACATTTCGGTTTGAAAGTCAGAGCATATAATGTCAAACTCAACCGCAGACAAGAGAAATTGAGATAATTAACATAAGAATCTCAAATGCAATGGCGATTCCCAATCCCGTAAAAAAGAGCACCACCAGCGACATCTGCCCCTTCGGCAAACTCGCATGCGGCTTATCGTCCCACTGTATTACCACCTTCCCTCCGTTCCGCACGAAAATCTGGAGCGCGTCCTTGATCTTCTGGAACGTCGCCGGATTGATTTCGGATTCGTAGTTTTCGAGAACCTGTCCATAGATTTTTGCGAGTTCGTTCGGGGCGAATTCGGTCTTGCGGGAATTATCGACGATAAGCTTTACGATCTTGAAAAAATTCTTCGTGGTGATGTTGATGTTGGGATGCCCGTTCGGAATCAAGACGACGCTGTCGATGTGCGAGATGTCGACGTCCTTGATCTTCTGGTTGATAGGCCGGAGATGCGCGGTTTCGCTGCGGTAGTACGGGACGGGGTCTCATTGAACGACCGACGGCTTCTTGTTGCGGTTGAACACGAAGAATAGTACGATTATCAGAATTATGAGAATTGACATAGTGAAAGGCTAAAAAGAAATTAATATTCTCAATAAATCGTCCGATTATGCGGAAACTGATTTTGGATGTCTGACATGCCCCGTTTCCCAAATAGGGCAATCGCACAAATTTAGAACCATGGCTTATTGTCGAATCACATAAATAATCCCAATAAAATAAGGATGCCGCAATAAACCAGTGGTCACGATAAGATAACCAAAAAGAAGGTACCGAAAAACCTGAACAGGTTCCTCCATAGGATTTCCCCCGCAGGTATTTTCGGAAGCTCGATTTTCAGCTTCACTTCCGTCGGCAGTTCAGAATACCGTCTCTTGCCCTTCCGTATGTCCACGCGTCCTCATTGGGCAACGAAAACCCCCAATGCGTCCTTGATTTTCGCGAAGGTCCCATCATCAGTTTGGGTTTCGTAGTTATCAAGGACGTACCGATAAGTTTTCGCGAGTTCGTTCGGAACGAATTCGGTCTTGCCTGTGCTGTCGACGATGAGCTTCGCGATTTTGAAGAAATTCCTGGAGTTGATACGGATGTTCCGGCTCCCGTTAGGGAATAGTTCGACGCTTTCTATGTCGGAAATATCGACACTTTTTATTTTTTGACTAAGCTGCAAGACCGTCACGGATTCAACATCCGCCGATTTGGATGGCTTGTCGGAAAAGAATCCCCTTGACTGCAAAAACATGAACGCAATGAAGGCGCAGGCGACGAGATAAGATTCAATCATATCCGAAAAGGTTATAAAAATAATCCGACGATAAAACACAGCAGCAACGCCAACGGCTTCAGTATGAGAAGGGTAATCGCACCGAAAATGAACTTCTGCGTCTTTTCGAAAGCAACGGTTATCATTCCCGGTCCTTTCGGCAATTGGTCAACGGCGGGAATTTCTTTTTTCGGCTGGGAATGAAAAATGACTATATAGAACAGCAGAATGGTAAAAGTGAACATGGAAGCGTTGGATTAAACGGATTTATACAGCCTCCCAATCATCTTCTGATACCTCGGCTGCGGCACCAACATCCCAAAAAAACATATCGCCTTCGCCCACCACCCGAGGGTCACCACGCGGTACCTCGTATCCGACTCCGAAAACCGCAGGATGTATTTTGCCACGTTTTCTACGTGAAATCCATGGAATTTTTGTATTTTTACCATGTGGGTCCGGATTTTCTCGTTGTAGGTCTCGGATTCCTTCGCGATAGCATTGCCACACATACCCTGATCGAGCGGTCAGAGATTGAGGTGGAGCACCCGGACGGCGGTTCGCTTTTTTTCGAGATACATTCCGAGCACCATTTTTTCGAGCGCGGACTTGGAGGCGCTATACGCGCTGATAAACGGCGTCGGTACCGCTCAGGAAATCGATCCTATATTCACGATGAGCCCATGATTCGCCTCCAAATCCTCCCAGAAGCTCCGTATCATCCTGACCGTCCCCCAGAGATTGACGTCAAAAATCGCCTGCTCGTCCGCCAATTCCCGTTTCCAAAAGCTTCCCCATCCGGAAACCCCGGCATTGTTGACGAGCACCGTGAGCTGACCAACCTTGGCGATTTCCCGATGGCAATGCTCAATATCTGCATCGCTCGTGATATCGAGTTGCACGGTCATGCAATTGGGCCGCGTTACGGTATCCATGGAGAGATCCTTCACCCCCGCGAACACGAAATACCCTTCCGCCAAAAAACGGTCGACCAGGGCTTGCCCAAGTCCGCCGTTGCTTCCCGTGATGAGCGCGATCTTACCGGTGGTCATCGCGGACGTAGCTGATATTGTCTTTGAGGATTCCGAATCCTTCCTTGGAGTATTTGAGCGCTTCGATTTTGTCCTTGGAATTCTCCAGATTTATGACCATGTTCGTATAGAGCGACAACGTCTGGTCCATGGTAAGGCTGAAACGGACGTCCGGATCGCCCGTGAATCCCTTCGTCACCATCCATTGCCCGTCGACGTTGACGATGGAATATTTGAGTTCCACCGGGGTGCCGGCCCGGTCGATGCCTTCCCCGCCCTGGATTTCCAATTGCATGAAATCGTCGAACCCGAAGTTCGCCAGGTGTTCGACCTTGTAGAGCCTCGACAACCGATACATCCGCTCGATCATCGGTCCCGCGATGACATCGGCGATCCTGATTTTTTCCTGGGTATCGACCTTGCCGTCGGACACCATTTTTTCCAGTCCGTCGATGTCGGCTTTTTTGACTTTGAAAATCGCGGTCGGGATGGTATTTGCCACGATGCCGTCGACGAATTCGACTTTGGATTTCCGGACGGTCGCGGTAATCGGATAATTACCGAGGTCGGCAATATAGATGACGATGATTTCGCTGACGGTATCCGAAGGGAAAATTTTCTCGATATTCTCCTTCATTCCGTTGAGTTTTTTGAAGTATTCCGCGCCGGGCGCCGAGTATTGGGGACCGGTAATCCGGTCGGCCACGTAGACGGGCGTATACCGGAATTTGTCGACATAGCGGGGTTGCACGCCGGTCATTTTGTAGGACAGCTCGTTCGAGACGAGTCCGGCGATCCCAAACTTGTAAACAAGCAGGAACAGGATTCCGAAGACGAATGCGGGAACGTATTTTAGGTATTTTTCCATGGGAGGGATCTTAGGGAAATAGGATTAGTCTGCGGAATGCCTGCGGACGAACATCACGTTGAAAATATTGACGAGCACGATGGAACTCAGCGCTTCGATGGGCAAGCCGAAGATATCGATTCCCCACATGAGCCCGCCCGACAGGAACTGGTACATTCCCAGATTGGCCAACACGACGAAATATACGAAATACAACAGGCTCGCAAACCCTACGTACACGGTTCCCCGGACATACCATTCCAATTCCACTTTATTTTTCTTCAAATACGCGTCGGGCAGGTACATGCTCAGGCTCACGAGCGTTCCCAAAATGAGAATGACCACCCAGTTGATATCCTGGAACAGGTTGGTGAAACCCGGAAAACCGGAATACACCGATTGCGGATGGACGAGGATTTCCGTCATCAGCGCCGCGAGCACGGAGAATTTGAAGTAATTCTTGAAATTCACGTCATAGTTCTCGTAGGATTTCTCCCCGATGGAACGCGCGAGGTATTCGTAAATGGAAACCATGAACACGACGCCCACGAGGATGTACGCGTACGTCTCGAAATGTATTCCGAGAAACGCGGGCCCGGAAAGCAGCGAATTCACCTCGCCGGAATAGACGCGGAGCCCCAAAGCCTGGATGATGCCTTCGTTGACGATAGAGAGCAGATAGGAAAATCCGATGACCCCGAAGAAAACGTGCTTCTTGAGGTATTTATTCGCCAGGTACGCTCCCCCGAGGATGTTCCCGAGCGTGATCAATCCCACCAGGACGTTCACTTCCCCGATCGACGGGAAATAATTGGTCTGCAAGGTACAGCAGTTTCCGCCGATGATATTGAGCGTAACCACCTTGTAGAGCAATACGGCGACCGCGATAAAAAAAAGCTCCGTATTCCTCGAATTCTTCATGTAGGTATACAGGAGGAAACCCAAGAAGACCAGCGCGTATATTTCCAAGTAAAAAAAGTTTTTGAGGACCATGAGTTCTCAAAATCTCGGAAGCATAAATATTTCTCCCATAAGCATTTGGGTTAAAAACGGTAATTCCCGCGAATTATACGCGTTTTTTGGCGAATGCTACTTTTTCGTTGAGGAGGTTTCTAGATTTCGATACCGCGGTACAGGATTTCGTCCACGAATTTCTCCCGAGTAAGCGCGCCGAATACCCCCGCGTGCGGATCGTCCGATTGGGCGATGAGCCCGGCGGACTTCTGGAACTCCGCTACGGCCGATTTGGTCGACGGCCCATAGATGGCGGTGCTTTTGGACTTGAGATATCCCATTACGATGAGGAGTTCTTGGAGTTCGCGAATCTGCGGTCCAACGTCTCCGGTTTTCGGGGTACCGATGGCATCGATGATCTTTTTGACCCGAAGCCTTTCGCGTTCGAACGCCTGGATTTTGAGATCCAGCTCGTCGGGTTCCACGTTCGATTCCGAAGCGATTTGAGCGGATTTTTTCGATCCGCTTCCGGCATAAGACGGAGTTTTTTTAACCGGCTTCGCGATGCTGTTGCTCAGGGAAGCGGGTTTGACGATGGAAAAATCGAACGTGACGGCGATTTCCGCCGAGACGTACACCCTTGCCTTGACGGTCCTCCGCCCCCAGGCAAGCGCCCGGGCCAATCCCTCTTCGCCGAATCCCATCCAGATGTCGATGCGGTCGTACGCGTTGCCGCGGACTCAGGTCGAAACGATCGCGCCGCCCCGATCCTCGACGGATCCGACCCCGAATCCCTCCACCCAGATTTTCGTCCCGAAATCATAGCCCTTCGGAGCCGCGATCATCCCGACGAACACGGGTTTGCCACTCGCGCCGTTCGTCCCCTTCCCGTTGAGCGTGACTTCCTCCTGGTGGCTGTTTCTCAGGTAGTAATTCTGGTTCGGCAACGGGGAATAATACGCGGTGGCGATGAGCGTGACTTCGTCGTATCTCGCGGTTTTTTTTGCCGGCTTCTTTGCTGGAACGGATTCGGACCGTTGTCCTGAAACGGTCGCTCCCGACTTCGAAATCGGTCTGACGCGCTTCTTCGGATGGGTTTTTCCGGCAGAAACCGTGTCGGCAACCGGCGCTTTGGATGACACGACGGGAGCCTTTGGAAGGCTTGCATACGCGGTTTCGATAGCGTAGATCTGAACCAGGAACAACCCGGCAAGGCAAAATGCGATGAATTTTTTCATACCCCCATGGTATCACGACGTGAAAAAGCTGTCGAAAAGGTGGTATTGACATATATAATATGATACTAAATATTAATATACAGATAACGAAATCCATTGAAATAATGCCTCTATAAGGCTATTGCTCTACGAAAAATTCGTTTTGGCAGAAAATATTTCAACGTTTGGAACCACTGGGACTTGAAATATTTAAATAATTGGTTATACCTACGTCACAATGTCTTAGAACTCCCATGAATTCATCCTTTGCCACTCCAAATAATCCACTCCCCGAAGAAGTTCGGGTTGCCAGCGATCATGTCCACGCGGAACTCGCAAAAAAACGGGCCCAGAGGGGCGTACGCAGTACCCTGGAATCAATTCCGGATAACGAATCGGATTTCCAAATTTCCAAAACCGCTAATCCGACTGACGACCGTATGGATTTGGATATGACTTTCGGAGATACGACACAGGGGGAATATACCGTATCCGAGCCATCGGAAACCACCCTGAGTTCTTCCCAAGCTACGAAATCATCGCCTGCCGTTGAAAAGCCAGCGCCCGAAGCGCAGGAGAAGCCGAAATCCTGAGATGTTGACCTTATGGAAATCGACCTCGATTTCACGAAAGGCATGCCGACGACATGGGACAAGGCAGCAGTACCGACTCCCGGATGACCGCAAACGGTTGCGCCCGCACCGGTTCCCGCCGAAGCGCCAAAACCGTCTGCCCCCACGCTTCCTCCCTTGCCGAAGCGTATTCCAAGAGTGAGAAGATCGGACGAAGTATCCTACGAAATCTCCGTTTCCGAGACCGCCAAGGCCCATTCGGAAACAAAACGTGCCGTCGTGGACGAACTCCTCAACGACCGATTGCTTACCCAAAATTGGACCTCCGATGAAATCGTCGAATCCATCGCGATCAAGAAAACGCACGAGGAACGGTGGGATTCCCTCGAAATCAACGAAATTTGCATTCCCGACGCGGAAGTATCGCTTTGGTCATGATTTTTCAAAATGTTCAATCCGTCGAATGCCGCGAACGATCGGAACAAAAATTACGAAGAAGGCGACATTTACGATATCAAGATCGACGGGTTCGACCGATTCTACCTTTCCATCATTCGGAAAACCGCAAAAAAATCCCTCATGTTCTGCATCATCAACAGCAAGAGGACCGAGCACGAAAAGAATTTCGTTTTTGAAGTCCTTGTCAAATTCCCAATAAAGGAAGGCGAAAAAATCGAGGTCTACCGCAATCGGAGTACCAGCCCCATGCTTATCAATAGCTGGACGGTCAAGCAGGTTTTCTTGAGAAAGCACCGGGAAAAGGATCCCAAAGGGAAAAAGAACGGGCTGATGAGATTGCTGGGAATGTAAAGAATATATGCGGGAAAACCAAAGCATGCTTATTTTTTGCGTGCTTGGAAAATGTGTTTATTCTCGGTAAATGTGTTGATTCTCGGTAAATGTGTTGATTCTCGGTAAATGTGTTGATTCTCGGTAAATGTGTTGATTCTCGGTAAATGTGTTGATTCTCGGTAAATACGCACTATGATGTTGCCATCATAATATTTCGAGTATGTACCGAACTGAAAATAATGCAGTAAACCCTGAAAAACTATCACGAAAAGTGAAAAGTTTTGGTTTTACATTGGTGGAGCTCGTGGTCGTCATCACTATACTCGCCATCCTCGGCACCATCGGCTTCCTTTCCATACAGGGATACTCGGCATCGGCGAGGGACGGGGCGCGGATATCGAACCTGTCGAACCTGCAGAAGGGGCTGACGCTGTGGAAGGTGGTGGCGGGAACGTTCCCGATGCCGGAGGACGCGGTGACATTGACTGCTTCGGGAGTGACGATAGGCTACCAGGGGTTCGCGAGGGACCGGGTCGGGGGGATGGCGAAGCTGTCTCCGGGTTCCACTCGGGATCCGCTCGATTCTTGAATGTATACTACGTACGCGGTGAACGCGGGACAGACAAAGATGCAGGTGATGGCATTCCTGGAAGACGGGAGCAAGGCCACGGGGATCGGGATGGTTCCGGGGGTCGGTGAGGCCTGGGCGGGAGGCTCGAGCTATTCTTCGAGGGTTCCGGTGTCGAAGGGGGACGCTTTGGGGATAGTATTGTCGAGCACGGGGAGCAACGTGAACCAGCCGGTGCAGGAGCTCTATAGCGCGGGGAGCTTCTCGGGGCTTGATCTGGCGAGGACGACGAGCGGGTCGGGGTACGCGATGGTGTTCTCCGGCACCGACTCCACCGCGACGGTAGCGACGAGCGGGACGGGGGCGTATACCGGGTCGCTGTTCACGTTCGCGTACAACAAGCGGGAGGATTTGATCGCGAGGAAGGAGCTGGCGGCGAGCGACAGCAGCCTGATGGGGTACTGGGACATGGAGAC
>CAIVSN010000014.1 GCA_903908595.1 uncultured bacterium
CCGGATTTTCCGTTCCTCGCTCAACGTATACCCAACAGGAATTGGTTTTCGGTATTTTACAGTTACAGATTCGGAATAGGTTTTATTTTTCTTCTTTCGGGAGCTTATCGGCAATAAGTGACCGAAGAAAAAAATAAAAGATATCCGAATATGTAGGCTGGAAAAACCGGGAAACCAATTCCTGTTGGGTATAATTGCCAGCACGCCTCGCTGCGGTACTCGAATCCGGCTTCGGATTCCATCGTTCTGGCGGGGTCTCTTCCGGATATGCAATAGGACTTGATTTACGGGGTTTTTCCATATAATATTCGCATGTACATCAACCCCGATCTCTATATTTTTGAGGGACTTACTTCGGATGAAGTGAATTATTTCGCGCTCATGTGCGAACCTATGGATTTCAATGCTGGCGCCATCGTGCTCCGCGAAGGGGACGAATCCGACGGCCGTGCCTATTTTATCGAGGAAGGCGAAGCGGAAGTCATCCAAAACGGCAAAATCCTCACCCTGCTCAAGGTCGGGGATATTTTCGGCGAAATCGCTCTGATTACCAACGACCCTCGAAGCGCTTCCATACGGGCCAAGTCGAATCTCCAGGCCTTGGCGCTCCACCGTAACGATTTTCTCATGCTCGCCAAGAAATCCGGACGTTTTCCCGAAATCCAGAAGGAAGTGTTCCGCAGGATACGCGAAAATTTCTCGAAATAACCGCTCAGGCGAAACGTTCGGATTTGCTTCTTCCCATTTTTGTATATACTCTCGTCCGACTGGTGTATTTTCCGGTTCATTTATTTATTAAAATACTTCTCATATATGGAAAGAAAAGAGAAAAAGACCATCATGGAGCAATACGCTCAGCACAAGGGCGACACCGGTTCCCCGGAAGTCCAGATCGCGGTTCTCACCGAACGGATCGAATCCCTCAAGAATCACTTGCTCGTTCACAAGAACGACAACCATTCCCGACGAGGAATCCTCCTCATGGTTGCGAAACGAAGAAAGCTCCTCATGTACGTCAAGCGCAAGGACGTGTCTCGGTATGAGTCCCTGCTCCAACGCCTCGAACTCCGCAAATAATTACCACCACGAAAAATCCCTTCTCTCGAGAAGGGATTTTTCGTGGTTGGACTACTTATAATACTCCCGATATAATTCTTCGATATCCTGCCGGGTTTCCGGATCAAGGGAAGCTTGGTATTCCTTTTTGATTTGCATTTCGTATTCCTCCAAGTACCGCTTGATTGCGGCCTTTCGTTCCATTCCCGACAGTTCTGGGAATTTCGCGAGGATGTTCTGAAGGTATTTGTTGTGAACCCGTTCTTCCAGTACGACTTTTCCCGACAAGAGCGAATTGATACTCTCGACGGTGAGTTCCGGCCGGTCGACGAATTCGATGATGTTGTGCCCCATGAGATTCGCGTCCCCTTCCGTCAGTACTTCGAGCGTTCCATAGTGGAAAAACGAAGCGAGGTAGTTCGGATAGGTCGAACGGATGCTCTTGATCTTGTCGGATTCTATCGTGTTGATATTCGAATACATTCATTCCTGGTTGACGAACATCACGCGTCATTTGACGATGACGTTGAAATCCATTTCCAGGTCGATGATAAGATGGATGAACCGCCGGATGAGGAACAGCTGCATGAAAATGCACACGACGTCGAGGATCGCGAACTTGAAGTCCCAGTTCGTGAAGAAGAAAATATGCACCACGTACACCACGATGACCAAAACGAAGATCAGGAAATTCGTTTGCAGCTGGTTGAAACAGCGGGTAAAGGAATTGTCGCCGTTTTTGAGCCGCGCGAGCAGATCCGCGGTATGAGTGATTTTGGCGTTGCTCCCGTAGTTTTTCCGGAAATCCCAGACGTACCGGAAGCTGGAATACAGGGTCCCGACGATATTCAGCCCGACGAATATGGCGAGCACCGTCCCAAAATCCGGATTCGACTTGCTGAAATGCTCGATAATGAGATAGACGTTCAGCGCTCCGATGATTCCGAGCGGAACCATCCAAAACAGCGAGGCAAGCCCGTAGAGCCATGATCGCTTGATGAGCAGGATAGAGTCGTATCCTTCCTTTTGGAAGCGTTCGACCATTTCCACGTCCCGCCCCACGAGGAAGGATTTGAAAAGGAATTCGTACAGCCGTTTGAAATTGAACATGCCGAAAGTATATGCCATGAAGGTTTTCCGTCAAACTTGACCCTGTGGAGCCCGGAGTTTTCACTCGGGTTTGCCCTCCAAAGCGAAGCGAATATACTCACGATACCTTTCGGTCCCCCATGAACCAATTCGATACCCTCTACTTCCAGAAATACCTCGGCAAGGACGACGAGCTCCTTTTCGTGTGCCATCGGCACCCCATATTGGTCATCGACAAAATTATGCTCTGGTGCTTCTTCGGAGGGGTGCTGCCGATTTTTTTCTACTTGCAAAATACCTTCTCATTCTACGATTTCGTCAGTACCGGCTGGTTCGAACTGTACCTGGTTTGAGTGTATTTTTTCATTATCTATCACGTGTTCGACTGGTACAACGACGTCTGGGTTATCACGAATCACGGCATCATCGACATCACTTGGAACATTTTCAGCGGATCGACCAACTATCTGGCCTACGATTCCGTCCATGGGATCGAAGTGAAATCCAATTCCTTTTTCGACTCCATCCTGAAAAAGGGGGATATCTACATCCATCTGCCCACGGAGAACACCGAATTTTTCCTGCCGGACGCGAGCGATCCGCAATCCATCGTGGAATACATTCACGCGGTCATCCAGGAAATCGAGGAACGCAACCACCACCCCGAGGAACCGGTGGACGATCGGGCGCCGTTCGAGTTGCTTCTCGACACGCTGACGGAAATGGTCAAGGAGCATTTGGAGAAGAAGGTGCATGTCGAACCGATTATGGCGGAAAAAGAAGATATCGATCACGCGCTCCGGTACGCGAGCACGGTGGATTTGCGGTAGGGGAGGCACGTTGGAATGGGGAGTCCGAAAAATCCGGTATGGTGTCAAGGCGAAATTTCGTGGGGATCCAGTGAGCAGTTCCTTATATACCCAACGGGAATCGGTTTCCCGGTTTTTCCAGTCACATATCCGGACATCTTTCATTTTTTTCTTCGGTCACTTATTGCCGATAAGCTCCCGAAAGAAGAAAAATGAAACCTATTCCGAATCTGTAACCGTAAAATACCGAAAACCAATTCCCGTTGGGTATAATTGTTCTACGTATGACTTCGCAAATCCCGTGTCCGAAGACATTAGGGAGATTGCCAATATGGAAAAAGCCCTGGAGTTCATCGAACGGAACGTCTTGGACTATAGGAGCCTCTGCAATATTCCACATGTATTATGATTTCCTTTTGCGGGCGGACGAAGGCACCGACGAGGGCATCCTGTCCTGGTGCCAGTACGTGCTTTCGGGACTGATCGAGGAAATAGAGAAGCTCGACAAGCTCTTGGATTACCCGTTCCTGCGGGATAGGTTTAGTACATTTATCAAATTAATCCAAACATCCAAAGGGGGATTTCATTACCTTTTCCAATAAGTATATCATCTTTTACGAGAAAGCTATTTTCCATTCACACAATCTGTTTATTCGTTTTACTTGGTCATCCGACTTCAAAAAGATAATTTTTATCGTTATATTTGAATATGAAGTCTCCGTAATTCGGAAGAATAATGTCTTCGTTTATAATCTGTGTTTTAGATATTTTCTTTAGAATATTGAGTACATAACTTTCTCGTATAGTTCCGATCCTCTCATCGCTTCAAAACGCATAATAGATATTGGGATTTCAGAGAAATACCTTAAATTCTTTTCTTATAATATCATTGAGCTTATTGCTTCTGATAGCGATAGAGAGAACTCCTATCTTATCGAGATAGTAGATAATACTTTCGAGGAGATCTTTTGACATATCAATCTTTGAGGCAAGTGATTTATAATTGAGTTCGGATGGCTGATTCTTCGCAACAAAATAAAACATCTTTTCTAGTTTTGCGAGAGAAGAGGTCTGAAGGTTCATAAAGGTGGGGAGATCCTCCGATATCACCTTCTTTATATTGCTGAGTACCAACGAATGGTAGATATCTTCTTTCCCTTTAAAATATGGATAGAATCAATGATGGAGATAATTTTTAAAATCTTGTAAATCTATTTTCGAGGAGAGGTCAAAAGATATTTCTCGAAAATTTTTGATAAGTTCGTCAAAAGTGTACGAAGGAAGAAATATGTACTTCTCGTATGCCAGATATTCTCGAAAACTCAGTCAGGACATATCTATCTTATGAATACGCCTCTGGAGATCGGAGGTTCATTTATACAGATCGAGACTTGATGAACCAGAAACTATGAGCTTCATGTCGGGAAAGCTATCTATAATAGCCTTGAGACTTTCTTTCCAGTCTTCTCATTTATGAATCTCATCTATAACCAAAAAGCGTATCCCGTAATCAAAATAGAGTTTTGAGACAAACTCAAAAATCGTCTGTCATCTCAGAAGTGGATTGTCAGCAGAAAAATAGAATGATTTTTCTGTTCTTTTTTTAAGTATTTGCAAAAGAAGGTATGTCTTCCCTATTCCTCTTTCTCAAACCAAAGCAACCGCTCATTTGTCGGTATCGATATTATAATCTCTTTCGAAATCAAGACGTATTTTACTAAGGAGATTTTCATATATTTTCTTTAATTCTTCC
>CAIVSN010000015.1 GCA_903908595.1 uncultured bacterium
CTTGGATGCAGTGGCAACCACGATCTGCGAAGGCGCGAGCATCGTCGCCGGCAATGGGTTGTCGAAGGTCAGCCTATATCCGTTAATGTAACCGTTGCCGTTGGAATCGAAGGATTTGGCGTTGGCGATGGCCACCTGCGCCGCGCATGCCGCCCCGGACAGGCTGTACCCGCTGTTGCACGCGAGCGCGCACCCCGGATACGCCCCGATCGTCCCGTTCGCCGGAGCGCTTCCAGCACAGGAGAACGAATAAACGGCGCTCGTGGAACCGGTGTTTCCACTGAGGTCCGACGCGTATACGCTCAGGGTGGCGCTCGAGTTTATGGCGAAAGCCCCCGTATATGCCGGAGACCCGGCCGTCGCGCTCCCGCTCAGGCTGTAGCGGACGCTTCCCGTTTCGCTGAGGCCGATGCCGACATTCTGGCTTCCTGTGTAGCTTCCCGCTGCCGGGGTCACGGTAATTTTCGGCGCCGCCGCGTCCTCCACGACCCCTACGAAGAGGGTCTCGCTCGTATAATTGCTATCTCAGAAAATTTCAATTTCCGGGGTTTCCCCGGTATCGAACAGCCCGTCGCTCCAAGTGATGGTCCCCGTATACGATCCGGGAGTTCCCGCGAACGCGATCCCGGTCGCCGTCTTCGCCGCCGTGGTCACGGCGATCTGCGAGGGGGTCAACAAGGTAGCCGGCAGCGGGTTGTTCAACGTGACCCGGTACCCGTCCAAAAACCCGTCCCCGTCGGAGTCGAACGACCGGGCGTTGGTGATGGAAACGGTACTGAGAACCGTGACTTCCACGTTATTGGAAGTCGAAGCCGTATCGTTCCCATTTTCAAAAATATCGTCAATCGAATCCGTGATCGTGTAGCTGATCGCATGGACTGCCGCCGCCACGCCGTTCGTCCGGAAGTGCGCGGTTACGATGCTTTCGCAAATGCCGGCACCCGTCGGCTTGAACTGGAAGACGAAATTCCCGTCCGTAACGGACTCCACCAGGAGATTTCCCGGATCCGATCCGTTGATATCCTCACAGTCGTCGGATTGCACCGTATAGCCGCTCGCGGTCAGTCAGGCGGGCAGGGGAATGAGTCAAACCCGGAATTTCCGGTTCGGCTGGCTCCCGTCAACGATGATATTCATCGTGAAATCCAGGGTATCGTCGCTGGATCCGGCAATGATGGAAGTGCCTTCGCTCAAATCGCCCGCGTGTTTGACGGTCAGATTGTTCGCGATGTATCCGCCGTACGCTTGCGAAAAAATCACGGCGGAAGCGATTCCGACCAAGAGCAAACCGAGAGCGACGATATTTTTTTTCATGTGATGGGAATTACGGCGTTACCGTAAAAGTCAAATTTTTCGCCTCGTAGATTCCTGCCGTGTCCATGATATTGAAATAGTATCTTCACGGATCGAGTCATTTGGGAACCTTGATGCTCACGACGTTATCGTTGATTATAGTAAATAGCGCGTTTTTGAAAATCAGATTGTTCGACAATTGGATGGAAATCATTTTTTGGAAGCCGTTTCCCTGAACCACGACGTACCGGTCCTGGTCGTTTTTGATGTCGATCGGGGTTATGGCGGCCACGTTTATAGGATTTCCGTTGAACGTGAAAGCGAGTTTGGCATTGGTTGGAACGAGTTGGCCGTTTTTCAGGTAGAGCCCCAGGAAAAATTCCCCGTTCCCGAAGGTGTTTTTCGGAACGGTAAAATACCATGTTCCGTCTCGGAGGATTCCCGCGAAGGATTTTTCCCCGACGATGACGCGATCGACGGATTCGAGGTTTTTCCCCGTGAGCGGGACGAGCTGGTCGATATTCGAGCTCAGGATTCGATCCGGGACTCAGACGGTCTCGGCACCTGTGTTCGTAGGGACGCTGGGCGGGAGGATGGACGATGGGGTTGGCGAAGAAATTCCGCCGGCGGAGATGCGGCTGCCGGCTGCGGGAACGCTATCGGAAACCGTTACCGCCGAAGGGATGGCGAAGTTCTGGTTTTTCGGCGGCGCCGTGACAACCGTTCCGTCTTTGAGTTTTTGAAATCGGATAGCTATCAATCCCAGGAGTTTTTCTTTCGTGAGTTCCAGATTCTTCGCCTTTCCCCGAATCTTGATGACGAGCGAGGTATCGAAGGGGATTTCGCCGAGCCGTTCCTTTGGCCTGGGCTCGTCGTTCACGAGGATTTGCGTGACCTCGATGGTTTCTTCGAGCTTCGAGATGTCCACCCCCGCCCGATTGCCGTCGGTCGATTCGGCAATGTACACGAATTCCAGCTCGTCTTGTTTCTGATAGGGGGTAAAGGGTTCCAGATTGGTGTTCCAGGTAACGTTCCTCATGAGGACTTCGGCATCCCGGGGCGGTTCCTGGGGGATTTCCCGAAAATACCAAACCGAAAACAATCCGATGGCAAACAGCAGGGAAGCGGCAGCGAGCAACGTGTATCGACTTCGGAATTTTTCCCGCATTAGTAGACGAAAATACTGATATTTTTGACGATCACGGCCGTCCCATCGTTGAGAGTAAGGGTAATGTTCGAGGAACCGGCCTTTCCCGGCGGAGAAAAATACGTGAAATAGACATATGCCTGTCCGGTAGTGAGTTCTCCCGTATTCGTCAGGGTCCCGTTAATCGGGCTGACCGATCCGGTGCCGGCGGTGACCGTGTAGGAAACGCTCGGGGAATCGAGATCGCGGACTTGTGCGGAAAAGGTTTGTATCGTATTTTTTCTCAGTACGACCGGAACGGTATTCGGATTGACCGCCAAGATTTCCGAAGCGCTGTTTCCCGTCCCGACGATGGCGCTCACCATGACGCTCACGTCCGAATACGCGAGAAACGCCCCGCCGAATGCCACGCTCAATCCGATGCCGATGCGAGCGACGAGAGGCCAGAGCGATGCGGGGATTTTCATTCGGTGGGCGGATAAGGAATTATTTCTGGTTTCCGTTCATTTCCCGGAGGAGTTCCGATTTGAGCTTCGCTTTGGATCTCGGGACGATGACGAAAATATAGAGCAGGAGCGCGAGGATGGCTACCGCGGCGATTCCTATGACGGTGTAGTTCATGCCGACGAATTGTTCTTCGTAGCTGATGGTGAATTCTTTCTTGTCCTTGAATTCCTTTTTCTCCCGGTCTTTTCCTTCGTAGCCCAGGGTCATGTTGGCAGTAATCTTCTTGTTCACGGTCCGGGTGTTGATGGATTCCCAGAATTGGAGGAAGGCGCGTTTTTCCGCGGCCTTGCTCGCGTAGTATTCCGTGAGGTTCTTGAATTTTACTTCGCTCTTCCCGTCTTCCGCTATGACCTTGTACCCGAATCCTTCCCAGATGGATTCGAACCTCCGTTCCGACTTCGGGAGTGTGTTTCCAAATCCGTCGTTGACGGGAATGTAGTCGGTCAGTTTTTCCCCGACGAAGGCTCCGGCGGGGCTGACGATGGATTCTTTTCCGACGTTCTTGAGGATTTCCCCGTTCTCGTCGACGAGTTCGATTTTTCCGGTGGCTTTGAGGTGGGTATTCCCCCCGTTTTTGAATTTCGTTTCGAACGCGATGGGGAAGGTGTCGAATTGGCCGGCTTCGGAAAAGGCGTTCTCGCCGTTCTTTTTCCCGATTTGGAATCCGGAGAGTTCCCCGCGGATTTCGACGTTTCCGGGGACGTTGATGAGCACGAGCACCCCGAGCCGCTGTACGATGGCGACCTGTCCGTCTTTCGGCACTCCGGGAGAGAAGAAAATCGCCCCGTAATGCCCTCCGGGCTCGCTGTTTTTCGGGACTTTTACCGTGAATCGGACTTCCCGGCTTTCGCCCTTGGCCAGGGTGATGTTCTCGTTTTCGAGCTTGATCCAGTTGGCGAGGCTGTAAGTCTCGCTGACCTGGTCCTTCGGCTTGATGAACGTCGGGGTTCCGGTATCGTCGCCCGCCACGAAATCTTCCTTGGAAGTATAGAGCGTCACCTGCGAATCCGTCCCGTTGGTGACGAGGATGGTGGCGGATTTCTCCGCTCCGGAATCGATGGCCAATTCGTGCTTGAGCGGGGAGATGGAAAGGTTCGCGTATCCGAACTGGGCTATGGACCAAAAGAGGAGCATCGACAGAAGGGCTCGGCTGAGGAATTTCATGGTGGGGGAATAAAGAGGCTTCACACGCAAAAACATACTTGCATCAAGCGATTGAGCGTAATAATACGAAAAACTCGCGAGAGTGCAACGAGATATTTTCAATATGTTTTTTTGGTGGGAAGGAGTGGGAAAAAGGTAGAAAAAAAGCTCTCGGGAAGAGAGCTTTTTTTCTACCTTGGGAGGGGACTAGAAAGTGCCGGCAAGGGTAAATGTAAGCGTGTCAGTATAGTTACCCGCAGCGGTTGAGGCGCTTGCGAGAGCCTTGAGTGTAAGGGTTGCAGTGTCGCCAGCAGTTCTGGTACCAGTCATAAGGGGGACTGCGGCACCAACGGCAGCGACGGTATCTCCTGAAAGACCAGCATAAGGTGCAGAAATAGTACCACTTCCAGTTTTGGAAGCTTGAATACCGTATCCTTCTCCATTGTTATCCGTGAGAAGTTCATTAGCTGATGCAATGAGATCAGTTCCACTTAACATTCCGCTATTCGTAGAAGCAATCTGAAGTGTATATCCGGCAGAAGCATTGCTTTTTACGGTCAGAACTGGCGTAGTGCTACCACTGGCAACGGTTCCGGGAGTGAGGACTCCAAAGGCTACAGTTGGATTTGCGAGATTGAGGGAAAGCGTAGGGATGACTGTTGCAGAAACCGTTACTACGTTAGCATTTCCAAAGGAAACGACGGCAGCTCCAAAATTTGCGGTACCGACTACGGATACTCCGAAATTACCAGCAACTCCTGGGGTAAAGGTGAAAGTTGCGTTACCACCGCCGGTCTTTGTAATGGTAATGCCAGTAGCTGTTGCTGCAAGTGTGGAATTAAGTCCTTGGACTACAGTTCCTGATCCGGAGGCATCAAAGACTCCCCCAACTGAATTCGTAATAACTACGGTCATCACATCGGAACCTGAACCAGAAACGAGTGCATCCGGAAGCGTCACGGTAACCACGTCATCCGTAACGTCGTTAGCAGCACCTAAAACTATGGGGCTAAACGTAGGATTAACCCCTGCCGCATTTACCATCATAGGTACCACATTCATAGCGACAATCGCAACGGCACCCGAAAGAGCCATGAGCTTCTTGAGATTGGTAAGCATAATTTTTATAGCTTAAGAAATAAATTTTTGACTTCTCGGCTAAGAGATTTTCAAGAGGTCCCGCTATAAAGTCATTGAGTTGATTATCTCAAATTCACGTGAAAGTCAATGGGAATATGGGACATTTTTTTCGTTTCCCCCCAGAGTTGCTTTATATACGCGGATTTCGACGAGTATGGACTTTTCGTTTATTTGCGGAGATATTTTTCCCGTGGTTTTCCCTGCGCGATTTTCCCCAAAAAAACGTAAAAGATCCGTGAATATCCACAGATGGTTTTCCATATTTATCAGGCGGGTAACGTCGATTATATTCCCACGAGTATCGCGGCTATCGCGATGCAGACGAACCCGGTGAGGGCCTCGCTCATGCTGAATCCGTTCGAGGAATGGCCGGAACTCGCTTTGGGGCTGGAGCTGGGCGCGTGGCCGTGATCTGACATATCCTGGTATTACGGGGTAATTGCGTGGAATATACGTAATATATTTACGTTGTCAAAAATACTTCGTGTAACTGCTCACTGGACCTCGCAACATTTTTACGTTTTTCCCTACTCTAAGCCATTTCCGTATTTTCCGTATTTTCCGTTAAAAACATGAGAAAGAAAAAATTATAAAATGGCTTGGAATGGCGGTTTTTTCTTTTTAAGCATAGGTCCGGTGAACAATTGCCGAATTTTCAATTGACAGATTATTTTTTTATAATATAAGGAAATAGCTGGCTCGCCGGCAAGGCTCACATACACATACACACACGAGGTAAAAAATGGAAACCAATGAAGTAATGGTGCAAATGGAAAATCTGCCCCTGAGCGTAATCCAAAGCATTCCGGATCTCACTCCGGATGTCATCGTTTGGTCGACGGTCAAGGAAGGCATCGATCTCCCCTTGCAAGCGTTGCGCTCCTGTTACCGGATTGACGAGGTAACGGAAGAGGACGTATTCTTGGCAATGTGCGTGCCGAACTTCCAAAATTCAGGTTCGCGAGATTGGGAATATGTCCCAGACCAAAAAGCCATCCTCACAAAAAACAAGTTGCTCGCGGCTTGCCTGAAGAACCGCGGGCGCGAAATCAGCACTCGGGAATACAAGGTGGGATTGGTGTACTCGGAGGTGATCGAGGAGCTGGAAAAACGCTCCGAAAAAACCCTCAAGGACGTTCTTGAAATCCTGAAAGGGGAGGTTCGGTTCCATTTCGAATCGTGCACCCTGAACGATGGCATCGAAGCCGCTACGAACAGTATCCAAAGCGGCTCCGTGGAAGTCGGTAACGGCTTCCTTTCCTGTAAGAATTTCCGTATTGCGCTCGAACTCGTGAAAATCACGGGTCGCACGCCGATACTGGTGACTCTGCAGCGCTAGCGATAGCGTGAAACATCCGCGGGGAAATCCCGCATCCGAATCCCGTTCCTCTGAGGACGGGATTTTTCATGGGGAAAGTCGTCCGTTCGCCGTGTTCTACGAGGTATGACTTATACCAAATTCATTTGATTCATCTTGCTTCCCGCGAGCAGTCCAGGTGAACGTATTTTTCGTTTTCCGAGCTTGTCCGGCGCGGTCTGGACCGAGGAAAACGAAAAATACGTTCACCTGGCCTGCGAGCAAGTGGAGTTAGATTAATATAGTATTAGTCTCCAAGCAAATTTGGTTTTCGGTATATGGTCATAGATTCGGCATAGATTTTACCGAGCAAAAGAGCCTTCCAGCCCTATCGGAATTTCTCGAAAAAACCGTATTTTCCCTACCGGTTGACGCACTCCCCGTATCATAATTCCTCGAAATACACGTAGGCCAGGCCACATTCGGCCAAAGGCTGGAAAGGGTGGGGCTAATATACCCAACAGGAATTGGTTTCCCGGTTTTTCCAGTCACATATTCGGACATCTTTCATTTTTTTCTTCGGTCACTTATTCCCGATAAGCTCCCGAAAGAAGAAAAATGAAACCTGTTCCGAATCTGTAACCGTAAAAAGCCGAAAACCAA
>CAIVSN010000016.1 GCA_903908595.1 uncultured bacterium
ATGATGCGGCTGACTTCGGCGGGCGTGTAGAACTGCCCCTTGCTCTTGCCGCTTTCGGAGGCGAAGTTCTGCATGAGGTATTCGTAGGCGTCCCCGAGGATGTCGTCGCCCTCGGCCTGGTTCTTGCTAAAATCGAGCGCGGGATTCTCGAATATGGCGATGAGCCCCGTAAGCTTGTCCACCATGTCCTTTCCGCTGCCGAGTTTTTCCGCGTTGTTGAAATCGGGCATTTCAGAGAGCTGGTTCGCGTCCTTGATGGGACCGATGATTTTTTTGTTGATGTCGTCGCCGATGGTAGGGCTTCCCTTGAGCGCCACCATGTCCCGGAAGCTCGAACCCGCGGGAATGGTTATCGGGGCATACGGAACGCCCGCGTATTTGTCGGAGACGTACTTGACGAACAGGAGCACGAGGACGTAATCCTTGTACTGCGAGGCGTCCATCCCGCCACGGAGCTTGTCGCAGCTGGCCCAGAGGGAACGGTACAGTTGGGATTTTTTGATGGCCATGGGAGTTCGGTGAAAATTTTGGCGTATTGTATGGTATTTTTTTGGATTCGCACGGGGAAAATGAAGTTCGGGAAAATATCGCGAAAATCTGGGTTGTAGCGGAATATGACGTAACCTATTATTTTTTCTTGCAATATCGCTCGACTTCGTATACTATGGACTCGTTCGAAAGAACGATTTTCATTGGCTTAGGGGCTCTCTTATGGGAGTCCCTTTTGCGTTGATTTAAAATATGAGGTTGGTTTTATTGAAATCGTTTGAAAACTCTTATGGGAGTCCCTTTTGCGTTGATTTAAAATCCAGTAAAATCTGGATCAATATATTTGTTTTTACAAATAAAATTCTTGATTTTTTTTATTTCGTATATCGATACTCAATTGCCTGCCAGTTCTGAAAGTTCCCTGGATACGCGTCTTGTGGTGGCAAATATGGTGGCTTTGTATCCAGTGGATACTATCTGAGATAGTATATCGTGGAAATCGCTATCACCGCTCCAAAGCATGCATCAAATAGATGGATTTCCATGAGTGTCCATGATCATATCGGTTCCGATTTCTACGTCAAAGTTACATTTTCTGTCTTCTAGTTTTGTAATTCATTGCTTATTTAGCTCGCTCATGCAATGGTTTAGGTATTCAATGTCAACAATCCGCAAGCTCCGAAAAAGCGGCGTATAGATAAATTGCTTTATTATCGCAGGATCCTGCATCGATATGCTGGTCATATCGATGGATCGTTGCATTATTTTGACGGGTTTCGTACGAACGGCGTATCCAATATCTTTTAGTTCCCGGACTCTCGTTTCCGAAATCCCATCTCAAACCAAGGTACCGCAGTATATCTTGATTTCCCGTACGGTATCGAAACTCTTTAGAAATTGATATAGCCTTTTCCAATCAATATCCCATTTCATGAATATCTGCCACGGGAGCACATTTGCCATATCGATATATATGATGCTCGGCCTATCGAATATTTCTTCGACTTGTTTGATTCTATTGGGATAGAGTTCATTATACCTTTTGGCAATATATGCTATTTTGGGGGTTTTTGATGAAAACATTTTATGGCGCGATTATTGATATTTGCTTAGAATACTTTCTTAATCTGACATCGTTATATATGTTTTTCTCTTTCATTATTCTGCCAGCGACATGAGCCTCGTCGACTCCTACCCGTTTTGAGAAATCCGAAATTTGCTCTGGGTTTTCGTATAGGCAATTGAGTATCGCATGAAACTGGAACGATTCTGGTATAAGGTTGTTTTGAGCAAAATCATCAGCTTCTCTTTCCTTTCTTTCCCCACTGCATTCCGTCATGTCCAAAAAGGATTCTCATCCATGCAGAATAACGTGTCATAGTTCGTGAAAAAGGGTAAATAGAAGTATGCCGTAATCTTTCCCCCGGTCTGACAGTTGAACTATCGGCGTTCCATTTATCCACCGAGTTGCCCCATTTACGGGCGCATTCTTGAAGAGTTTTACAAAAATGAATTTGACTCAAAGATCCTTTCATTTTTTGTTGAGAAAAACGCCCAATCCTTCGGGGCTTCGTGTTTGCATTCGGAGTTCGGGTAGGAATTTGATAATTTTATCGGAATCAAACGGCGCGACTTCGATCTTTTCCGCCTCTTTCTCGCCCACCCGGAGCCATGCGGCAACAGATTCATTCGAGACGTGAACTTTGGTTGATTTTCGAAAGTGTGCCTGAGGGAGCTTGTTTATCGAATCCAAGGAAACTACTTGAAAAAAATCTAACAGCGCTTGGATTTTTTCTTCGACTTTTCGGACATTGGGACAATAATTGGATGATACGAGATCTTTGTAACAATCCTTGAAGTTCTCAAAAATTGGCACCTGAAGGCTTAATGCTGCTTCTGAAGCAATGCGGGCATTGAGTTCGTCATACTTTGATTGAAGGTTCATCCAGTAGCTTGCCTTTCATCAAAAAACCAATTCAAGCCGTATCGCCATTTCTGGCGTAAGAGAGGTTTTTTCATTAATGATTTCGTTCGCGTGTTTTAGGGTGATATCGAGTCTGAGGGCCAAGGCTTCTTGGGTCATATTGAGGTTCGCGAGAATTTCTCTAAGATATTTTCAAGGATGTAATGGTAGGGTAGGAGTGAACATTTTTTTTAAAAGAATTAAGTTAACAGTACTTGTGAATATTGAATTTATCGTGCGTATTTACATAGAGTTCAATTATTTCCAATGTATCTGCCTCGTTTTTCCATTGCTCATCATGGAAGTCTCAAACTGGGGAAACAACCATTCGATACGGGTGTTTCAAATCTAAAGAGTAAAATATTCGCGATGCTTTTTGTTGGGTAAGTTGATGTGGGCGTATTCAAAGTCATAAAGGAATCGCAGAAAAATTATCAGCCGCAGAGAGGGTATTCAGTAGGGAATAAATCTTTTCGAACTGATCTCAGTATTTTTTTCTGAGTTTTTTCGTATCATTAGCGACAAATTCGAGTTTTTTATCACGAAATATAATTTTCACTTGAATCCATAATTACTTGTTAGGTGTACCACCCATTAGGTTATATATAAAATGAAATTTTGCAACTATTTTACTAGGAATGAAACGAATGCCATATATATGCTCAACGGGAATCGGTTTTCGGTATTTTATGGTTACAGATTTAATTAGGCATAATTGCCCCGTTGAACTTCATTACTTCGTTTTTCCACCTCAATCTCCTCCTCCCGCACCGACCCATCCTCCCTCCATACCCGGAACGCCTTCGCGCCAGGCCGTGACACTAATATGCGATATTCCCCATCCTCCACCACCAAAGCGGCGCCATTCTCCAGCGCTATCGCCTTCCCTCACGACTTCAGTATCATCTTGTGCAACTCCGGCCGACGGTATTCCTCCACGTCGTAATGCGGGCAGTGCAATCCCTCGATAAGCCCGAGCCCCCGCACTTTCATGTATTCGAACGCCTTCGTCGGATCCGCCCCCTTTCTCGAATCCGAATGCCCGGCCTCGAACCAGCAGATCGATCCCGCGCTGAGCCCGGCCATGACCGTGCCGTTTTCCCAGGCTTTCCGCAAGAGGAGGTCGACGGAATGCTTTCTCCACATCCGCATCATCCGCAGGGTATTTCCGCCCCCGACGTACACAATGTCCGTCCCGAGGATCTTCTTCTCGATTTCCCCTTCCTCGTATCGGTTTCCGTACAGTTCGAGCGTATCCACGATACACCCCAGCTTTTCTCAGAAATATTTCCGGATATCGGCAACATATCCAGCGGCATCGTGGCTCGCGGTCGGGACGAACAGCAGTTTCGGGTACTCCTTTCCCGACAGCCGCAGGATTTCGAGGTCGATGTCGAGCGTGGCGGCTTCCCCGGCTCCGGGAAATACTTTCCCGCCTCCGATGGCGACGATTTTCTTGGACATGGCGAGGTAGGAATTACGGATACAGCCTTCCTTTCAGTTCTAGCAGCTCATCTACTGCCCCTTCGTCCGTTGCCCCGAGATCGCGGTAGCGCTCCGCCTTCACTCCCGCGCCGTCGAACATCGTCATCACGGCGCGCATGCCGCTCTCGTGTCACTGTTTGACGTCGAGATAGACGAGCCGCTTGATACCGCACTGAACCATGGTCTGCGCGCAGTTGGGACACGGGAACAGCGTCGCGTACATGGTCGATCCTTTGATGTTCTGCCCGAAAGCGTTGTAGATGGCGTTCCGTTCGGCATGGACCACGTAGGTATGTTTGGAATGCTCGACATCCGAATCGTCCAAGTCGGTCCAGAACTTCGGATCCGTATCGTCGAGCCCGACCGGCAGGCCGTTGTACCCGATGCCGACGATCTTGTTGTCGGTGCCGACGATGCAGGCTCCGGTCTGGGTTTTCCGGTCTTTGGATCGGAACGACGAGAGTACCCCCATGGACATGAAGTAGGTCTCCCAACTCATGTAGTTCTGTTTTTTCATCGGACAAAAATGAGAAAATACCGGCCGTTTCATCCCTTATAGGATACCGAACTCCCAAGAATTGGCAAACGGTTTCGGCGGGCAATTTTGACATTAAAAAAAATATAGTTATATATTGCCCATGGAAAATATCGTATCCGGTGTTTTGGAGACACCTCCGTTCCCAAACGGGAACTATTCTCGATCCGACGGGATCCGGGTTTCCCGGAGCGCACCCCCCGAGTTGGATGACACGGTCCCGACAGCCGACAAAATCGTGGCCTTTCAATCTTGGAAAACTTTCATGTCGTTGCAGGATGACTCAAGCGAGGTTCCGAATTTCGAGGCCCGGATGACGTTCTATATCAAAAACCGCTGGACCGGTTTGGCCGCATGGAACGATTTTCGCAAAATCCTCGACCGGTTTCAGGACGAAATCGTCTGGGAAGGCGGACGGCTGAAATTCAATATCCCGAATTTCCGAATCAAGAGTTTCACGGAGGATATTTTTCTGAAGCTCATGTACGATTTGGAATCGAAACTTTCCAAGGAAACCTGGGTTTCTCCGGGAAACCCATCGGGGCAAACGGTTCGGCATATCAATGTAATCCGAGAACGGGCCGTATCGGACCATTGTATCGGGATACAGGGACTGGAAGATATCATCACGGCCCCCGCGATGTTCAAATCCGATCCGCTGGCCCCGGCAGTAACGACGTACAAGCTCTTGAGCCGCGGATTCGAAACGGGGATGGAAGAAACGCTTCTCCAATCCGGATACGGGAAATTCGGCTTGGGCGAACTCGAATTCGAAATCCGACTCATCCTGACCGATTTCTTTCGCAAAGTGAGCAAGGACGCGAATTCCGAAATCCTTTGGTGCAAGGCTCCCGGTTCTTTGCCCCTGGATCCCGAGGGGAATCTCATGTGCCAGCTTTCGGTGGTCACTTCCGACGACATGGGAAAAGTGTTCCGCCGCGCGCTCACGACCAATTCCGTACTGTCCATGCTGATACGCCATGTCGAGACGAACCTCTCCGACGAAATCTTGAAAAACCTCGTGCTGACATTCGAAGTTTGGACTCCGTACCACGGCGAAGTCCGTCCGTATCACAAGGGAAAAAAGGGGATTGTCGCAAAGATATCCCGACCGTAATTTCTTATACCCGAATCCATGGTATTCTACCGTACCGCACCTCCCGAATGGGAAGACGAGTCTTCCGGCCTCGAAGGCATACCCTGCCGGTTCAGTTACAATCCCGTTTCTTCGATCCGCGAAGACTCCGTCGATCTGCATGCCTGGAAAACCTATGTCCAACTTCAGGAGTGCTCCCGCGACGGCCATATCCCAAGCCTCGAAATCACGATTTTCGGATACGTCAGGAATCGCTGGACGATCAACCGAGCCTGGGTGGACTTCCGGAACATCGTTCGGGAGCATTCCGTAGATATCGCCCGCGAGGCCGGAGAATTCGCCCTGTGAATCGAGGGTTTCAGAATCGACGGACTTACCTATTGGATTTTTCGAAGGATGTTCATCGATATGGCCCTCCATTTCGAAATGGGAGTTGCCGAGACCGTGACGCTGACGAAAGGCGCGGTTCGGAAGAGCTTGGATTCCGACTCCGACGGCATATTCCCGGTGCCGTTGCCGAACGAATTTTCGGATACCCTAAGCCCGCCGTCATCTTTTTAATGGTTCTTCGGCGATACGGATGCCGGAGGATTCTGACCGGAGATTTCGGTGGCCATGCCAATCGTGCGCCTGGGGTTTATATACCCAATAGGAATTGGTTTCCCGGTTTTTCCAGTCACATATTCGGACATCTTTCATTTTTTTCTTCGGTCACTTATTCCCGATAAGCTCCCGAAAGAAGAAAAATGAAACCTGTTCCGAATCTGTAACCGTAAAAAGCCGAAAACCAA
>CAIVSN010000017.1 GCA_903908595.1 uncultured bacterium
ATTATTTACACATTTTCAATATATGTCATACGGAGTGGAGGTTCATAAATTATTTGTGTGTGCCTTAACAAGATTATTTCAATCATAAGAATATAAATAATTAATGCCTCCTTCTTTTAGTTTTATGTAATATTTTCAATTGCATAAATAAAATGGGTCAGAAGAATTAGATAACGTTGGGGTTCAGACTTTTGAAAATGCTTTTGAGGTAATATCCACTGCCCATAGGCTATATCCATCGCTATCATTTCTTACTATTGCCTTACTATTTATTATTGCCAGCGGATAGTAATATTTATTTGAAACTTCTTCGATATTTATTCAGTCTGTTACGATTATAGTTCAATCTCAAGAATTCTCTCTTATCCAGATTAAGTATTTTCAATTATAAACAAAATCCGTAATGCCTATATAGGCAATGTCATTAATATTTACATAGGGAGATATATCAAGAGTGCGCAGGGTATTCTTATCATAAAAAAATAATGATTGGATTCCGCTTTTTGTTGCTTTAAAAATGTATCCTTGCGCAACAGATTTAATTTCACTAGGACCAGGTAAAGTTACCCCAGTAAGTAAGTAAGGCTTGGCAACTATATGATTATAGGCAACTGTACTATTTAGTTTTCATCAAACAAACGACGCCGTAGTTCAAGTTCATTTATAAATCTCATCAGTAAAATTAATAACAAATCATCAATCTTTACTTACAGCTACACCTAAGCTTCCGATTAGAACATCAGCGATTGTTTGGTTTTGACTTGAGGAGACGAGGAATGAGGATACTTGAGGAGTAGAAGCAATTTCTTTAGAGAGTCCTGTAGAATCATAAATTACCTTGAGATTGCTCGTGAGCGTGGCAATGGCTCAATTACTTGATGGAAGATTGGCGCCGCAGTACGCGGTGATCCCCGAACCGACGGCCGTCTGGTTCCCCTTCTCGAGCGGGGCGTAGGCGAACTGGGTTTCGGAAGCGCCGGCGGCGGCATAGCCCTTCGGAAGGTTCGCCTTCCCGTGGAAAACGAGGTTGGTCTCCTGGATCGGGGCTCCCGAATCGAGGGACGTCCCGGCGCTGGAACCCGTATCCCGGAGCACGATGGACGGGAGTGCGAGGACGCAGGTGTTTCCCCCGGTCGTTTTCACGGCCGCCATGAGGCCGTTGTAGTCCCCCCTGACGTATGCGGAGAGATTGTCGCCCGTATCGGCATAGGCGGGGGTTATGAAGTTCGCGGCGGTGCCACCGCCCTCCATCGCGCACGCTATCTGGTACTCCTTCCCGCTCGCGAGGAGGGAGTAGGCGTATTCCACGCCCGGATACTTCGGATCGGTCGGCTTCTTGGAGATCGAGTATCCGGCGAAATTGAGGACGGTCATAACGGAATCCCCAATAGTACCCTGGTTCCAGACCGTTCCACCGGAAAAGGTCGCTCCCGTCGAGGACGAGGGGGCCGGATAGTATCCCGTCTTGACCTTGGCCACTTCCATAGCCTTGGTCAGGCTGGCGATGCCGGATATCCGGGAGCTGTCCCGGGCGGAAGCCGAATATCCCGAGATGCTCAGGAACCCGATGGTACCGAGAATGGCGAGTATCGTTATGACGACCACAAGCTCTACCAGAGTGAATCAGGTGAGTTTCCTCATCTTGGAAACGTTCCGGGATGCCGCTACGGGTTTTCCGCCATTCGGCCGAGAAGCCGGGGATGCCGGAACGGGACCGTGACCGCGAGGGGCCGTGTTTTCTGTTTTCATAGGTGGGATTTATGGGGTAAAGATCGAAAGGGATACTTAGGGGGATACGGAAAAACGCACTATCCCCATCCGTGCCACGGATAAAGGGAAAGGGCGTACGCGCTAACGGGTATCGGGAGAAACGGGACTACCCGGAGAGAGGTAAAGATGTATTTTATCATGGTCGAAAGGTTACGGCTGACATGATAGTATATCGGGGAAAGTAAATCAAGCGGGAATTGAAATTTTGCTCTGTCGTCCTGTTTCAAATCCGACCACTTACCCTAGAATCTAGAAAATCATAAAATTCTCTCGAATAATTATCTGAGTTCAGAAATGGAATCTGCCGCGAAATATAATTTTTCCTCTCGAATTTTCTTTCGACGGAGGTACGGAACCCATAATTTGAGTACAAATCTCACCATGCTCTTGCCTATGGTTACCGACATGCCAAAACACAGTTGTCAACGTTTGCAAGCCCGTTACCTGAAGAAGCCTGACGGGAAATTCTTCCGGCGCCATCTGGAATCGATGCCAGGATCCCGCACGACGGTACTTTCCTTGGGGTTGCGGATTCCGGAATACGCGGGATTTTCAAAATCCCCCAAACCCATGCATAATTGAATTACATGATTCCCCTCATGCCCCACCAATCCGAACAAACCCTCGAAATCAACCTCATCCAGCAACTTCGAGCGGTACCGGGCTTTTCCAGTTCGTCCAGATTTTCGTCATCAGCAACGGCGTAAATACCAAATACTACGCGAACAACCGGAAACAGTCGTTCAAACAGACGTTTTTATGGGCGGACGTCGCGAACGAGAATATTACCAAGCTCGAAGACTTCGCGAACGCGTTCCTTGAACCGTGCCACCTTTCCAAATATCCAGAAGCTCAATACGGCGATTTCCAAGGAAAAATACCTGGCGGAAATGACCTCCATCAAGGATCGGAATATCATTTTCATTTTCGACGAGTGCTTGCACAAATACGTCATTACCGACGCCATCCGCGACGAGAACGTGCTCCGGTTTTCCGTGGAGTACATCGGCAAATACCGGCAGCGCGAGGATTCCAAGACCAGCCTCGACATCAAGGTGGAAGACATCGACACCAAGGAACTTCTCGAAGACCCGAAGCGCCTCGAAAAAATCGCGGACTACGTCATCGCGAACCATAACGCCAAAACCCACAACCGCTATTTTACGGGAATGTTCTGCGTCAGCGGCATCGATATGCTGACCCGGTATTACGAGATTTTCCGTGAAAAAAAACTCCGGTGAGAGCACGATTTGAGGATTGCCACCATTTTTTCCTATGGGACCAACGAGGACGATGCCGGGGCGAACGGGCTGATCGGGGAAGTGAGCCTCGATATCGCGGAAAGCGAAGTCAACCAGCATTCGCGCGACAAGCTCGAAGAATACATCGGGGACTACAACGCGCTCTACGGCACCAAATTCACGACGCGGGATTCCGTTTCGTTCTACAATTATTACAACGACATCGCCAAGCGCGTCAAGGAACGCCAGATCGATATCCTCATCGTGGTGAACATGTTCCTGACGGGATTCGACAGCAAGACGCTCAATACGCTCTACGTGGACAAGCATCTCCGGCACCACGGGCTCATCCAGGCGTTTTCCCGGACGAACCGGATACTCGACGAGCAGAAATCCGCCGGGAACATCGTATGTTTCCGCAATCTCAAGCAGGCGACCGACGAGGCGATCACCCTGTTTTCCAACGAATACGCCGTGGAAATCATCGTGCTCGAACCGTTCGAGGAATACGTCAGGCGCTTCGACGAGGCACTCGCGAAGCTCAAGGAGATCGCGCCGACGGTAGGTTCCGTGGACGGCCTGTTGTCCGAAAAGGACATGTTCGAGTTCGTGAAGCGCTTCCGGGAACTCATCCGCATCAAAAACATGCTGACGACGTTTTCCGACTTCTCGTTCGGCAAGCTCGGCATGACCGAACAGTCCTTCGAAGACTACAAGAGCAAATACCTCGACCTCTACGACCGGGTGAAAAGCGACCGTTCCAAGGAAAGGGTTTCCATCCTGGAAGACGTGGATTTCGAGCTCGAACTCATCAAGCGCGACGAAATCAACATCGACTATATCATCGCGCTCCTCGGCAATCTCGCGAATGGGGACGAAAAGCACCGGAAGAAGCAAAAGAAGGCCATCATGGATTTGATCCAAGGGGAGCCGACGCTTCGGAGCAAGAAGGATCTGATCGAAAAGTTCATCGAGGAATATTTGGGGAATATCCCGGACCCCGACGACGTGTCCGGGCGATTCGACGCGTACATGCAGGTGGAAAAGCAGATCGGGATGCTCCAGCTCTGTACGGAAGAAGGGATGAATTTGACGGGATTCCAAAAAATCCTGAGCGATTATCTGTATACCGGGAAACTCCCGCTTCGGGACCAGATTATCGGAGTGCTCCGCACGAAGCCGAAACTGTTGGAGCGGAAGGCCGTGATAGAGCGGATTTTGGGGAAGTTGCGGGGGTTCGTGGAGCGGTTCGAGCAATAAACCCCCAAGCAAAAATAAAATTATGGATTGACAAACCATCGTTTTTTCTCCTAATGGAAGACGATCCGATCTTGGATCGGAGGTCTTTCTTCATTTCGAGGAGGTGCAAAATGGGCTGGAGCAAACCAATGCCGAATGGTTTCGGCGGTTTCCGACAGGAACGGAGCGATCGCGGCCAAGAAGAAAGCCTTCACGGGAAAAACGTGAAGGACGACCGTATCGTCGGCGATCGCGTTCACTATCACAAGGGTGGAATGACCATTACGAAAGGAAAACAAACATATACGGTTTCCCGGCGTTACTGCGGTAATTGTCGCAAAGAAACCATGCAGAGATGCAATGGCGATGACGTTTGGCATTGTTTGAATTGCCGGGGTCACGTGACATCGTGTCCAGAGTGAATGGCTCATTCCTTTGGTATCGGGCGAATCTTCGGATTCGCCTTTTTCATGCGGTTCCTTCGGCTATGCAAAACGCGAGGGCGGGAAATTGCGGGACGATAGGCGCGTCTTTGCAGAATCACTTGCAATCCGTGGGAACATATCCTATAATTTCCAAGACATATCCCCACTTTGTCATTTTATATCCCACTTTTCGAATATGAAAACAGAAAACGCGCCTTCGACCGAAGCGGCCGAAATTCTCGAAACCCCGGAAGTGGAAAACGTTTCCGGTCAGAGAAAGAAAATCTTTATCGGTATCGCTATCGGATTTTTCGCATTGGGAGGCATTCTCGTGTCCCTCGGACTCAGGCCCGAATCGCTCCTGTCCCAATTTTCCGGCGCGAGCGTGACCCCATCCACGGCGTCAAGCCTTTGGCGTCCCAGTACCAATAATCCGAACCGAACTGCGATCGCTGCGCATTCGACCCGGCTCGATGCCATTATCGTGAACATCCTCGGTCGCGGTACGAATTTGAGTGCGACGGGTTTTACCGCCTATCTGAAAAATCTCTCCGTCGGAATCTCGGATTTGGCCAAGAGTTCCAAATACGCAAGCGATGCGGACGTTCAGAAAATGTCCGCCTATCTCTTGTTCGAGCTTAACGATACGACGTTGGCCCTGTCCAGCGGGAACATTTTCCTCGACGACTTGTCAGTCCTGATAGGCACTACCAATAGCGGGACCGTTTCGAACACGGGCGGAACGTCAACCACAACCGTTTCCGCGACATCGACCTATCCTGGCTGCAACGCCGTCGACATCAGGCTCAGCAACGGGCAAATCTGGGCTGCCTGCAACGTCGGGGCATGAATTTCCGGCACCGGTACCGGTTCGTACGGCGATTATTTCCAACATGGAAGCAACGTTTCCGGTTGGTCCGCATCGTGAAGCCCCGATAATTGGGGGGTTGGATGAAAATGACCGTGCGCTTCCGGATACCATATCCCTACGAGAACCGAAGCAAAATCCGCCTGTACGGTCCCAAATCTCTATAGTATCCTGAAACTTCCTTCAGCCGGTTCCCGTTCTTTTGTTGACTGAAAACCGGATCGCCAAGGCTCGACGTTATTCTATTGGCTTTCTTCCGATAGAAATTGACAAAGCAGCGCGGCGAATTTGGATTGCTACTACGTTTCTCCGGCAGGCAGCAACGTAACGTACAATATGGGCGATCCTAAGTTTGGAATGCAGCTGCGGTGCCTCAAGGATTCATCGACCGGAACCAGTACTGGAACGAGCGTTGCCAGCAGTGGCTCTTCGGTTATCGACGCGATCTTGGCAGCGCTTGCCTCGACCGATGCTTCCACGGGTGCCACCACGGCCGTCACGACCAATTCCGGGGCGATTCTCGCTTCGATCCTTGAGGCGCTTTCCGCTACCGATACGACTGTTTCTACCGGTGCGACGACGACTGTCGCGACTGGCACGACCACCGATGCCGCCGTTTCGAATTCCGGGGCGGTTATCAGCGCCATCCTGTCGGCGCTTTCCGCTACGGATTCGGCTACCGATTCGACGACTACCGCTACTACAGCTACCGCTACCACCGCTACAGCTACTACCGCTACTGCCGCTACGGTAACCACCGCCGATACCACGGCGGCGACTACGGCCGTCACGTCGAACTCCGGAGCGATTCTTTCCGCAATTCTCCAAGCCCTCTCGGCAGATCAGTAATAGCGCGAATGCAAGGAAGCAATTCTGGTGCGAAAATTCCATCTTTTCCGCTACGTCCCGAACGCATATATCCCAAATGCGACCGACGACAGATTGCAGGCCAAAGAGAGCAAAAAAGACTCCCGCAGGCTCATTCCCAGCGCGTACCGGACCATCCATCATTCGCCTATGAACACGCACAGTTCCAGTATCAAGACGAGCCATAAATATCGTATGGGAAACGGGTGGAATCTCTCAAAATAGAGGATTCCGTTCAGTATCGGATTCGTGATGCAATTCATGAAAAAAATGGCCATAAGCCTATTTTTCGAACGATATCCGAGAATATATCCTACCGCCATCTCCACGATAACGGTCCAGATGAGCGGTAGTAAAAAAATGCTAGGCACCTTTTTTCCTGCGGATGTAAACCAGTCCCCCGACAGAGAAAACCACTATGGCTCCTATTCCTCATAGGACGTAGGGGTTTTGGGAAGAGTCGGTATTTTTTACGGAAGCGGTTTTTGCGTCGCTGGCTTCTCCCGAAGCGGTTATTGCGCGAGCATTTTCCTTCGCGGCGGTTTTTATGCCGTTGATTTCTTCCGAAGTATATGCTTCACCCGAAGATTTCGCGCAATACCGCTCGGTTTCAACGGAAGCCCCTCAAACGCTCGTGAGATAGCGATATCTTAAATCGGTCTTGAACTCAAATCATTTTTTTCCACAATAATTGTCTTCTTGGCTTTGGGCTCCTCAGGATACGCAGCTGACCTCCGTTTCGTCCGCTTCGCAACGCATGGCTTCGCTGATCCGATTAATCCTATCGGATTCGGGGGTGAAAATATCCGCGTACGCGGAAGACGCTCCGATTATGAGCAGCGCAAAACAACAAATCGACAGCGGGAATTTTTTCATACGAAGAAAAGTTAAAAACGAAAATTAAAAGCGGGATATCTGAACGCGAACAGGAGCAAACCAATCGATAGGAACGCAAGGATCGGAACGACCGAGGACGGGACGGCAAATTGCGCGGAGGCTATCGCCAGGCATCATCACAGCGCCAATGCTCCTTCGGCTATGCAGAACGCGAGGGTGGGAAATTGCGGGATGCATCAAAGCACGAGGAATATCCCCAGCGTCGCGGAACCGTAGAGCATGAATATGCCCAAGAGTTCGAATGCGGGAAACGCAATTCCAAGTCCCCATCAAAGCATAGTTCCTATCGTGAGAAACGCAAGCATATTCGCATTCCCGATCTTTTCCCAAATATATCCGCCGAGGAATTTTCCCAGGACCGTGGCGATTATGCCAAGGGAGAGAAACGAATACCATGGCAGATCCGGGATGATGACGCCCGCATACGAACGGCACCCGATAGCCAAAACGAGAACGGCCATCATGGCAATCGGCGCTCATGGCGTTCCCTTGTCAAGGAGTGCGTTGGGTACGTGTCGATCCGAAAAATGCCCTTTGGGAATCAGGAGCATCGCCACCAGCAATGCTCACAAAACGCCAGCGGCGATTGCGGGATCGAAATGATGGCCGAATCACAAAAAGGCTCACCATATGGTTCACAACGCCCCGCCGCTGGTAAAGAATCCCGTAGCGGATGGCGAGATTCTTAGTTCTCCGAAGAGGAATCTGCCGCTTCACGCATGGAAAAGCGTGCTGGCCATGCCGAGAAACGCTATCGCCAATAGGCCATGCGTCCACGACAATCCGATTATGCCTATCAGATACCCGCAGGCAACCACCTCTTTCCATTTTCAGGTCCTGTCCGCCGCGTAGCCGAAAATCGGCTGCAAGCCAAAGGCGATGGCATTATAGGCGATCAGGATCGTAACCGTGTCCCATGCCGAAAAATGCCCGGCGGAGATTGCCGAAGAAGCCAATCATACCGTAATCGCGTCCATGGCGAAGTGGAATAACGAGAACGACGCTATGTAGGATTTTTTCCCCATGGGAATGGATTTTTGGCAAGAGAAATTGCCATGAGGGCTATACCCAATATTTGAATGGCTTGATTCCTTCCTACACTCGGATTTTCGTTATTACCTCTTTGTACTTGCTGCAACTTTCCGTCACCATCTTCCCGGAAATTCCCGCGGCCAGCGCGAACACCCCGTAAAATATCAGCCATCCCCCGACGTGGACCGGCGAGGAAGCGGTTTTCGCGACGTCACTCAATTGGACCGTTTCGTTCGCGGTCACGACCGCTACCGGCGCTTCGTAGCTGATAGCGGAGCCGAGCACGATCATCGCGAGCCCGGCAATCATCTGCATTTTTTTCATGGTTTTCCGTTGGTAGACGCACATTCCCATGACCCCGAACACCCCGGCGTGCGCGATGAATACGAGCGCGATGCCGTAGACGATCCATTCCGCGTACGCGGCGTAATACTCCTGCATCGGGAGGATGAATTCGCGGTTGGCGAAGACGAGCAATGCGGCCATGGCGAGCGACAGGACGGCGCGAAGGCTCCGGATCGTCATATCCGAAGGCTTTTTCTTGAGGAATTCTATGAGTTTGAACATGGGTGATTATTAATGGTAACGGGCAGGAGTATAGGAATAAGATTTGGAATTTCAAGAAACTCTCGAAGACGGGTTATTTTCGTCCGCCGAGCCCGATGGAATTTTCGGAGACATATCGGCAAACGGAGAGGTTTCGTTCGCAGAGTCCTAATAGACTTCCTGAAAACCCCGTCAAAACGATGAAATCCGAAGCCGAATTCGAGTACCGTAGCGAGGCGTACGATAGTACGTTGAGCGAGGAACGGAGAATTCGGCAAGGAGTTCGCGTTTTAACGGGTGTTTTCACGTCCGCAATGCATGCAGTGTTCTCCGGCGAGCGGGGTCTCCTTCTTGCAGCCCTTGCATTTCACCAGTTGCGCGGTTCCGCACCGGATGCAGTGTTCCGCGCCGACCAGAAGTCCCGCGCCGCATGACCAGCACTGTGATTTTTCCGCCCGTTTCGCTCCGACTTCCGCTTTGCGGTTTTCCGCCGCGATCTTGACCCGGCGCTGGACGAAGTAGACGATTCCGAGGGTTCCCGCGACGCTGACGAGGATGAGGAGGTAGTACCAGATTCCGACCAGTTGGATTGAGGTCAGCCAGTCGATGATGGTCGTGATGAGTTTTTTCGGGAGGATGTCGTAGACGAATTCGAGGAGTTTGAGGACGATGAACAGCCCGAGGATCGCGAGGAGGTGCGAAGCCATGAGGAGCTGGTACGGCCGGCCTTTCATGAGGGAACGGTTCGACCAGAATCCGACGACGAGCAGGAGGGGGATGAGGAACAGTACTTGGACCCCGAGGATTTTGACGGGATACCAGAACGCCAGCTGGTCGTATTCGTCGATGACCTTTTCCCCGCTCGCCTTGACGAGTCCTATGATTTCGGCGACGTGGGAGTTTTTTAGGATTTCGGCGGCATTGTCCCGGAGTTGCTGATCCAATTTGGATTTAGCGACTGCGAGCTGTTCGAGATTGCTCTTGGTAGTGGCCGCCGTTCCGGAATCGATGACGAGGTTCGGATCCTGTCCGGCTATTTTTTCGAGGAGCTTCGTGTCGTAGTTGTTGCGGAGCATCGAGGTTTGTTTTTCGTTGCTTTCCAAATCGGAAACGATGCCGGATCGGGTCCGGTAAAGTTCTTGGAGCGCGAGGTCGCTGTCGGTCTTGGTGAGGAGTACCTGGATGTTGGCGCATTCGAGCGATCGGTCGTTGGTCGGAGCGCTATAATACCCGTAATAGTCGTATCCATAGCCGCCCTTGCTTCGGTTGAAGCTTGACGATTGGTACAGGTTGTTCACGACGGTTTTCTGGAATTCTGGCTGGTCAAGCTTCTGGAAGGATTCGATGGTATCCCGACACCGGTAGGATGCGAAGGATTCAGGCGTTTCCACGACCTTGCCCTGTTCGCTTATCCCGTCGTAGATGAGTCCGAACAGCAAGAAGTCGAGCAATATCACGACGACGATGGAAAATTTGGTCAGCGGTTCTTTCTCGGATCGCTTCGTGCCGATTTGGGTGTTGAACAGCCGGTCCTTGAGGAGGAAGGCCTGGGCGCCGAGGCGCTGGAAAATTTCTTTCATGGGGGAGGGGATTATCCTCTCATTATACGGTTCTCGGTGGAAATGCAAAGGTCGCTGGAAAAGCCCCGTTTTGGGAACGGGGCAACCGTGCGGGATCACGTTGTTATTTTGAGGAATTGTAGAGGATCGATATTTCGGAATCGGAGAGGGTTCGATTGTAGATGCGGACTTCGTCGACATAGCCCTTGAAATACGCCGTTCCCTGATTTCCGCCGTATTTCGATCAGACTTGGCATCAGAAGGCGGATTTTCCGCTTACCGAAGTCGAGTCGTTGTTTTCATTCTGGCTTGAGAGCGTGTCGGTCAGGATTCCATTTTTGTATACTTTCAATTTTCCATTGTCGTATACTATGACATAGTATGTCCAGGTATTCAGGGTATTGGCTTGGGTAGACTGGGCGGTTATCCAATTTCAAGGGGTATTTTTATTCCATGCGCTGACTTGGAATTTGTAACCATCGTTAATATTGGCCGCTAACATATACGTCACGTATGGATTTCACTCTGAAAATATCATATCGGCCGATGCTGCCTGCGATACCGGGTATATCCATCCGGCCCAAGTATATTGGTTTGCGTTGTTGAGCGATGTTTTTTGAAAGCCAATCCAGTTGCCGATACCGTCAAAGGACGTTGCTTTGCCGATTTTTCCCGTGACTCATCAGATAACGATGCCTCCGCTTCATTCCCCGTCGTATCATTTCGCTCCGCTCAATTCTTTCAAATAGGTTATTCAGCCGGAATTGTACGTTGTTTCCATGTCCCAATGACTCAGGAGTCACTCCATATTGACGATTCAGGTTTTGAGATTCGTTCCGGTTCCGGTAATCGAAAGGGCATTGTTGAAAAACATCTTCAATTCGGAACCGGAATAATTGACAAGGTCCATTTCTGTGGAGCCTCCCGCGCTATAGAGTTCCTGTACCGGCTGGTTCACGTTGCTTCCGGTATTCGACAGCACTATCCCCAGTGCGTCCCCCTTCGACACCGGTGTCCTCGCGGAATAGCTCGAACCCCCCGCCCACGCCGTCTCCGCCCCGGGAAACCCCCCGGGTCCGATCCCGATACCGGCGGCTTTGCTCCCGTCTTCTAGGAACGCCATGACCTGCATCTTCGTCTGTCCCGCGTTCACCGCATAGGTCGTATACATTCATGGGTCCGCCGGATCCCGGGTCGATCCCGGTGACAGCTTCGCCAAACTCGCCATCCGGTCCAGCGCGGATCCTTGGTACCCGATGACGACCCCCGAAGCCGTCAGCGTCACCGCGTTCTCCGGCATCGGGAACGTTCATGCCACCACCTTCCACAGGGCCAGCCCCCTTTGCAGGCTCGACAGGTTCGAGATCCGAGAGCCGTCCCGCGCCGAGGCGGAGTATCCCTGTATGGAGAGGAAGCCAATGGTGCCGAGGATGGCGAGTATAGTTATGACGACTATAAGCTCCACCAGGGTGAAACCTAGGAGTTTTCGCTTTTTCGAAAGGGTATCGGAATTTGCTGGTTGCATGGTATGTGAACCTAATTAATAAGTAAATATTCTCTATTGGCGCAAGGGCAGGTGATTCTCGATGAAATCGAAAAAACTGATTGCCCGAGTGCCTTCGTTTTCCGGAAATTTCAACTCGCCATTCTTTTGAAAGTATACTACATATTTGCTACCGGCGTCAATCTTTCGCAATGATTTCGTTTCCCTTTCGAAATTTTCAAAAGTCAGTTCAAAACATGCCTGCACGGCCATACTTCCTTCCTGCGCTATGAAGTCCACTTCCGTATCGTTCATGGCATATGACAAGTGGTCGAAATGTCGTGAAAGTTCGAGGAATACGATATTTTCAAACCTTTGGCCGAAATTTTCCCGATCGATGAGATTCATGAATCCGACGTCGAGGAAGTAGTATTTTTTTCCGGTTTTTTTATAAAGGTCTCCGATTTCCTTCAGGAGGAAAATTTGCTTGAGATATTCTATATACGTATAGAGCGTCTGTACTCCGACTTTGATTCCCCGTGATTTCAATTCGTTGAAGGCCTTGTTTATGGAAAATTCCTTCGTGTTCGAAAGCACGAGTTTCCTGAAGAGGAATTTTATGACGAATTCGTTCGAGATGGAATACCTTTCCAGAAGATCCTTGTAAAGCACGAGTTCGAAATATGATTTGAGCAGTTCTTCCCGGATATTCGGATCGTTTATGAGTACCACTTCCGGGTATCATCAGAATTTCATATAGTCATGAAAGGCATTCTTCCGGCTTCCGATATCTTCGCTCGTCAAGGCCCCGTTGAAATCCAGATTCCTGAAATCGCAATATTCCGTCCACGAGAGGGGGAAAATCATGATATCGTACGTACGTCACCGGAACTCCGTCGCAAGTTCGCTGGAAAGAAGTTTCGAGTTCGATCCGGAAAGGAAAATCTTGTAGTTCCTGTTGAACAGGGAGAGGATAATTTTCGAGAAATCGGGAAGTTCTTGAATTTCGTCGAACACGAAAAACGGCGGAAGGTCCGGACAGAGCTCGAAATACGATTCCAAAAGCCCGTCGATATCGAAACGCCCCTCGAAAAAGGCGGTAAAATCCACGAAAACTATTTGGTTTTTCGAAACGGTTCCCCGTTCGATGAGCTCGCGGAGGCTGTATATCATGAAATAGGTTTTCCCCGCTCTCCGTGGACCGACGAAAGTTATGATTTTGTTCAGGTTCAGGATTTCGTAATTCCAGTGCCGATGCCGTTTCTTCGGTACGGTGTCCTGTATCCGCCGCTGGCCTTCGAGTATCAGTTTCTTATACATATTTGCTTATAAGAAAGTAATTATATAACTATTTCTTATAGTATAAGAAATAGTTATATAAAATCAATAGTATTTCATAGCGTTGTACAGTGCGGAAATATCCGTGTCGGAGAAGGCGCGGTTGTAGATGCGGACTTCGTCGACGATACCGTTAAATCCATAACTCGTGTCGGTAAATGAGCCTCAAATGTCAAAATCGAAGCTTCCGCTGGAAATGGCCCAGGCATACGTTCCATTCGTATGGTACGCCACGTTGTTGTTGATTTGGTTATGATGGTAAATTGGAAGGAAAACTACTTCGTTGCGCTATTGAGCGAGGAAATTTCCGAGTCGGAAAGGGCTCGGTTGTATATGCGGACTTCGTCGATGGAACCATTCCATGGATTCCAATTTCCTCAAATGAATAAGGTTCACGTTGGATTCAAAGCGGCGTCGAACCCTGGGTGTATGTCTTGGATACTGTCGAAAATTCAATTATTAAAAAATTTCGTTTTATATGCAATTCTATTGACAACGACTCATATCGATGTGTTCTGATTCAATATTGATGACGAATTTGATGAAGTAGTTGAATTGCCATGATTTCCATCGCTGGAATCTCAATTGAGTTCAAGTAAAAATAGCCTATATTTTCTGTCAGAGTTATATATCTCTATTCACCACGAAGTCCCATTTGGATAGTCTCATTCATAAATCAGCCTTCCAACAGTTCCAGTGTGCATTCAGGAAAAACTCTTGGGATTTATCTTCGCAAAAATCGTAAAATCCCCCATTCAAAATTTGAGCGAAGAAGAATTTGGCACTAGTACGAAATCGGAGCTTCATTCGAACATCATCGCTTTGCCGGTGGTTCAATTTCAATTCACAATCTGTGGTCATATTCCTGGTGAATTGCAACTCGTGGGGTTTGTATCATAGCACGTCCCGTGGTTGCCGTACCCGCTCAGATCCTTCAGTTTCCCGTCGTTCCCGCTCCCGCAAGACCCGGCAGCGCACACCGTCTCCATGTCCCAGTACCCCACCAGGCTCGCGTCGCTCCCCGCCAGTTCCTTCCTTACGATAAGGTCCGCCCGCTTGTTGTACGCGAACGTGAACAGCGACCCCGTGTACGCCCCCGTCCCGCTCGTCGCTACCGTCGCGGTGGAGTCGGTGCCGGAGAACACCATCGCGTACCCCGACCAGCTCGTAGTCTTCGCCAAATCCAACCCCGTGAAAGACGAAGCGCTGTACAGTTCCTGTACCGGCTGGTTCACGTTCCCTCCCGTGCTCGACAGCACTATCCCCAGGGCGTCCCCCTTCGACACCGGCGTCCGGGAAGGATAGCTCGATCCACCCGCATATGCGGAATCCAAGCCGGGTCCGATCCCGATCCCCGAAGCTTTGCTCCCGTTTTCCAAGAAGACCATGGCTTGCATCTTCGTCTGCCCCTCGTTCACCGCATAGGTCGTATACATTCATGGGTCCGCCGGATCCCTCGTCGATCCCGGCGACAGCTTCGCCAAACTCGCCGTCCGGTCCAATGCCGATCCCTGGTATCCGATGATTACCCCCGAAGCCGTCAGCGTCATCGCGTTCTCCGGCATCGGGAACGTTCATGCCACCACCTTCCACAGCGTCAATCCCTTCTGTAGCCCCGCCAGGTTCGATATCCTCGCGCCGTCCCGTGCCGAGGCCGAGTATCCCTGTATGGAGAGGAAGCCTATGGTGCCGAGGATTGCCAGAATCGCGATAACTATAACGAGCTCCACCAGGGTGAACCCAGGGAAGCGGGCGCGGGGAAGGAAAACGGAACGAAGACGGACATAAACTCGTTCACATTTCTCGGAACGTTTGGTACGTGATAGGGGATCCATGAGCGACAAGATTAGGAAAGCTAAGTATTGGTTATTTCGTGGCGTTGTACAGCGCGGAAATCTCGGCGTCGGAGATGGCTCGGTTGTAGATGCGGACTTCGTCGTAGGTCCCATTGAGAAAATATCCGTTCGATGCTTCCGTGGCTAAATACAAATCACCAACCGTGGCAATCGACGGTCAACAGGTATTTTGACTAAATGTTTCTTTTCCGTTGATTAATAGTCGTAGTTTTCAAGTCGTAAGGTTCCTGACTCAAATTACGTTCGTATAATTATTCAATGGAATATTCGCAGATGATGAAAAACCAGCAGTTGCACAAGTTGACGACCCTCGGCCATAATAAAACATTCATGTACTTGCATTTTGAAGGCGTAAATTGAATTCATTATTGGTATCATTTGTAAATTTTGCAATGATAGATGACCAACTTATGGGGTATTGAGCGAGATTCATATGTACCATGAACGTAAAATCGCCGGTTAACTGAAGCGAACTGGTGTTTGGTATAGTAATAGAGTCGTTTGTTCCGTCAAAATACGTACCTTTTCATTTTGCGCTATTTTTCGATCCGATAACCAATCCTCAATTGACTATCCCATTGTTTCCGTACCCGCTCAAATCCTTCAATTTCCCGTCGTTCCCAATCCCGCACGACCCCGCCGTACACACCGTCTCCATATCCCAATATCCCACCAAACTCGAATCGCTCGCCGCCAAAGCCTTGTTCCCGATCAAATCCTCCCGCTTGTTGTACGCGAGCGTGAACAGCGACCCCGTATATGCCCCCGTACCACTCGTCGGGAGCATCGCAGTAGTGTCGCCCGCCGAAAAAAACATCGCGTACCCCGACCCGCTCGTCGTTTTCACGAGGTCCATTCCCGTGAAGGCAGCCACGTCGTATTTCTCCTGCACCGGCTGGTTCACGTTCCCTCCCGTGCTCGAAAGCACTATCCCCAAAGCGTCCCCCTTCGACACCGGGGTCCTGGAAGAATAGCTCGAACCCCCCGCCCAAGCCGTCCCGACCCCCGGAACCATCCCGATCCCCGAAGCTTTGCTCCCGTCTTCCAGGAAGACCATGGCTTGCATCTTCGTCTGCCCCGCGTTCACGGCGTACGTAGTATACATCCCCGTGTCCGAAGGATCGCGCGTGGAACCCGGCGACAGCTTCGCCAAACTCGCCGTCCGGTCCAGCGCGGATCCTTGATACCCGATGACGACCCCCGAAGCCGTCAGCGTCATCGCGTTCTCCGGCATCGGGAACGTTCCTGCCACCACCTTCCACAGTACCAGCCCCTTCTGCAGGCCCGAGAGGTTCGAGATCCGGGAGCCGTCCCGCGCCGAGGCCGAGTATCCCTGTATGGAAAGGAACCCGATGGTGCCGAGGATTGCCAGAATAGTGATTACTACTATTAGCTCCACGAGGGTAAATCAAAGGAGTTTTTTCCTTTGGGACGACTCACTGTCCGATACTACTTCTTTCTTGGAGAAAAACATATGTGTATTGATTAACGGTCAACATGATAGTTCATTAACATCGAGAATCAAAACATTTTGAGTATATTCCCCCGCATGCCCCGAATTCGTAGATTTTACAGGGACGACGCAAAGAACGAAACCCCATCCACCATTCGAGTCCGCATATTCGGATCTCTTTTTTTCTTTGGTCACTTGTTACCGATAAGTGACCAAAGAAAAATAAAAAATCTGTTCCGAATCTGTAACCGTAAAATACCGAAAACCAATTCCCGTTGGGCATGACCGAGCAACGATTGCCACATATGCTGGAAATAGCGTTCCGCGGCAGGTTGGCTTGCCCTGAAAGCTCAGGCGATTTCCGTTACGGTAGGCAAGCCGCTTGAGGAAATCGTTGAATTCGTATTTCCCTCTGACTCCGCGAGTAGAACCAAAAGCTGAATATCTCGTACAATGCCTGCCTTCCATGCGATATGCCCAATAGGAAACCGATTCCTATTGGGCATATATTCGTCGAAATCGAGGGAAAATATGCGGATAGCCTTTTTTCTACCGGGAGTAAGCCCGTAGAAAACATGCCAAAGTTCCGACGTTTTGCCAACTCGTCTTTTTTTTGCCGGCTTTCTCCATATAATCCCCCCGATGTGAAGAAAAAGCACCAAAATAGCCCGCCCCGCCTGGGGTTTTGAACTCAAAAACGTCGTCGCCGGTTGACTGCTGGCTTTTTTGAGCGTCATCGTATTTCTCGGGGACAGTTCGTCTTCCGTCGGGAAAGTGCTCGTGGAAACCCTCACGTACCTGTTCGGGGAATACTACCGACCGATTTTCATCGTGTACGCGGCGCTCGCGGTCGGAATCGCCATCGGCAAGCTCTCGTGGAACGGCGTCCGGGTTATCGGGCTCCTCTTGTACAGCGTTTCCATCGTCTCGCTTATCACCGCGTTCACCCCGTATGGCTCGCATGGGGTATTGGATTTTTCCGTGATTTTTACCGGCTGGTTCGGACGGTCTCCGATGATTCTCGCGTTCGTCGTCGGACTCTTGGTCTCCCTGTACCTCACGCTCCGCATCAGCTACCGCAAAATATTCGCCGCCGTGCATTCCCGGCTGCCCTCTGTGAACGTCGTTCGGGACACGATGACGAGCTTCCGAGGGGAAATCGCGGCCGACAAGCCCGTCAAGACCTATGCCGCCATAGAAGCCCGAAAGAAGGATCTCGAAAAGGAACTCGAAGCCGCCCGCAAGGAACGGGAGCTCGAAAAGCAAAAAATAGACAGCAAACAGCTTACACTTGCTACTCAGCACGTTCCCATCCAGAAGAAAGAACCGTCACTTCTCGAAGGTATTTTTGGCAAATCCACCGCGATCCCGCTCATCAAGCTCAGGGGCGACGTTAAGGAGGCTCCGAAGTCCGATAAGGAAGCCCCGAAGTCCGACAAGGAAGCCCACAAGACGAACAAGACTCCCGATTTCGGAGAATGGGAGTATCCGCCTTCTTCGCTCTTGGCAAAAATCGAGCACAAGGCCTCGGTTTCCCCGGCGGAAATCCGGGAGAAATCCGCGGAAATCGAAAACACGCTCCTGCAGTTCAAGATCGGAGTGAAGATGATGGGGGAGAAGGTCGGGCCCACGGTCGTGCAATACCGGCTGGAGCCGGACGACGGGGTGAAGCTTTCCAAAATCGAGAACCTCAAGAAGGATCTGACCCTTTCCCTCAAGGCCAAATCCATCCGTATCCAGGCACCGATTCCGGGACTCGGGCTCGTCGGTATCGAAGTTCCAAATGACAAGCGGGAAATGATCGGGATCCGGGAAGTGATCGAACATTCCAGTTTCGTCAATTTCAAGCCCAAACTCGCGCTTGTCATCGGGAAGGATATCAATGGCGAATACATCATCGGCGACATGTCCAAGATGCCCCACCTGCTCATCGCGGGGCAGACGGGTTCGGGGAAGTCGGTGGTTCTGAACGGGCTCCTCGTGAGCTTGCTCTACAAGAATTCTCCTTCGACCCTGCGGCTTATCCTCATCGACCCGAAACGGGTGGAATTGGGGATGTACAACGGGATACCGCACCTGCTAACCCCGGTAATCAACGAGCCGGACAAGGCGTTGAATTCGCTCAAATGGGCGGTGGCGGAGATGATCCGACGGTACGATCTCCTGAACGTGAGCAAGGTCCGGAACCTCGCCGAATACAATGCCAAGGTCGGACGGAAGGACCAGATGCCCAATATCATCATCGTCGTGGAAGAGCTCAACGACCTCATGATGAGCGGCAACAAGAAAGAAGTCGAAAACACCATCGCCCGTATCGCGCAAATGGCCCGGGCCGTGGGAATGCACCTCATTATCGCGACCCAGCGCCCGTCGGTCGACGTCATTACCGGGATCATCAAGGCGAACATCCCTTCGCGCATAGCGCTGACCGTGGCATCCCTCGTGGATTCTCGGACGATTCTCGACCGGATGGGGGCGGAAGACCTGCTCGGGAACGGGGATATGCTGTATTCCCCGTCAGGCTGCATGTCGCCGGACCGGATCCAGGGGGTCTACGTCTCGACCGAGGAAGTCGAAGCCGTGGTCAACCACATCAAGCGGACGATTGATCCGGAGATGCTGGAAGACATCTACGACGCTTCCATCGTCGAAGGGGACCAAGGGAACTGGGAAGGCTCGACGGGTGGCGGGGGAGCCGAAGGCGGGTACGACGAGGATCCGAAGGTTATCGACGAAGCCATCGCGTTCGTCCGGGCATCGGGCAAGGCATCGACTTCCATGCTGCAGCGTCGCATGAAGCTCGGGTATGCGAGAGCCGCGCGGGTCATGGACATCCTGGAGGAAATGGGAGTCGTGGGGCCGGCCGACGGCAGCAAGCCGAGGGACGTATTGTAATATTCCTTTGTCACTTCGGAAAAATTCCGTACTATCAGCGGACAACGAACGAATCCCCTTAACCGAAATACCTTCTATGGATGTCATCGTCAAAAATTTCGCCGACCTCTTTACCGTCACGGGAGCGGTCGTTCTCATGAACATTATCCTTATCGACATCGTGATGAGCGGGGATAACGCCATCCTGATCGGCATGGCGACCCGCAAGCTTGAGGGCAAAGAGCGGAAAAAAGCGATTTTCTTCGGAATTCTCCTGGCTACCGTCCTTCGCATCATCTTCGCGTTCTTCGCGGTCCAAATGCTTAGGATCGTGGGAATCAAGCTTGCCGGGGGCGTATTGCTCCTCTATGTCGTTTGGAAATTTTACCGGGAACTCCGGTCGTCCGAAAAAGCCGAACACCATATGGAAACCAAAAAAGACGGACTTATGGCGGCGGTATGGACGATCATTATCGCCGACGTGTCGATGAGCCTGGACAACGTCCTCGCGGTCGCGGGAGCGGCTCATGACAACGTCGCGGCCCTGGGAATCGGGCTGATCGTCTCGATTATCCTCATGGCGTTCGCTTCCAACCTGATTGCCAAGTACCTGGACCGGTTTCCGCAGATCCAGTGGCTGGGACTCTTAGTCATCCTTTTTATCGCGGTGGAAATGATCCTTTCCGGTTCGGTCGATATCGATAAGAAATGGCTGCACGTGAATATCATGCCGTTCCTCCTTTTCGTCCTCGGGGCGGTGTTCCTGGTATTGCACTCGAAATACATCCGTCCGGCCAACGAGCAAAAAATCCAAGCGTTCCTGCAGTCCCATGCCTTGTCGGTATTGGCTTCCATCGTGTTCTTCCTTTTGGGGATGCTGATGTTCGGCGATTCGGCCATCGCGTACGTTCAGTCCCATGATACGCTGTATTATTGCCTCGCTTTCATTTTGTTTTTCAGCCTGTTGGAACTCCTGTCGCTCGCGAAGGTTTGACAGAAGCGGGGCAAATAGTATATACTGGCAATCGATTCTCTGATTTTTTTATGCACATGGATATCCCGATGCCGCACGAAACGGAATCCTTGCCTTCCAGGCGCAGGGTTTTTCTGGATAAGCTCGTATCGTTCGTGCCGCTGGAAGAAGCAAAAACCTTCGTTTCGCAGGTACGAAACATGGACGAGGGTTCCTTTGAAGAGATGCACCGGGCCTCATGCGAGAATTTCAATTCCGTAATCGAATGACTCCGGTTCAATCGGCATCTCAGTTCGCTGTCCGAAGCGATAAACCATTTCGAGTCCCGAATCGGCATCCTGATGCAATCCGTCAGCCGGGTCAGGAAGCAAGCCGAGAAAAACGATAAAACTTCGGAAGAGCACTACGCGGACGAAGAAGTGATCGTTTTTTTGTAATCTTTCTTACCCATGTGAAACCCTGATATCGCCAAGGCGGCCGTAGAAGTCGGAACGCTCAAACAGGAAGTCGACGAAACGAAAAAAACCCTCGAGCAAATACGGAGCGAAGGTTCCGTCTGGTCTCCGGAAGGGCGGGAAAAAATCGTCAGGAAGTGCCTCGAAGCCATAGAGCCGAAAATTGGAAAATTCCTTTCCAAATTCAATTCCCTCGCGGATACCCTTATGCGATTGGGGGCGGTCGAAGAAGCGGGGCCCATCAAGGCCGAATTCAAAAGCATCCTTTCCATGGTGGAATCCGCCCTCTCGAACATGGAATCCTATGGCAACGATACCGACAAGGCGAAGGCGAAAAATTTTTGCAACATGATCCGCAGTTGCCAGTCGAAGCTCGGGTAGGGTCCGGAAAAATTACATATCCAGGGTAAAATCCCGGAGTTCCAGGATGTCGTTCAGCTTCGTTCGGAACAGTTGGGCAATCGCTTCGCCGACTTCTTGGTTTTTGAGCAATACGATGCCGAGTTCCACGTTGACGCGGCCACGGACGCGGTCGCGTATTTCCGCGTCGGCGATTTCCATGATGAGTTTTTCCAATCGTGCCATCTCGCGCGCATGTTCGGGATAACGTTCGGCGAAACGCTGGAAATTGTTCGGGGTTACAGGCTTCATAATGGGTCGGATAACGGGTTGGGCTTCGGGGTTGCGGGAGGTTTTTCCGTCTGGCGGAAACGGTCCAGCCGTTTCTGGAATTCCCGGGTGCGTTTTTGGGCGTCGTATTGGGTTCCGCTCGCGGTATTTTCTTGGAGTTGCATTTGGGTTGCGGTTTCCCGTACAGCCTTTTGCCGGTCCCGCTCCAGCGCGTCGGAGATGATGCTTTCGATCTTTCCGAGCGCCTCTCGGATATTGTTTTGCCGTTCTTCCACGCCTTTTTTTTCTATCTTGAGGAGAAGGTCGAGATATTTTGGCCAGTCGTTCAGGATTTCCAATTTCCTTCCGTCGGTCAGGGTATTGAAAATCACGCCCAGGTTATATTTGGCCTCGTCTCAGAGCGGGGCGGTCGCGAGGTAGGTTTGGAGCTGGAAATTTGCCATTTACGCCAAGTCAAAATCCGGAAGCCCCGGTTCGTCCTGACCGGAGAAGACTCCGATTTGCGCGCTTAGCGTCCGCCGTTTGGAAAACTCCTGTTTTCCCCGTAAGATGCCGAGCTGTTTGCGGATCTGCGGGATCGAGGCCGAAAGTTCTTCGGGGGATAGTTCCCGGAGCCGTTCCCCGATTTGGGCAGATACCTCCGGGAATTGGGCATCCAGTTGCGCTTGCAGTTCGAGCCGTTCGCGGAGGTGGTCGAAAGGATTCTGAATCTCTGGATGGTTGGACTTTTCGATTTGGGCCATGGGAAGGGGGAGTTTCCAATCATAGTATCGATTGTCTTCGCGGAATCAAGCGGGAAGGAAACGGGCATATAAAAACCCCGTCCTTTCGAACGGGGGAACGGGCGTCGTTCACTTCCTGATGAGATTTTTCACGGGAAGCCCGCAGGAAGCGGGCCTCTTTTTTACGACTGGTGGGTGTCTGTGCCACCAGCGTAAGCTAAAAATCATGAGGGAAGCCGTTATGAGCAACGCACCGGAAACTAACGCGAGTGGATTATCTTTGAAAAACAGGCACAATATCAGCCCCAGAATGAGACAGATATGTGGTTTGAACGTATACAGAATCGTATCCATTTGGTTTCCTTTCGATGAGTCCGCGGTGATTATGAATATTAATCGTGATTTGTAAAATTTTTTTTGCAAATTGCCCGTGTTGAATTTTTTTGAAAGGCAGGAAAACTCGGTAGGATGCACCCGGGTCGGGATACTAATTCCTATTGGGTATATATACCCAATAGGAATTAGTATCCCGGTTTTTCCAGTCACAGATTCGGACATCTTTCATTTTTTTCTTCGGTCACTTATTCCCGATAAGCTCCCGAAAGAAGAAAAACAAAACCTGTTCCGAATCTGTAACCGTAAAATACCGGAAACCAATTCCCGTTGGGTATAACCATGCGCTACTTCCATTTTTCGAATGATGTTCCAAAAAATTTTTACCAAAACGAATGCGAAACGCGGGGTATTTTCGATCTTGAGGATATATGGCATGCTTTGCCTTGCGTTATTCCTCCTCCAAGATTTCCTATTGTACCATCCTTCGAGCGACCCCGAGTTCGCCGAAACCCTTCTCGCCAATCCGAAAGTGCAAACCGTTTCCTTGCCAACCGACGACGGAAACTCCGTTGGTCGTATCGCCGGCTCCGGCTCCTGTTTCGTCCTGTATTTCTGAGGCAATGCGGAAAACGTGGACTATCAGTTCGCCTGAGGTACGAGCCCGTACCCGGATTGCGTTCTTTCTTCGATGAATTACCGGGGCTATGGCCAGAGCGACGGAAAGCCAAGGGAAGCGAACCTGCATGCCGACGGGCTTGCCTGGTTCGATGCGACGGTACGGCTCCGGAATCCGAAAACGGTTATCCTGATGGGAAGGAGCCTCTGATCGAACGTCGCGATTTTCGTGGCCCGGAACCGACCGGTCGACCGCCTCGTTTTGATTACCCCGTACGACAGCATTGCCAATGTCGCGTGGTCGAGGTATTTTTTCGTTCCGGTGCCATGGCTTATCCGCGATTCGTTCGATTCCGCGAAGATGGCGCCGGACATATCGGTACCTACCTTGCTGCTCGTCGCGGAACGCGACGAGGTCATGCCGCGCGCCGGTTTGGATAATCTCGTCAGGTCATTTTCGAAAACGATCCCCAGGGTGGTCATAGTCCCCGAAGCCAGTCATAATACCATAGACGAAAGCCCGGTATACGCAGAGGAATTGGCAAAATTCCTGCGATAGGGAACCGGGGGACTCCCCAAAAAATCCATGAAAAACCCCCGGACGTATCCGGGGGTCGTCGGAGCGGTTTCCCGCTCCGATTGGCTTCTTACGTCCGAATCAAATGCAGAAAATCCGATTTATCCAGTTCGTGGTTTCGAGGTCCTTCGCCTTGAGGTAGGGGCCGTGGAGGGTTTTGAAGCATCCGTGAGAATACGCTTTGCGCTTCATTCCCTTCTCGATCCAATTCACGTATACCGTTCCGGTCGTTTTGTCGACGTCTTTGACGATGCCGATGGCACGGATGACGATATCGGGATTTCCCCCGCCTTGCCCTTTTTTGATCGCGATCCGATCGCCCGGACGAATCTGCGCGATAATCGGCGCGTATTCGTCGTCTTTCGGATTCCAACCGCTTTGCCAAATGCCCCGGAGAACGAATTCCTCATATTGGTCTTCGTTCCCGCTCCACTGCGTAAGAGTCGCCTTGCCTGATACTTCATACATACGTGGCAAAGATGCAACTTATTTTTGCTTAGAGACTAATCCACCATTTTTCCCACTAAGATCAAATCCGCGATCACCCGTTCCCGGATTCCGTCGTGGTCGGTCACGAGAAATTTCCCGACGACGTGGGTTTCGGGTTTTTTGGCCAATGCGGAGGTAACGAGGTCGATGTGGATATTGCCGAATTTGGTGTCGTTGTGGTGGTACCGGAATACGCAGTTCACGATTCTCGTGCCATGCTCGTCGCCGATGCGGATTTTCAGGTTCGTGTTCCCGGGAATGACGGAAGCGATTTCCAAGTGACCGGCTGCTTCCGTCTCGATGGCCGCTTCGAGCATTTCCATGATGTCCGCCAGCGCCTCCCGATAGTCCCCGGTGTATTTCGCCCGGGATTTGATGGAGGGGATTTCGGATTTGAGCGTGAATTTCCTTCAGATTCGTGGAGGCATACGGTGGCGTTTGGAATGGATATTTCCGACAGTATAGGGAAATATCGGGGAAATGCGAACTCCCCGGAAAATTTCCCGCGTAGCCGGTGGGATGCATTAAGTCTCTAAGCAAAAATAACTTACACTTTGCCAAGTACGTATGAGCGTCAGCCATCGTTGCCTCATACTTGTGGAGCCCGCTCCACTGCGTAAGAGTCGCCTTGCCTGATACCTCATATGTACTTGGCAAAAGATGCAACTTATTTTTGCTTAGAGACTATGTGCATGGATGAAAATGCCCTATGCCAGAGGCCTGCTACAAGGGACGGAAACAATCCCCCGCCTCGGAACCGGATGCGCGGGACATGCCTTCCGATTTAGAACTTCGCGAAAAACGGCAACGCCACGAAAAATGCCCCGATTCCGCATAGTATCCAAACGTTGTCGACGAAGTAGGGGAAGAAACACAGGACGATTCCGCTCAGCATCGGCATGGCCATCTGCTGTTTTTTTCCGTATACGAAATAGCCGGTTCCTATGGCTCCGGCGAGGATTCAAATGACGAGGACAGAAGTGTCCATAAAAGAAAAATGATTTGGCCGAAAATGCGTCTTGAAGTTCCCGAGCGGTAGCCCGTATTCTTATTTTCTCTTCGCCGACGCCAATTTTTCCAGCATTTCTTCCGTCGTCGCGATGTCCACGCAGGCGTCGGTAATGCTCTTCCCGTATTCCAGTTTTTTCGGATCGTCCTTGCCGGGCGTGTGCGACTGGTTGCCTTCGAAGAGGTGGCTTTCGATCATGACGCCGAGAATCCGGCCGGTATCCCCCCGGATTTGCAGGGCCGTTTCGTCGATGCCTTCCATTTGCCGGCGGTAGTCCTTTTGACTGTTCTGGTGCGATACGTCGATCATTACCTGGTGGGGCAGGTGGAATTTTTTTGCCATTTCGGATGCCTGCCGGACGGAGAGGTCGTCGTAGTTCGTCCCCTGGGTCGAACCGCGCAGGATGATGTGCGAATCCGAATTTCCGGAAGTGTTGACGATGCCGATCCGCCCGTCCTTGCCGGCTCCGAGAAACGTGTGCTGTCACGCCGAAGCCCGCATGGCGTCCACGGCGATCTGCACGCTGCCGTCGGTCCCGTTCTTGAATCCGACGGGACAGGAGAGTCCCGAAGCGAGTTCCCGGTGGATTTGGGATTCCGTCGTCCGCGCCCCGATCGCGCCCCAGCTGATGAGGTCGGCGTAGAACTGCGGGGAAATGGGATCGAGGAATTCCGTGGCCGTCGGCACGCCTTTGCCGTTGATTTCCCAAAGGAGCCGCCGCGCAGTGCGGAGGCCCTTTTCGACGCGATTCGACCCGTCCAGGTCGGGGTCGTTGATGAGTCCTTTCCATCCGACGGTGGTGCGGGGTTTTTCCCAGTAGGTACGCATGACGATTTCCATTTCGTCGCCGTAGAGTTCGCGCCAGCCGCGGACGTATTCCGAGTACTCCAGAGCCGATTCGGGGTCGTGGATGGAACAGGGGCCTACCACGACGAGCAGGCGGTCGCTCCTTCCGTGGATGATGTCCGCGATTTTCTGCCGGCACGCGATAATCTGGTTGCTGAGCGGGGCGTTGATGGACTTTTCGAGGAGGATGCGCTCCGGGGAGGGGAGGAATTCGATGGAATTGACGCGGGTGTCGTCGGACGAGCCGATCTGATCGAGGGAATTTGGCATGTTTCGGGGGAGTTAGGCGATATTGACGGATATATGCATAGTCATGGATTGGATTTTGTCAAAAGAAGCGGTTCCGATTGCAAAAAAATTATGGGACATATTCCAACTAAAATGTAAGTTGGGACATGAATGTTTCGTAGGCTTCCCAATCCGGTTCTTCAAATGCATCAATTTCAATTGGAAATTTTTTCAATCCAGAAAGCACGGAATTGAGGCGTTCCAAAAATTCCGATGTGGATTTGGCATAAAATGTCCATTGCCGTACGTTTTCTCACGTTGAAACAAGCGCCAGGACGGAGAAACCGTCTTCCTCGACCTTAGTCTCTAATACCAAATCCATTTGATTCGTCTTGCTTCCCGCGAGCAGTCCAGGTGAACGTATTTTTCGTTTTCCGAGCTTGTCCGGCGCGGTCTGGACCGAGTAAAACGAAAAATACGTTCACCGGATCTTAGATGCACTTTTCGCTATCCATAGCCTAAAACCTTACTTTTCCCTCTAAAAAG
>CAIVSN010000018.1 GCA_903908595.1 uncultured bacterium
AGGTTTGGCAATTGTTATATACCATGTTCGAAGCAAAAACCATATTCTCGATACCTGAGGATGGAAACTTCGAACCAAAACGAAACCTGCTACTTTCGATGGTTTCGAACATAATTTTCTTGGATTGAAAAATAATTATGAACTGGAAGAGTCCCTTTGATATGCTGGTTACTGGGAAATTGACAAAACAAAAATCCCAGGTCGACCCTGAGATTTCTGATTGAATTGTTGAATGGCTCCCCGGGGCGGATTCGAACCGACGACCAATTGGTTAACAGCCAACTGCTCTACCACTGAGCTACCGAGGAATATAGGATGAATGATTCGAAATCCCCTGGTTTTTGGACCAAAAATGACAACGAATCGCTTCAAGCGCGGCTATAGTATAAAAACTCCCCAAAGAGTCAAATTTTTTCACACAGTTATCCAAATAATGGAATGTAATCCACTCTGTGTAAACGCAATCTTAGCCGGATGCTTTTTCACCTGTTCCTCGTACTTTTTTCAGGGAAATCGTATACGGAATTTTTCTTTTCAGAATTTTTTTTGTTGGGGGGGGTTAAGGAGCGGCTTTTCCAGTTCCGCTATTGCATATTTTCCTCAATCTTTCCTTTTTAAATAGGCAGCCGCACGAATTGAAAAAATAGAAATCCCTCGTCTGAGGGATTTCTTAAAACTGATAGTTTGTGACAGCCTGCCCCCTCCTATTCCTCCTTCTTTTCCACCTCTTTCCCCGCTGCGCTATACAGCACCAGCGTTTCTTCCAAATTCGGCAAGAATACGTTTTCCATCTTCGGAACCCCTCGTTTCCCTTCCCTTACCCTCCGTTTCAGGTAGTTCACGTACGCCGTGGTGGATTTGTCCCGTTCCCCGTGCACGAGGAGGAGCTTGGCGTTCCGGTGGCGTTCCCCGTGCCGCCTGCTCCGACTTCCGTATTCCATGATTTCGAAGAGATCGCGTTCGTCCGCATGGGCCGAGAACCCCATGAGGTTGTTGACTTTCGCTTCGACATGGAGCTTGAGCCCGTCGATCGTGATGGATTTGTATCCGCTCGTCAATTCGTTCCCGATCGTGCCTTCGGATTGGTATCCCGCAAAGGCGAACTCGATGTCCGGGTTGTTCGAATAGAGCTTGAGGTAGTCGAGTATCGGTCCGCCGTTCGCCATGCCGGATCCGGTGACGATGATGCGGAATTTTTTGCTCCGTTCCAGGCCTTCCCGGTCTTCGCCCTTGGCAACGCGGTACGCGTGCTTGTTCATGAGGTTTTCGGAGAATGCCTCGTCTTCCGCATGCCGTCCCGCGACCATGGTCTGCTGGATGCCGAGCGGGGAATCGAGGATGATTTCGCCGTCGAAATATTCCTGTTTCTTCAGCTCGATGAGGGCATGGAGCAGGGACGCGCACCGCTCGATCGCGAACGTCGGGATAATGAGGGCCTTCTTTCGTTTCATGTAGGCTTCTCGGATGACTCGGCCGAGATCGTCTATGGCGAATTCCCGTTCCCAGTGGACTTTGCCTCCGTAGGTCGTCTCGTGGACGAAGGCGTCGATGGGCACTTCCGGCGGAAGGCGTGGCTTGCCATAGGGGTGGAAATCCCCGCGGAGCCGCCCGAGATCGCCCGAAAACATGACGTTGTACGTGGACTGGTCATCCACCTTGAACTTGAGCACCACCATCGCGCTGCCCGCGATGTGCCCGGCATTGTAGAACGTCGCTTCGATACCCGGTTCGAGTTCGAATTTCTCGTCGTACTTGTGGGTCTGGACGAAGTATTCGACTTTGTTGACATCTTTGAGATCATAGAGGTTTTTCTTCGGTGCGGGAATATTTTTTTTGATACTGGCCCCATTGATGAAACTGCTGGTTTCCAAGTCATAGAATCCGAGTTCGGAAAGCAGTTGCCGGGATTGCTGTATTTTGGATTCCGGAAGATCGTGGATGGCCTTTCCGCCGTGGATGCGGTTTTTGATTTTCACACCGTCTTTGCCCTCCCCGAGCGAAGGATCGAGCTCTCCCGTTCCTTTCATCCGGTCGCCGTTCCTCTTGTTCTTTGGAATTCCCTTGCTATCCGCATTACGGACGATACGGATAGCTCCTTGGGCATCCCGGATGAGTTTCGCGTATTTCCGGTAGTCCTCATCATAGCCATCCTCGCCGATTTTCGCCGAATCTTTCAATCCGATGAGTCCGCTTTCCCAGGTTACCGGAGTACAATGGATTTCTCAGGTGAAACCCTCTTCGTCTTTGGTAAGCAATGGCAATAGGCCAAAATGATCCAAATGCGCATGGGTTTCCAGAACATGATCTATCGTCGATGGCTTGACGGGAAGTATCTGATTCCTTTCTTTTCCTTTCCCCTGGAACATGCCAAAATCCAATAGGAGTCGTACGGCTTCCCCGGTTTCGCGTATCGCTTCGAGGAGGTGTTTTGATCCGGTGAGAGAAGTATCTTCGCCTCCGATTCCGCCGAACGAGGTCCAGGTGATTTTTTCGAAGAAGTCCCGTCACTTCTGGCGAGTCGCTTCGAGCGAGGCGATCAATTCTTGCTTCACTTCCGGTTTTACCGATGGAAATTCGGGTTCCACGAAAGGTTTCAATCTTTTTTTCATAAGAGGGGAAATGAGGAATTTTATTAGTAATAAGTAATTTTTCGCAAATTGCAAGTTATTATTTCCGATTAAAATTTGCTATTGACTTTTTCAAGTAATTACTACATTAGTAAACGTGAACTGATTTCCTCGAATCATTTTTTACCCCCTCAGAATATGAAAAATCCCGCTTCAAGGATCCTTTCCGTAGCCGTGTCCGGCATCGTGGCCGTCCTTTCTTCCGCGAACGCGTTCGCCGGCAGCTTCGATTCCATCTACCAGGGGTATCCCGACCTGGTGTTCAACGTGCTCGAACAGAAGAGCGCCACGAGCTTCGCGTTCACCATCTGCAACCAGGGCGACGTGGGAACGGGCAACGGCAAAATCAACGTCGTGCTCCAATCCAACCAGGGCCAGATCGAGGAACGCACGTACGAGAACGCCAATCTCGCGTCCGGGGCTTGCACCAACCTCACCATGTATTCCGTGGACGGATATACGACGGCCTCCAAGAGGAAGACCGCCATTACCGGCACGCTCCGGTTCGAAGGCGACAAGGAGGAGATGCGGACCGGCAACAACAAGGTCACGCTCCCGGCCAAGAAGGCCCGCGCCGACGTTTCCGATATCAACTACCGAGCCACGACCGCCACTTCCACCGATCCGGTCAACGATCTCTGGGGAAATTCCGACGGCGGGGTCAAGTGGTACGCCACGCCGCAGAACAATGCGTATAACAACGGGTATTATAATAACACTTCATACAACAACGGGTATTATTCCCAGCCGAATCCGGTTTGGAACACCTCCGGAACCCAGAACGTCGTGTACGTGTACACCGGTTACAACAACGGGGCATGGTACAATTACGCTCCGAACGGGTACGGTTCCTATACGTATACCCCGTATTCCAATTACACTTCGGACGGGACATTTTATAACAACGACTACAACCACTACGTGAATTTTGACGCGAGCCAGCCATACGGCAATGCCTACTACAACTACACCAACGGCTACGTTCCGCTGTATGCTCAGACCTACAATACATACGGCCCGGTCAATTACAATTCTTCCTGCCCGCAGTGGGTCAAGTCCTGGGACAACTATTCCCAGACGTTCCAATGGAAGTGTTCCAATACCTACACGGCACCGGAAGGAACCCCGGATCTCTACCTCGCGGAATTGCGCCAGAACGGAACGAGCTACGAACTCACGGCAAAAATCTGCAACCAGGGCGACGCCATGAATTCCAGCGGCCAAATCACGTCCCGAGTAACGAACGGCACATACCAGACTTCCACGACTTCCTACAAGCAGCTGTACCGGGGGGAGTGCTACGAGAGCGCCATTCCCATCGGAAACCTCAACATCGTCAAGTACGGCACGTACCTGCTCTACGTGGAAATCAACGTCAATGCCAACGTCAAGGAATCCCGGAGCGATAACAACAATTCGTACTGGAGGATGCAGATACAGTAGGGAGTCCTCAGCGAAACGCGAATTCCTCGTTCATTCCTTTGATCTCGTTCGACGTACTGTGGTGCTCGATTTGGGATATTCCCGTGCCAACTGGCCAAAACCCCGTGCAATCCTTTCCGGAAAAAATATTCGGAAAGGATTTTTTTAATGCGTCTATTTTGAGTTTGCATCGATATTCGTTATCTATAATTTAAAAATCCGTTTACTTTTCTCGGCGGTTGCCATACAATATGCCTAACCAAATTCGCTTAGAGACTTAGGTATATAGCGATTGAAGTCCTACATCTTATTTCATAGTTTTATGAGTCATTCATTTTCTAGGAAGATGGTCGTTGTGCTCAGTCTATTTTTGACAATTTTTTCCGTAGGCAATATCCCCATTGTGTCTGCCGAAAGCTGGATTGATTGAGAGTGAGTTATGGATACCGTAAGCGATCCATGAAAATTCCTGGATTTTAATTCCTGGGGGCAGATCACGCCCGATGGCCAATACTACATCTACCAGAACGGCAACGATTCGCAGAAGACCTACAAGAAGCCCGTAAGCGAGGAATGAATCGGAACGGGCACGAAGTTCCTGGATTTTAATTCCTGGGGGCAGATCACGCCCGACGGGCAGTACTACATCTACCAGAACGGCAACGATTCGCAGAAGACCTATAAGAAGCCCGTAAGCGAGGAATGAATCGGAACGGGCACGAAGTTCCTGGATTTCAGCGCGTGGGGGCAGATCACGCCCGATGGCCAATACTACATCTACCAGAACGGCAACGATTCATGGAAGACCTACAAGAAACCCGTAAGCGAGGGGGGAACAGGATATTGAGCGGTATTTATCGACGTCGCAAATTCCTGGGGGCAAATTACGAAGGACGGTCAATACTACCTATACAACAATCCGAACGACAACCATACGGCATATCGGAAAATAATCAGCGACACGTCCTCGGGAGCAGGAACGAAATTTATCGACATAAGCTATGCGTCATGACAGGGTACCCCAGACGGGCAGTACTACTTCTATACAAATCCAAATGATGATTACAAAATCTACAGAAAACTCATTAACGAGGAATGAGGGTGAGCGGGAACGAAGTTCCTGGATTTGAATGCGTGGGGGCAGATTACTCCCGACGGGCAATACTACTTCTACCAGAACGGCAACGATTCATGGAAGACCTACAAGAAGCCCGTAAGCGAGGACGGAACAGGATATTGAGCGGTATTTATCGACGTCGCAAATTCCTGGGGGCAGATCACTCCCGACGGGCAATACTACATCTACCAGAACGGCAACGATTCGCAGAAGACCTACAGAAAACTCATAAACGAGGAATGAGGGTGAGCGGGAACGAAGTTCCTGGATTTCAGTGCGTGGGGGCAGATCACTCCCGATAGCCAATACTACATCTACCAGAACAGCAACGATTCGCAGAAGACCTACAAGAAAGCCATTGGGGGCTCGGGGGCAATTGTAGTGCCGGCAACGCTTACCGGAGTTATTAGCTCCACCCCGACAGGTGGCTCCTGGTCAAATCCAACAACGTGGATTGGCGGCGTGATACCGAACGAGGATAGCCACGTAAAGATTTCCTGAAACGTTATCTTGGATCAAAACGCGACCGTTGCGGGAATATTTCTGCAAGAGGGAAAGACGCTTTTCGGTAGCTCCAGTCATAGCCTAAATCTTACAGATGATTCATTCATAAGGGGAACCGTTGCCTCGAATGACGGCAATGCTTTTAATATTGGCATCAATGGAAGCTTCCGAAACGGTGGGCATATTGAAAATATCGCTTTCACCACTTCTTGATCGCTTCAAAATAGTTGATCAATAATTACGACATCCGTTCGGCTGATTTGAAAAACCCGACTTGAAGGTGGAAATTATTTAAACCTCGATCTCAATAATCAGGAACTTGCAATTGATTCCGCCAATGTCATTTTGGCCAATATGTATGGCAGTGGCAATGTTTCTTGAACGGGAGGAGTTATTACGGCTATAAACACGGGCAATTTCAACGCGACCCTCGGGGGAACGCTTTCCTCCCTCGTTTTTTCCGGAACCACCACCCTCGCGGGCTCGTACCATTCCGTCAATACGACGGTTTTTTCCGGGGCCACCGTCACCCTCAGCCAACCCTACCAGGCTAACCCAACCGACGGCATCACGAGCGCCACGAAAATCTACGGGAACCTCTCCGTTGAGGAAAACGCCCTCGTCCAGGCCGTCACTTACGACAATTCGGAGCGGGGACTCTTCGTTTCCGGAAACCTGAGCAACAGCGGAAGAATGAATGGAAATGCGATATGCGCCTGGGCCATGTGGTATACGTGCTATGCATACACCATCTCGTATCCCCACCTTTCCGTCAAGGGAGACTTCGTGAACCATCCGACGGGGAATATCTGAACGTACTCGGTATTGGATACGGAAGGGGACGTCGTAAACGAGGGGCTGATAACTTCCGCGACCCTCAACGCCACGAGCCCGACGGGATCTTTCGCCAACGCCGGAAGCGGGAATATCCAGTCTTCCACCGTCAGCTACGCGGGGAACTCGCTGGTGAACGGTGCCGTTATTTCGGGAACGAATCTCCATACTTCCGCTTCTTCCATCATCCAGCACGGGGATTGGACGGGCTGAGAAATCCGGTTCAAGACCCCCGGCGCTAAAATCTTCTCGATCGCTTCTGGCAAAACCCTTGACACTTGGCTCAATTTCGACGCGGACGGGATAGCGCTCAGTGGGGATCTCCGATTCAGGGGAATGAACCTGGGCGACCGCGAAATCACGGCGGATTCCCGGATCGAAATCGGGTCGCTTTCCGGAAGCGGGAAAATCTCGGGAAGCGGAAGCTCCGTCCTCGCGACGGGAGGGGATTTCAACGCGACCGTATGAGGAAGCTATGCTTCCATCACGTTCTCGTCAGGAACCACCACCCTCTCGGGCTCGTACGACGTTCCGAACGTCGCCGTCCTCTCCGGGGCAACCGTCACCCTCAGCCAACCCTACCAGGCTAACCCAACCGACGGCATCACGAGCGCCACGAAAATCTACGGGAACCTTGCCATCGAACAAAATGCCCTTGTCCAGGCCATCACTTACGACAATTCGGAGCGGGGACTCTTCGTTTCCGGGAACCTGAGCAACAGCGGAAGAATGAATGGAAATGCGATATGTGCTTGGGCCATGTGGTATACGTGCTATATATATACTATCTCATATCCCCACCTTTCCGTCGGGGGAGACTTCGTGAACCATCCGACGGGGAATATCTGAACGTACTCGGTATTGGATACGGAAGGGGACGTGGTGAACCGTGGGCGGATGGTTTCCGCGACCCTCAACGCCTCAAGCTCCACGGGATCTTTCGTCAATGCCGGAAGCGGAAACATCGACGGCTCGACCATCCGGTACGAGTGACCTTCCCTCGTGAACGGTTCCGCTATTTCGAATTCGAATATCCAGGCTAACAACGCTTCCTCGATAGTCAACGACAGCGGTTCGACCATCTCGAATACGAACCTCCATACTTCCGCTTCCTCAATTACCCAGCACGGGGATTGGACGGGCGGGGAAATCCGGCTCAAGACCCCCGGCGTTAAAACCTTCTCGATCGCTCCCGGCAAAACCCTCGGTACCTGGCTCAATTTCGACGCG
>CAIVSN010000019.1 GCA_903908595.1 uncultured bacterium
CCCCGCGTCCGCCACGGAGTTCACCGTGCGTTTCGGCAACGGGGTCGCGAGCACCGGAACGGGAAGCGCCATAGCGGGCGCCTACCTGAGCGGGAGCGTGGCCTACGCCTCCACCGGCTCGGCGGGCGGGGGAGGCGGTCCTGGCTCCGGTACGTCGGATCCGAATTTCGGACAGGTGGTGTACCTGAACAATTTCGATACCGCAAGCACGACCGACGCCACCGGGAAGACCGGGACGCTCGAAGGGAATTCCGTCATCGCGTCGTGAGCGCTCGGCCTTTCTACGTATAATTTCAAATCGGCGCTCAAGGTGACGAGCGGACTGAACGACATGTCGTTTGGGACCGGTGATTTTACCGTCGAGGCATTTTATGAACACCCTAAGCCAGCGAGGTCAGATGGGGAAATGTTGTTTTCAATTGGCTGGTATTCTACTGCCGGATCAATGATAGGCATTTCCGTACAAATCAGCAGTTCTAACGTAATAAGAATATTTTGACTCTGAACCGGAGCCGCAGGAGTCGTCGTTGCCGTTACGACCGTACCTGCGTGAATCATTTCCGATACCACCGGAATGAAACGATTGCATATGGTGAGAAAAAACGGGGTCTATACCTTGCATATTGACGGTACCCAGATTTTCAATACTTCATCGTACGGGACGGCAAATTTTACGACGCCTGCCTTTGTCCGTATCGGAGGCATGAACGATCCGTACAATGCCACCGATGGATGATATGCTTACGACGGTCAGATTCATGGGATCCGCATCACCAAATGACTCGCCAGGGACGTTTCCATCGTGCCGACGCTTCCTTTCCCGGAAAAGTAGGTCTCAATAATGCTCCACGCTCCTTTTTCGATTGGCGATATACCCAATAGGAATTGGTTTCCCGTTGGGTATAATCGATTCGGGATCATTAAAAAAGCCCCCGCCATATAGGCAGGGGCTCTTTGGGTCAGGAAGGAATCACGTCTTGTGAACGAATTTCTTCTTGGATGGTCCTCGATTTTAGTACAGCTGAGGAAGTATTGGCACGTCGGCGGTTCTGCCAACCAGTCCGACCGAATCCGACCAGATGTTCTGGTACATGAGAAGGCCATTCTCGATCTTATCGGAATAGTAAACGCCCCCATTATGCCAATTATGGTTCAGGATCGTATTTTCTTGACCCTGGGATGACGTGTTTTGCCAACTGACGTTGGCCAGTTGAGCAACTCCGGTTTCGTAGCTGGTATTGACATACCAGTTATCAAACGTCGTATTGCTCGTAGTGGCTTGTTCATGGCGAATCCATACCGCGGCGCGATTCGGCGAAAATGGGCTTGCCCCTCCGAATTCGACACGTATGTCGAATATGAGGGACCCGTTAACGTTCGTCTGGGTTTGACTCCAGGCGGTGACTCCCCCGAGTCCGATTTCATTCAGATCTTGAGGGGTTACGGATTGCCCTTGGAGGGCATCCAATGCGAGAAAGTAGAGCCCTTCAGCTCCAATCACGCACTGCTGTTCCGCGTAAGGCCAAATCCCGAAGAGATCCAGACTTGGATTCGAAGGTACGCTGACAGTGACAGAGTCAGACATAGTGGTAGGTACCGTTGTCATGTGACAAACTCCTGAGTGTTATATTAAGGACCAATCACCCACCCCATAAACAACACGGAAAGCGTGTTTAAAAGATAGTATGACAGTAATAATATATAATGTCGGTTATGTTTGTCAAGAGTGAATTGCCCATGCGGGTTCGATTCTCATTTCTTTTAGCTTGACATTCGTAATTTTTATTTTTATTCCTACTCTCTTCTGTGAAAAATGAAGGCATTGTTCACTAGATGGGGTTTGTGTTACGGAAGCGTCTCGAGACAGTTTTTCGGGCAGAAGGGTGGATAAACACGGCAAAAAGTTCGGCTTCCGATCTACGAAAGGCAATCCGGGTCAAACTCGAACATGTCTCCTTGCCGTGAAATCAAAGAGGAGAGAGATACTGGAAAAATACGGGGATTCGCGGATATCGCAGCAGCCTATGCGTTCCTTTGCATGATGCCAATATTTTAGAATATTTCCTCGTTCGATATGTTTTGACTAATTATTCGGAATGAATTATACTTCCGCGGTATATTTTCTACCGTTCCTTTATGGAAAAAACCAAACCACCTTCCGCATCCCGGAAATTCAAAGGTTTCACCCTCGTCGAGCTCATAGTCGTAATAACTATCCTCGCCATCCTCGGTACCATCGGCTTCCTCGCGATAGGGGGCTACTCGTCGCGCGCCCGGGATTCCGCCCGAATCGGCGACCTCGCGCAGGTCTCCAAGTCGCTGGACCTTTCCACCGTGATTTCCGGGTCGTATCCGTTGCCGGACGGCTCGTTCGCCGTGACCTATTCGGGAGGCGCGGTCTGGAACCAGGGGACGGTCGGAGCGCTCGTCATGCAGTATTTCAAGGGGACGATCGCGGGAGGGGGGCTCAACAAGAAGCCCTTGGATCCGCTGAAGAACACGGAGTACGGCTATTCTTCCCTCGCGGAAGGGAAGGCGTACCAGCTCAAGGCGGAATACGAGGGCGACCTCGCGCAGAACGCCGCGGACGCGGGATTCCTCGCGGGCACCGCCCACGCCGAGGCCGGGAACCCTTCCGTGGCCTACGTCCGGGGGAACTTCGGGGGGCTCACGGCGAAGGTGAGCACGGGAGGATTCGTGTACGTATTGGCCATTCCGAGCATCCTGACGAACAGCGGGGGCGTTGCGGGGGCTTCCGCTCCCATAGGCTCGCTTTCGGGATCGCTCCTGTTCAACGGGAAGGCCCTGCGGGGGGCGAGTACGTTCCCTCCGGGGGCGGTGGTGCATTCCGGGGCGAAGACGGTTTCGAACCCGAGCGGTCTCCCGGCGAGCGCGGCGGACCTGAACGCCATGGTGGCGGCATTGCAGGCGGCGTATGCCGGATCCGATATCAGAAGCAACCAGAACATCGCGACGCTCATGAATGCCTCGAGCGGGTCGTTCGCGTCGTTCGGGACGAGTTTGGTGAGCGCGCAGCTCGGGGGAGGCGCGGGAGGGGGAAACCCATCAATAACACAATCTCAGGTATCAGAAGCTCCTTTATATGCTTTTACTTCGCATACATTCACGAATTGCGGGGTAACATGAAAATCCGGACCTTCGATCGGAACTTGCAGAAGCTCATATGGTACTTCGTGGTCAGCTACGTATTTGAATCAGTGACAATTCAACGGCTATCAAAGATGGACCGTTCCATCGACGGCAAAATATCGATTTACCGCAGTAGGAGCTGCTTGATCCGCCCCTTCATCAAGCGATTATGAAGGCGGTAAGCCGGCAAAGCTCGTTGTGGATATGGACCTGGTAAAATGACAGGAAATCGATATGGTCGTCGGTCAACACACTTCCAGAAGTACGGCACATGCCTATAACTGAAATGCCGGTGGTTGAACGTTCGTAGTAAAAAAAGAATTCTGGGATAAAACTAACAATACTGACCGTGATACCATGATTATCATCGTTGCCTGAGGTTGAGCGAATGGCAATTACAGCAGCACGGCTCAAACCTACACGAATGCGAATTACAATTCTACTTCAGGAAAGGCATCTAGCAATTGATTTGCCTGAGGCGTCAATGGCGGTACCAGCACGGCAACAAGTTTGGGTGGAAATAACGGAACAGGTTGACCGGGAGCTGGAATGTACCAGGATTCGTCAGCATCCAGTTTCGTGTTGAACGGATTGGCAGCGCATTCGATAGCGTTTTTGAATTGAGCCATCGGGGCAACTTGACATTATAGTGGTCACCAGTCAGGCTTTGGATGAGGTTGAGCGGGCGGCAATCATGGCGGGGCGGGCTGAGGCTGATATAGCTGAGGGGCGGGAGGATCAGCCAACTCCTATTATGCTGGAGGCGGAGGTTCGTATTGGGCAAACGGCACCTTGATAAGTGCGAACATAGACGCTTCTGCGAATACTTTGGAATGAGTTTCCTGATATATCACCATAGATAAACAATAAAAATCCTGCGTCATTGAATAATCTAGCACCATTCCCCTACCCCCCGGACTTCCCCCAAACCACTGACACCCTATCGCAGGATCTGGCGAATTTTTCAACGAATTCCCCGTACCCGAATTTCTTAATCGCCTCCAAGGCTTCGGAAGGCGGGATCCCCATTACCGGATACGCGCCGTACGAGACCTGGTCCAAGTCGATGGCGATCTGGAAGGCAACGGCATCGCGAAATTTCTCGAACGAACGCTGATCCGGCTTCTTCGGGAATTCTGGCAGCCGCTTCTTCTGGTCCGACGTCATCAGGTGGATGCCGGATACGGCGAAGCCGTCCTCGAAATAACTCTCGGAAACGGGATCGTACGTCCGGCCCGTATCGCGGAAATCGGCGTCGGTCTTCTGTCGGAGAAACCGGAAAAAGAGCTGGTGGAACGCGAAATCCCTGGCATTTTCTATGACGGACGGGAAGAGGAGGACGTAATCCATGAGGCTTTCCCCGCGATCCCCATCGTCAAAAGCGAATCCTCCCCGCCCGCCGTCTTCGCCCGGTTCCGGCTCGTATTCGGGGAGTTCTTCCCGGAGCACGGGGAATACGGGAGTTTCCGAGACTCCCGGAGACCATGCTTCCCGGTACGATGGCACTTGGCCGATTCAGAAAAACCTCGTTTCGGGGAATTCGAGCGATTCCCAGATGGACTCCTCGTCCTTTCCCGAATGGGCATACCCGTTCGCCTCGAAAAACGCGATCTTGAAACGCTCGATGGTACGGTCGAAAAAGTCCCCTCCCCCGTCCTCGAGCTCGCGGACGAACCGTTCGCGTTCCTCGAACGACATTTTCGGCAACGGATGGTCGAAAACGTGTTCCAATGCGGAAACGAGGTCCCCCAAGCGTTCCGGACGGATCGTGAAATCGAGGAGGATGCCCGTCCAGTGAATCATCCCGTTGTGCCGGACGACCGTGTCTTCTAGCGCGGCGATGCCGGCATCGAGAAAAATCCGGTGTTCCACCGAGTGGACGAGCTCCTGGGAAGTGCCGATGGGCACGGGAACGAACGCCCAGGCATGGAGGGCGGAAAGGGAGGATGGAACGGTTTGGATGCGCATGGAAAAATATTATAAAAAATGGACGGAATGGGAAACCCGGCATTTCCCCAGTGTGTTCGCTTCGGCTTTTTCGGATTATAACGAAAAAATCCATTTTTCATAATCCCCTAGAGACCTCTGAAAAACGATGAAATCCTAAGTCTCCAAGCAAAAATAAGTTGCAACTTTGCCGCGTATGCATGAGGTATCAGGCAAGGCGACTCTTATGCAGTGGAGTAGACTCCACAAGTATGAGGCAACGATGGCTGATGCTCATGCATACGGTGGGAAAGTGCAAGTTATTTTTGCTTGGAGACTAAGTTCATTTCGAACACCGTAGTGAGACGTACGTAGGTACGTTGAACGAGGAGCGGAGAAATGGACAGGGAATTCGCGTTTTATATGGGTCTCTAGACGTCCCCGATAGAAGATTCCAGTTCCTTCAGGCTTATCGCTCATTGAAGCGCTTTCATAATCCCATCCTGCCGGAGCGACACGATTCCATCCCTTTCGGCCTGATCGTCCAAAGTGTTTTCCGACTGCTTGGAAAGGATGAGCATTTTCATTTCCCTCGTGAGTTCGAAGACTTCAAAAATTCCGATTCTTCCCTTGAATCACAAGTAATTGCATTCGATGCAACCGAGTTCGTTTTCCTCGTACAGGGTAACTTCCCTTCCCGGCGGAATGGATTCCCGGAGGACGCTTTCGATTTTTTTTCGCACGTTGGCATCCGGCACGTATTTCCTTTTGCAATGCGGGCAGAGCTTCCGGATGAGCTGCTGGGAAATGATCAGCTTCAGTCCGGAGATGATCATATTGGGTTCCGTTCCCAGGCTGATGAGGCGCTGGATGCTGTTCGCGCCCGAATTCGCATGGAGCGTAGACAGGACGAGGTGTCAGGTAATGCCGGCTTCCATGCTGAATTTTGCCGTCTCCACGTCGCGGATTTCCCCGACCATGATAATGTCCGGATCCTGCCGGAGAATACTTCTGAGACCGACCGAAAAATTAAACCCGATCCCGTGGTTTATCTGCGAATGGGCGATTCACTTGACCCGGTATTCGATCGGATCCTCGAGGGTGGAAATGCTGAACTCATCCGGATTGAATTCTTTCAGTATGGAAAGGATCGTGGTCGATTTCCCGGATCCGGTCGGTCAAACGACCAAGATCAATCCGTTTTTCCTTTTGGCATATTCCTTGACTTTCCGGATCTGTAACGGATTCAGCCCGATGCTCTCCAGGGAAATGCTCTCGCTTTCCGGATTCAGTATCCGCATGACGACTTTTTCGCCAAACAGCGTCGGCATCGTGCTCGCTCGTACGCAAATTTCCTTTCCGTCCAGAATCATCGTGAAGCTCCCGTCCTGCGGCAGGCGGCTTTCTTCCATTTTGAGATTGCTCATGATTTTGAGCTTTCCGACCAGCGTTTCCAAGATTCCGATCTCGATCGTCCGGTACTTGACGAATTTGCCGTTCACTCGGAACTTGATGTGAACGTTTTTGTCTTCCGGGACGATGTGGATATCGGAAGCCTTGTACTTGATCGCGTCGGAGAAAATGGTCGAAAGTCACCTTTCTATGTCAAAAGTCATAGTTCGTAAAGATATAGGTTACGGTATCGTACACTATTTTTTTGCTGCGGTAAAGTTTGGGAAGGGCAAAATGGTTATACCCAACGGGTATATTTGCTACTTCTTCAAAATATTCACGAACGTCTCGCTCGGAATGCTCACCCGACCGAACTGTTTCATTTTTTTCTTTCCCTCCTTCTGCTTCTCGAGGAGCTTGCGCTTGCGGGAAATGTCCCCGCCGTACAGCTTCGCCGTCACGTCCTTCCGCAAAGCGGAAATATCCTCCCGGGCAATCACCGTGCTTCCGAGCGCGGCCTGGATGGCAATGGAGAACTGCGCTTTGGGAATCGCCTCCTTGAGTTTGAAACATATCCGCCCCCCGAGCGTCCGGGCCCGGTTGCGGTGGACGATCATGGAGAACGCCTCAATGATTTCGCCGGCGACGATGACGTCGAGCTTGGCGAGATCGTCTTGCTGGTAGCGGATGAATTCGTAGGAAAGCGAACCGTACCCGCTCGAAAGCGATTTGAGATCGTCATAAAAATCACCCACGAGCTCGGCCAAAGGAATCTCATAGACGAGCACCGCCCGCGCGGCATCGAGGAAATACTGGTTTTTGAACACCCCACGTCGCTCCTGCGACAACTGCATCAGGTTCCCCACGTATTCCGTCGGGGTGATGATCTCGATCTTCGCGATCGGTTCCTCGATGAAGACGAAGTTTCCGGGCAGGGGCAAGTCCTCGGGATTGCTCACGAGGATGGCCGTGTGGGTTTTGCCATTGAATTCGAGGAGCTCGGGGCTGTTCCGCGGATTTTCGGCTACCTTGTCGCCCAGGACGATGACCCGGTACGTCACTTGGGGACTCGTCATGATGACGTCCATTTCGAATTCCCGCCACAGCCGTTCCTTGACGATGTCGAGATGGAGGAGCCCGAGGAATCCGCACCGGAAGCCGTGTCCGAGCGCCGGAGAAACCTCGTGTTCCGTAACGAGCGAACTGTCGTTGAGCATGAGCTTGTCGATACTGTCCTTGAGCTTCGGATACTCGTCCGTATCGACCGGGTAGACACCCGCAAAAATGAACGGCGTGATGCGTTTGAACCCCTTGATCGGGTTCTTGTGGTCGGCGCTTCCCCGGAACACCGTATCCCCTACCCTCGCATCCGCGATGGTTTTGAGGCCGGTGACGATGTAGCCGATTTCCCCTTCCTCGATCATCCCGATAGGATTCCATTTCGGGGAAAAACATCCGACTTCGAGCGCTTCCACCTTGGCGCCGGTATGGATGAATTCGACCATGTCGCCCTTTTGGATACGGCCGGAGAAGAGCTTGAGGTAGACGACGACGCCTTTGTACGTATCGTATTGGGAATCGAATACCAAGGCCTTGACCGTCGAATGGTCGGCACGCGGATCGCCGTGCACGACGAATTCGGAATCCACCGTCAATTGCTTCGGCTCCGGGAGCCGTTCGATGACCGCGTCCAGGACCGTTTCGACGTTCTCCCCCGTTTTGGCGGATACGCAGATGATTTCTTCCCGCCGGCACCCGAGCAGGTTCATGACTTCTTCGGAAACGCGCTCCACGTCGGCGGAAGGGAGATCGATCTTGTTGAGCACGGGAATGATCGAGAGTTCGTTTTCGAGCGCGAGATACACGTTGGACAAGGTTTGGGCCTCGATTCCCTGCGTCGCGTCCACGACCAGGATCGCGCCCTCCACGCTCGCCAAAGACCGGGAAACCTCGTATTGGAAGTCCACGTGCCCGGGGGTGTCGATAAGGTTGAGTTCAATCCCCTTCCAGTGCATCCGGACGGGCGTGAGTTTGATCGTGATGCCGCGTTCCTTCTCGATATCCATGGTATCGAGCGTCTGCTCCCGGATATCGCGCTTCTGGATGGTGCCGGTGATTTCGAGCATTCGGTCCGCGAGCGTGGATTTGCCGTGGTCGATGTGCGCGATGATGCAAAAATTACGGATGGGGAAATTCGGATGGGACATGGAAAAACGCAAAAATACGGGTGGATTGTAGCGAAAATTCCATTTTTCCGAAATCCTATTTGACTTTTGTGATTAAAAAATAGATTTATAACTAGTCAATCGACCGGACGGACGCGGAAAAAATGGAATTCAACGTAATCAAACCGAATCATGAACCACTCCGTGCGAGAATTCGAAAACATGAAGCAAGAGGCTATCGGCCTAAGAAAGGAAGTCGAGGCCTTCCTCAGGCTGACGGACTATCGAGAATCCGAAACTTTTGCCGGAATCTGGCACTACGTCGACAGTCTGGGACTTGGGGAGAGGAACCGGTCGAGCGATGTGCAGGCCCTACAATTCATCGGCCTCATCCGCAAATACTTGGAATCCCAAAACGATACGCTGTACGCGCTCCAGCGCCAATTCGACGTACACTCCCGAGAGCAGAACCGGTTGGTTCGGGCCATATATGAAAATACCGGGAAACTGTCGCTCGAAATGAGCCGTGTCGGAATACGTTTCGCGATAGAGAGAACCCGGCAGAAAGTACAGAAGCGCCTGGAAATGGGCCCGCTCCTCCCGATTGGGCAGGAAACAAAATACTAATCACCCGGAACGGAAAGCTTGCCCTCCGTGAATTTTTCCAATTCTCGCGCGAAACTATCGAGCGAGAATTTTTTTGCCCGCTCCACGCAGTTTTCGGACAAAGCTTCGCGGAATTCCGGGGTTATTTGCCGGACCGCCGCAACGAGGTCGGAAACGGAGAAATCCGATGGAAGCAGGATGCCCGTCTTGCCGTCTATGACGGTTTCGAGATACCCGCCCTCCGCCACGGCGATGACCGGAACCCCCGAAGCCATCGATTCCACCGCTACCATCCCGAAATCCTCGTTTTTGGATACGCAGATCGTCGCGATGGCATGGCGAACGATGCTTGGCAACTCGGCATTGTCGGTCAGCGTGACGAATTCGATATTTTCCGCTCCATGGGCGAGGGCGCGGAATTCTTCGAGTTGCGGATCGTTTTTGCCATACACCACTTTGAGGCGTTTTTCCGGAATGAGGAGGAAGGCGCGGACAATCGCGTCGATGCGCTTTGCATGAGCCAAACGGGCGTACGACAGAAAATAGGGGGCGTGGAATCCCGGCAAAACGCGAACTCCTTGCCGATTTCTGCGCTCCTCGCTCAACGTGCGGGGGCACGCCTCGCCACGGTGCTCGAAATCGGCTTCGGATTTCATCGTTTTTCCGGGATTCCTGGGGGTTTTCGATCCCGCCAAATCTGGATCCTCCCCCGCCCCAACCGGATAAAACTCCCCCGTATTCACCGGCGGATACAGCACCTCCACCCTCACTCCCGGAGCCAACTCCCTCAAAAAATCCGCGTTCTTCAACGAATTCGCCAAAATGAGGTCCATCGCCCGCAAATCCCGGACGTACCACCATCTCAGCAGCGAGAGCGCCACCCGGAACGCCGGACGGAAATACGGCGGAACCTTGCGGGCATACTCGTCCTTCTGGTCGAACAAATGCCGGGAAATGCTGTGCGCGTAATAGATTTTTCTCGCATTTCGAGCCCAAATCCGAGCCGAGACGGCTTCGTTGGAAAATATGACGGCCGAATACCCGCCTATCGGACGGCACCGCAAGAGAAACGCGAACTTCATGAGGACGAACCCGAGCATCCCCCTCCGGAACGACGGGAAAATCTCCGTCACCCGGCCCGCGAAACCCATGGCCCGGAGGTCGTAGCTCTCGGGCTTGAGGACCGCCGTAAAAATGTCGGCCCCGAGGATTTTCGCGATTTCCACGTTCATCCGTTCCGCGCCGCCCCTGATGAAAAAGCTGTCGTGGACGAGCGCTACCGTATGGGAAGCATCGGGGGATTTCTGAGGAAATACGTCATTCATCGAAAATACTTTTTTACGATTAGGAAAGCCAAGTATACTCAGCACGACTATCTCTCGAAATATTTTTTTCATTATGGACATAAAATGACTCAGGGTCGCCATCGTTTGCGACTGGCTCAAGGATTGGGGCGGCGCCGAGCAGGTGCTCTACGACATGCTCGAAGTCGTGCCCCAGGCGGATGTTTTCAGCCCGGTGTTCGATCCGAAGAATTTTCCGGAACTCGTCGGCAAGGTCACCACCAGTTTCGTCCAGAAAATCCCCGTCCTGAAGCACCGGCCCAAACTCATTCCGTTCTTGCGGACGTATGCGTTCGAATCGATGGACTTTTCCGGGTACGACCTCGTGATTTCGAGCTCCAGCGCGGAATCCAAGGGCATCGTGACCGGAACGGAAACCCGGCACGTCTGCTATTGCCATACCCCGACGCGCTACTATTGGAGCCACGCGCAGCAATATGCCAAGAATCCGGAATTCGGCTGGCTCAACCCGATCGCCCGGCTCTTCATGCCGTACATGATCCACCGGCTCCGGATGTGGGATTTTCTCGCGGCCCAGCGGGTCGATGCCTTCGTGGCGAATTCCCACACCACCGCCAGGCGCATCTCGAAGTTCTACCGGCGGGAATCCGAAGTGCTCCATCCCGGCATCGACAGCGACCGATTCGTCATCGGCGAAGAAAAAAAAGACTATTTCCTGGCGCTCGGCCGGGTCGTCCCCTACAAGCGGTTCGACCTACTCGTGGAGACTTTCAACCGCAACGGACTCCCGCTCAAAATCGTCACCAGCCAGCAAAACAAGCTCCAGAAGTCCCTCCAGGCCATTTCCAAGGAAAATATCGAATGGGTCTTCGGCGTGGACCACGAACAGAAAATCGGGTATTTCCAGAAAGCCCGGGCCTTCCTCTTCCCGCCGGAAGAAGATTTCGGGATGGTTCCTGTGGAAGCGATGCTCTGCGGCACGCCCGTAATCGCCCTCTGACGTGCCGGAGCGCTCGAAACGTCCCTGGACGGCGTATCGGGCGTAACGTTCGCCGAACAGACCCCCGAATCGCTCCAAGAAGGCATCGAGCGGTTCGTGAAACTCAAAATCGACCCGAAGGCCGTCAGGAAGCACGCGATGCGGTTCAGCAAAATAGCATTCCAGAAGGGGTTCTTGGAGATCTTGGAGCGGGAGTACGGGATACTTAAGGCGAAATAACGCATTCCGACTTGTCAACGTCCCGAAGTATCGTACAATCGGTTAACCACTAAAAAACGATACCTATGTGCTGAATATTCTGATACGTCGGTTCCAAATCGGGAGCGGAAAAAATCATTCTCGAAGGACTGCAAAACCTGGAATACCGAGGATACGATTCGGCGGGAATCGCGGTACACGGAGCAAACGGCATCGACGTCTACAAATCCGTCGGCAAAGTATCGCAGCTCGCGAGCCTCGTTAAGAATTCCAAGTCGGAAAACAAGCATTACACGAGCGGAATCGGCCACACGCGCTGGGCTACCCACGGCGTCGTCAACCTGGCCAATACCCATCCGCACACCGACGAGAAGAAATCGCTGTTCCTCGTCCATAACGGCATCGTCGAAAATTACCGGGAAATCCTCAAAGACATCAAGAATACGACCTTTTACGGGAACACCGACACGGAAGTCGCCGCGAAACTCCTCGCGACCATCGAGGGCGAAACCTTCCTCGAACGGGTGGAAAAACTCATGCCCCGGCTGGAAGGCGCCTATGCCATCGTACTCATCAACGACCCAGATCCAACGGAAATGGTGGGAATCAAATTCGGAAGCCC
>CAIVSN010000020.1 GCA_903908595.1 uncultured bacterium
ACTCCGATCTGGACTGGGATCGGCTTTATGGGATTGGCTCGCCCTCGCGGGTTCGCGACCCTTTGTACCGACCATTGTATCATGTTTGTAGCCCCAGGCATAAGGGCCATGCTGATTTGACGTCATCCACACCTTCCTCCTGATTAACTCAGGCAGTCTCGTTAGACATAGTAACTAACGACATGGGTTGCGCTCGTTAACGGACTTAACCGAACACCTCAAGGCACGAGCTGACGACAACCATGCAGCACCTGTCTTCGGGTCCCTTGCGGGCACCCCGCCGTTTCCGGCAGGTTCCTTCGATGTCAAGCCTGGGTGAGGTTTCTCGTTTATTGTCGAATTAAACAACATGATCCACTGCTTGTGTGGGTCCCCGTCTATTCATTTGAGTTTTAATCTTGCGACCGTACTTCTCAGGCGGGATGCTTAATGCGTTAGCTTGAAGCACCGGGTTGCCCCGACACTTAGCATCCATCGTTTAGGGCGTGGACTACAAGGGTATCTAATCCTTTTCGCTCCCCACGCTTTCGTTCCTCAGCGTCAATGTAGTTCCAGTAAGCTGCCTTCGCTTTCGGTATTCTCGTACGTATCAACGGATTGCACCCCTACTCGTACGGTTCTGCTTACCTCTCCCTAATTCTAGGGAAACAGTTTCGGGTGCGCGTGATGGGTTGAGCCCATACGTTTAACACCTGACTTGTTTCTCCGCCTACGAACTCTTTACGCCCAGTAATTCCGGATAACGCTCGGGGCCTATGTATTACCGCGGCTGCTGGCACATAGTTTGCCGCCCCTTATTCCTGTGGTACCGTCATCATCTTCCCACAGAAAAGAAGTTTACGCCAGTAAAGGCTTCATCCTTCACGCGGTGTCGCTCCATCAGGCTTTCGCCCATTGTGGAAGATTCCTCACTGCTGCCTCCCGTAGGAGTATGGACCGTGTCTCAGTTCCATTGTGGCTGGTCGATCTCTCAATCCAGCTATCCGTCATTGCCTTGGTGGGCTATTATCCCGCCAACTAGCTGATAGAAAGCATGCCCCTCCCAAAGCGCCTCGCGGCTTTACCCTCGCGGGACCATGCGGTATTAACCTGGCTTTCGACAGGGTATCCCTCACTCTGGGGCAGGTACAAACTCGTTACTCACCCGTCTGCCACTCGGTACGGGAGCAAGCTCCCGTACCCCGTTCGACTTGCATGTGTTAGGCGCACCGCTAGCGTTCATCCTGAGCTATGATCAAACTCTTTAAAACGATAGCGCCATTCCCCTTGCGGGAAATCGCGACCTTGGTTCCTCCCGAAAAATCCGCGCCTCCGGATGGGAGCGCTTCATGCGACGAAAGGGGGGCCAAGGGTTTCTTCTTTGTTTTTTGTACTTGGTTGTATCTTTTGTTCTCTCAAGAAGATTCTCATCTTCTTGTGTATGGGTTAAGGAGCAATATTTTCGGAGCAGTCCCCGAAAAACGTGGTGAATTTATATAGAAATATCGAAGAGAGTCAAAAGATATTTCGAGAAAATGCTATTTTCTTCGAAAAACCGCTATTTGGTCGAGAAAAAAAGACCATTCGCCTGGCAAAAAAAGCCAAACGAACCGCTATCATATTTCAAATGGAACGCAAGTCGCTTTCCGATTAACGGATTTTTTACGGAGAATCATCATGAACGGCTGGAATTTTCCCAAAAAAATCCCCGGATGCCGTGGGCATTTCCGGGGATTTTCAAAAGACGTATATGGTGGGCCCACCTGGGCTTGAACCAGGGACCAATCGGTTATGCCTCCCACTTCGGCTTTCGCCGCCCCTTTCGGGTTCGTGGTCTGGACTATCCCTTCACCCGCTGGGGGTGTCCGCCGTCTAGTCTCTACACCTTCTCCCTGACGGAGCTTGGCTCGGGATTGCCCGTCCTTACGGATGGGGGTTTCCCCGAATTTGACGGAGTATCACCGGAAAATCGCTTCTCCGGCAGCCCTTGACGGTGCGACCAGTCCATTTCCGGACCTGCGGTCGCTTCCGTTTTAATCCGACTGCTCTAACCACTGAGCTATGGGCCCTTGCGCGTATTTTCGTACGGCCCCGAAAGGATATGGAAAAGTGGAATCGCGTCAATCGGAAGTTTCGCGCCGTGTCATTTCTGCCTTGGATTGAGGCGGAAGTTCCGCGCAAGCCTACCGTTTCGGTATTTTCCCCCGTTTCCGTATTTTCCCCCGCTTCGCCACCTTCCCGAAATCCCCAACGATCCGGAACCGTTTCCAAAAATCCGGGTCGGCATGGATTCGCAACAGTTTCCGGCGGAGGCGGTACGTATGGAATTGCCCCATGATCCCGAGATACGAATTGACGGACGACAGGAATTTCCTGGCGATACCCGGATCGTCAAAATTTCCGGTCGGCGAACGGAAGATACGTTCGTTCCATTCCGCAATCCGGCGGTACGAGGCGTTCTTGGTGCGGTTGCCCACGTACGTACGGTACGGCTTGAGGTACGCGCCGAGGAACGGCACTCCCCGGTTGACGTGCTGGAGGGAGATTTTTTTGGGATGGAGTTCGAGTCCCGCATCGGAAGCGAGGAAATCGCGGATGCGGGGAACGAGCGATTTGAGATACTCCCGGTCGGTATGCACGATGAAAAAATCATCCACGTATCGTCCGTAATGCCGACACCCGAGCGTGCCGGTCACGAAATGGTCGAGGCCGTCGAGATGCAGGTTCCCGAACAGCTGGGAAGTCAGGTTGCCAATCGGCAAACCGAGTTCAGGTTCCGCGAAAAACAAGCTTTTGGATTTGGGAAGCCCGGACCAATCGCTCCGGTTGCCCTTGATACAGCAGTTCTTGACGGGATCGTTGAAAACGACTTGTCGGATCAGCCCGTCCACGAGCGCGAAATCGAACGGGGCCGTTTCCCGGTACGGGGCGAGCGTTTCGGTAATTTTGCGGTAGAGGATGCGCCGGTCGATGGACATGAAATACCCGGAAATATCGAGTTTGAGCACGTAGCAATCCCGGGAATAATTCTCCGAACACGACCGGATATGATGATCCAAACGCCGAATGCCATACGAAGTGCCCTTTCCGATGCGGCAACTGTACACGTCGTTTATGAAAATCCGCTCGAAAATCGGGCTCAGGTAATTGAAAATGAGATGGTGGACGACGCGGTCGCGAAAATCCCCGGCGAAAATTTCCCGCTTGACGGGATGGAACGAAATGAAACAGATGCTCCTCGCGATACGGTAGGTTCCGCCCACGATGTCGTCGTACAAACCCAGGAGTCGGGACTCGAAATCCATCTCGAATTTCAGGGCGTTGTCCGTGGTGCGCTTGTTGCTCCGGGCGTCGAAATAGGCCTGGAAAATATCGTACAGCAATCGTTGGGACATGAAAAAAAATTAGAGAAACCACCAGCAAACGGCTCCCAGCATAGCCGAGCAGGGATTCTATCAGACCTGGACGCACCGAAGCGAAAACCCGTTCGCCTTATCGTTGGAATTGCGGTTCACGCTCGGCATGGAGTAATTGAAGTTCCGTTGCCAAGCGCTCGACGCGTCCACCTGCGTAGACGACCAAAGGTTCGTGTTGTTCGTGCGATTGTAGTAATTACTATTGGTATTGCGGTTGCCCGAAGGCTGAGCGCGTGAATGCCCGCTGGACTATTGCCCGCTTGAGCGTGCCATGCGGGCAACGGGACGGATCCCCATACCTCGCGGTTCCGAAGGAGCGTGCGAGGGGGGCATTGGGCTAAATTGGCTCGCCCGCATCCGCCGTGGCGGATGCGGTTCCGGCCGAATCCCGACTATCCCGCCGGCGTTTGCGAACCGGAAGGCGTAGCGCTCTTTTGCCATGCGAGGAGCTGTTTGCTGACGGTTTCTATCGATTGGTTGAGAGTGACGAATTTTTCGAGGGTCACTTGGCGGAGATCCCGCAGGAGGCGGACGAACAGCCGGATGACTTCCACGTTTTTCCGGGCGGATTGGATGTGGGCGAACCGCCCGATCTTGTCGCTGTTCGCCTCGTAGATGTGGGTGATCATTTCCACGGTTTCCTTTTTGATGCTTTCCCCGAGGGTGTATTTGTATTCCCGGGTGAACTCGCGGGTGAACCGGAAGAGTTCCAACAGGAGCGTGTAGCTCGCGTGGTAGATGGGGAGGTTGTCGTACGTGGCCATGTTCGGCGGTGGATTAGGCGGAACCCCGTTAATACGCAGGACTCCTCGTCGAATTCTCCGTTCCTCGCTCTGCGTGCTTGCCAGTACGTTTCGCTACGGTACTCGAATTCGGCTTCGGATTCCATCGTATTAACGGGGTTCCGGGGATATTGGGGAAGTTTCGATACGTCGTATTTTTAACGTAAAACCCCGCGCCTCGCGAGAAGCGGAAACCCGGAAAACCCCGCTTTGCGAATCCTCCGCGATACGGGGGATTCGCAAAGGGTCAAAGGGGAAAAGGGACGAATTAGCCCTGGACGCACCGAAGCGAAAACCCGTACGCCTTACCGTTGGAATTGCGGTGCACGCTCGGCACGGAGTAATTGAAGTACCGTTGCCAAGCGCTCGACGCGTCCACCTGCGTAGACGACCAAAGGTACGTGGTGTTCGTGCGATTGTAGTAATTACTATTGGTAGTGCGGAAGCCCGAAGGCTGAGCGTCGAAGCCGGAAGAACCGAATTCGGGACGGGTGACGTTGGAGGCGTTTTGGCGGATACCGTCGGTATAGGCGAGCCAATCCGTTCCCCCTCCCGCGAGTTTGCTTCCGGCGTTCGGACACTGCCATCCCGTAGCGGATTCACAGCCCGTAGTCGCTTGAGATTCGACAAGGGTTTTCCATTCGGTATCCGTCGGTACGTGCCATCCGGCCGGGCAGATTCCCTGGGCCCCGTTGGTCGTGGAACCGTTCATGGCGGCGGACCACTGGTAGAGCATGCCGTAGGTGGTAGCGGAGGCGCAGTCTTCCCCGTTGTTGGAAGAATTCGGCGGGCAGCTGTATTGTTTGGCATCGGTCGTCCAACCTCCTCCGCCGTGGGTGGCGGTTCCTTTCGTTATCGGGGAACCGTCGGGATTCTTGGTGGTGCGGAGGTTGCTTTTCATCCAGCACTGGGTGCCGACTTGGACGGTGGCGTAGGAATTGCCGTCGGCATCTGATACGGTGGAAGTCCCACAGGCGAAGGCGTTGCCGGGAGGGGTTCCGCCGCCGGTCGTGGCTTTCCCGCCGAGCTGGTTGGACACGATGGCGGTGCCGAAGCTTTGGACGGCGCCGGTGCCGGTGGCGGAGAGGAGGGGCGCGACGTTGGAATTGGATACGACGTCGGATCCTGAATAGGCGGATTTGAGGGCCGTTACCATGGCGGTGATCCGGCCGTCCGCGTCGCTTGCCGGAAGCCCGCCGGTGCCGGAGAAGACGACCCCGCTGTTGGTTCGGGCGTTGGGGTTGTAGGAAGAAGCGTTCAGGAGCGGCTTGCCGTTGAAGAGGAGGGTGCCGGAGAGGGCGTTGGCTTCTATTCGGAGGGAATTGCCCGCGCCGGTCCCGCTGTTCGTGACGATGCTGGGTATCGCGAGGACGTAGGTGACGGAACCGGTGACGGTCTTGGCGGTGAGTCAGCCATAGTTGCCACGGACATAGGCGATCGTGGGATTGCCGGCGTCGGCGGAGGCGGCCTGGACGAGTTGGCTTTCGTTTTCGTCGTTAAAGGCGGTAGGATTGGGAACGTCGTTCTCGTAATCGGCCCTGATCTGGTAGGCGGTACCGAAGGCGAGGGAGGAGTAGCCGTATTCGGAGTTTTTGAGCGGGTCAGTTGGCTTGTCGTTGATACCCCCGCCGCTTACCGTGCCCTTGAAGTACTGGATGACGAGCGGGCCGACGGTTCCCTGGTTCCAGACGGTCCCGCCGGAATACGTCACGGCGAAGGCGTTGTCTGGTACGGGATAGGTGCCGGCCGTGACGACCGAGAGGTCGAGGGACTTGGAGATCTGGGCGACGTCGCCGACGCGGGCGGAATCCCGGGCCTTGGAGGAGTATCCGCCGATGGAGAGGAAGCCGATGGTGCCGAGGATGGCGAGTATGGTGATTACTACGATGAGCTCTACGAGGGTGAAGCCATGGAAGGATTTTTTCTCGGGTTTCGAACCGTGGGCAATCCCGGTGGCATGGGAAGTACGAACGGTTGCGGGGACGGATGCGTTGGCATTCTTTGTGGGTTTCATGGGATTTTTGGTAAGGAAAGTACTTGGGGAACCGGCGGGCGGGGCGTTCGGCGAAACGAAAAAACCCCAGCCGGGAGCGGGAGGGCTACTGGCGGGGGAGTTCGGGGACGCGTGAAAAACGGCGGATCCGGGACGGATCGCTACTCGGCGTTCGGCGTTCGGCGTTCGGCGTTCGGCGTTCGGCGTTCGGCGTTCGGCGTTCGGCGTTCGGCGTTCGGCAAATGATATTTTCATTTTTTGGGCGTCAAAAGATATTTCTCGGAAATTTTACCGTATTTTTTCCGAAAGGGAAATTTTAATTTTTGGAAGTTTCATCGAAACGTCATGAAAAACGGAATCTCTCTTTGGGAAAATCCAAAAAATCCCCTTTCGGGGAAGTTCGTTTTTCACTGGCGGTGAGTGAGGGATTCTTCCTCCGCTGCGCTCCGGACGCGCGGGGCCGGAAGCCAAGCCCTTGGCTTCCTGTTTCTCGTTCCTCGAAACTCCCCGCGTTCTCATCCCGTCTTCCCGGTCAAAAAAATCCCCTTTCGGGGAAGTTCGTTTTTCACTGGCGGTG
>CAIVSN010000021.1 GCA_903908595.1 uncultured bacterium
ACGGTCGGTAATTGGATAGTACCATTCTGAGCAGAAGCTGAAACAGCAACCATTGTAGCGCTTAGCCATTTAAAGAGCTCTTCAAAATCTAAGCCATTAAGAGAGAGGGGTGGAACATTAGGATGACAGATTTCAGTAAGCTTAGTTTCATTGTAGTCATCCACTCAGACTGCATAAAAAGAAAACCCACCATTGTCTACTTTTCTTTTAATTTCACCTGAGAGACCAGTGATATCTTGATCAGGATCCGGTTCTCAATCGGTTATTAACATAATCCAAGGTCGATAGTATGTTTGCCCAGTAGCCTTATACCATTGCTTCCTATCTTCAACTATGTTTATTGCAGCCCTTACTCCGTCTACCATTTTCGTGCTTCCTGAGGCTTTTAGCGTGGGCATTTCAAAGTCAGCCGACAATTTTGGTTCTACTACCGTTTCTACGGTGGAACCGAAAGTCACGATAGCCACTTCAATTCTCTCCGATGCAGTGAAATTATTTTGGACTGTTTTTTGGAAAAGTTGCAAACCTTGATTCAACTGATCAATAGGTTCTCAGCTCATGGAACCTGATACATCAAGGGCAAGTACTACAATACACTTTGGTTCAAAATTTTTCGGACCATCGTCCGTAGTTGTAAATACCAAATTATCAATTTTCTTAGCCATAATATTAAAATGTAAATAAGTAAACATTTACATGTTAGCATTATACAATTTGTATTGCAAATATAACTTTCGACTTAAAGTATTTTTCTTGCTTGAATGGAAGCGGTTAGAAAAATTGGTTAGAAGTTCGTATTTTTAAGACTACCTATTCCATCTCGAATCTTACGGTCGCCACGTCGGATTTCCCACTCGAAACCCCTTCCACCCGGACCGTGTAATTCCCTGGGACAAGCGTGCCGATGGGGAGTTTTCCATCGGAAATCGGGATGTTTTTCGGGATTTTCCCCACGGTTGAAAGCGTGATGTTTACTTGTTCGTACCGCCGCTGGCTCCAGTATTTCACAGTGACCGTCTGTCGGTCCTCGGGTACTCCCGAGTCCTTGCGGTACCTCGTGCCGGGGAGCGGGGAAGAAATCGTGAGGGGTTCGCCCGAAACCGGTTTTCCGACCGGGGGTTTCGGCGTGCGGATGGTGGGGTCGCGCTTGGATTCGGGCACGACGCGCCCTTCGGATTCCCCGAGATCGCCCACGATGGCCGCGAAGATTTCCCCGGCTCCCGAGGCTCCGGAAACGCCGCGCATGTTTGATCCGTCCTTGTTGCCGGCCCAGATCCCGATGAGGTATTTTTCCGTGAATCCGACCGCGTAGTTGTCCCGGAAATTCCGGCTCGTGCCGGTTTTCACGAACACTTTCCCTTCCCCGAAGTCGAGGGCGCTGCCCGTGGGGAATTCTTCGGACTTGAAAACGTGGCTCGAAAGCGCGTCCACGATCTGGGAAACCGCTTCGGGTTTGGCCATGGATTTCCCGGCTTCGGGCGCGGTATTTTCTATCAGGGAAAAATCATGGAGCCGGCCTTCGTCCGAGAAAATCGTGTAGGCTCGCAGAAGTTCCCAGAGGCTGATTTCCCCGACGCCGAGGGTGAGCGCGAGCCCGTAGTGGTCGGCGGATTCGCGCAGGCTCGTGACCCCGAGCGACCGCACGAACGACAGGAGATTTCCCACGCCGACTTCCTGGGCCATCTTGACCGCCGGCACGTTCACGCTGCCCGCGAGGGCTTCCGAGAGGGAAATGTTGCCCCGGTAGCCGAGGGAATAGTTCTTCGGCTCGTACGGGTTCCCGTCGGCGGTGAGGTAGCTCGCGGGGGCGTCGAGGATGGTATCCGACATCGAGTGCCCGTGGGTCTCGATCCCGAGGAGGTAGGTGAACGGCTTCATCGTCGAGCCCACCTGCCGGGGCGCGAACACCGCGTTGACCTGGCCGGCTTGCCCGGCGTAGTCGGCGCCGCCGATGAGTACGCGGACTTTCATCGTGGCGCGGTCCACGACGAGGATGCCGTAGTCGGAGACGTTGCGGTACTGGAGTCCCGTGCGGATGGAATCGGCGATGTCCTCGATGCGGCGGGTGAGTCCGGAGTCGACGGAGGTGACAAGGTCGGTGCCGTTCGTGAGGTTTTTGGCGATTTCCGACGATTCGGACGGGCTGAGGATTCCGGTTTTTTCCCCTTTCGCGATGGATTTGACGAGGTCGGCGACGTAGGGGAGTTCGGGTTTGGGGCGGGTCCAGACGAGGGGTTCGTGGCGGACGATTTCCGCCTGCGCGGGAGTGAGGACGCCGCCGGTTTCGAGGGCGTTCGTCACGAGTTCCATCCGTTTGAGGAAGGCCTCCGGCTCGCGTACCGGGTCATACCGGGACGGGTTGCGGACGAGGGCGAGCAGGGCGAGGTTCTCGGCGGGCGTGAGCGAGCGGAGCGGCTTGCCGAAATATGCCTCGCTCGCGGCCCCGATGCCGGTGGAGAGCCGGCCGAAGCTGACGCGGTTGAGGTATTCGAGGAGGATTTCCCGCTTGCTGTATCGGGATTCGATGCGGATCGCGAGGAGGATTTCTTGGATTTTCCCGGAGAAGTCTCGCTCGCGGTTGACGCCGAGGAGGTTTCTCGCGAGGCCCATGGTGATGGTGGAGGCTCATTGCATGCCTCATTCGGAGAGGTCGAGCAGGATTTTTGCGTTATTGTACGCGCTCCGCATTACCGCGCTCGGGCTGACCCCGAAGTGGGAGTAAAAATTGCGGTCTTCGAGGGATGCGAGTCCGGCGAGGAGGACGGGAGAGAGGTCGGAATCGGAAATCGGGACGTAGCGTTGCCCGTCGGGATTGAGGACTTCCGCGACGGGGTCGGAGCGGCGGTCGAGGATCTGGGGGGAAGGTTGCGGGTGGGGGAGATTGAGGGAGGATCCCCAGAGGCGGAGGAGGGCGGCGGAGAGGGCGAGGAAAAGGAGTGCGGAGATGGTGAAAAGGGCGGTGGAGCGTTTGGGGAGGCGGAGGCGGGGGAGTAATGAAAGGGGATTTTTCCAGTTAGGCATGGGAGAGGGGATTTTTTTATCTAGGCTAGGCTCAAGTTTGAATTTCCCTTGAGAGAACGCTTCTTACCTGATTTCTCGTATACGAAAAAGCCGATCGGAATAGCAAAAACAACGATGCCGTTACGACGGCCCCCCTTTTATTTCATCTATGATTTTTGATACCTCGGTATAGGGGTCCTTGTATTTGAGATGTCATGAAAGCGTTATCCTGGTATTTTCGATAGCAGTATCTATATTTTCCCGAGTTACCCAATCAAAATCGTTTCTTCACGTAAATTTATCGTTTTGCGGACTCATGTATTTCTTGATTTCAGGTAAGTACTTCCCCTTTCAGCGAGCGACGGCATACTTCGTGAAATGTGACAATATCCAATATTCGAACGTCCAATTCGATGGTATGAGAATCTCGTTGTCGATATTCGCATACAGTACGTCAATTTCATTTTCCGTAAATATATCCACATCGAAAACGACAAAAGCCTTTTGAACCAGTTGTATTCAAGGTATCCTATCCGTATTCAGGGTTGCCTTGATTTTGCTATTGAGTTTCCTGATATCCTTTACGGCCCATCAGGTTTTTAGGTTGATTGACCGTATTTCAAATGGAGAATGTCGAAATATGGTTCTGAGTTTTTTGAAGTACCGTTCTTCCGTGCTTCATTCGCAAAAAATATAAATTTTCGGCGGGAATATCTTATTTCAGAAATCTCTTGACATGCTATAGGTAGAAATCGGATAAAGTGGGAATTCAGCCAAAAATTCATAGCTTGTAAGCCTTTTTTATATCGGAATTATTCCTGATTTGAATATCCTTGAACGTATCAAGCGGATAGGTTGAAGTGGCTCAAAACGTGTCTTTTTCAGTAAACCAAATTTGGTCTTTTCTAAACAATTCCAGGTCAAGCAAGTCAATGTTATGAGTATTGAACAAGAACTGCGCTCATTTGCTGATATTCGCTTCATGGATAAATCTTATGAGATTTTCCAATAATAAAAAATGCAAATGCGTATCGATTTCATCGATGAATAAAATTCAATTATTTTCTATGGTAGCCAGTATCGGTCATATCAAAGAAAACAATCTTTTCGTTCATTCGGATTCCTGATTCGTAAAATCGAATTTTTCCTCTCAATCAAGGGCTCAATTCCGGTACACCTGGTGAGAAAAATAAGTTTTTACTTCGGTAATGCTGACGGGCTTGACTCAATTGACAAAGAGATCTGCCGGGATTCGTTCCAATTCTTCTTTGCTGAGAACTTTTTGTTCTTGGACGATATCCTTGATATTGATATCGGCGCTCCGCAGAAAGTCCAAAATTATTTTCTTATATTTCTCTTCTTTGATTTTTGACAAGGTGATTCAGGTCCAATCTATTCAATTCAGGCAAAAGTTTATGGAAAGGAAGAAATCCGAAATATCTTTCATCAACGTGCTTCTGGCCGATATCCTATCGAATAGAATGGATAGCAGGCTTTGATTTTCTCTTGGAAATATACTGCCCAGTCCGTCAGCGTCATCGATGCCGATATGCTTCTCTTCTATTCCGATTTCTTCCGTGCCTTTTCTCGTAAAAATATTCAATTTCTCTTTTTGAGGATAGAACGATAAATTTTCGTTTACTATCTCTTTTTCATTCAATTCTATCGAATAAGCATATTTGATATTTTTTATTAAAAAATCTATTTCAAAGCAGGTGTTTTTTGATTTCGAATCGCTGTCCAGCAAAAAAGTTTTTATTCCGGTATTTCATCATATCTTATAACTAAAGGAATTCAGGCTGAGCTCCTTGAGCGCTCATAATCACTTAATGATATTCGTTTTTCAACTCGCGTTTCCTCAATAAAATACAAGGCTCTTCAAAATCCATAAATTGTCCTCATTCCTGAGTTTTTTGATCACTTTGTTTTCATTCAGGCTGGCGATTCTTTTATTCGCTTCGAATGAAATCGAGACCTCGTCTTGTATCGAAAGAAAATTCCGTATCTTAAAATTCAATAGCATAAGCGTTTTTTATAAATAGGTTTGTTTGTACATTGTGTCTTATTGTTTGGGATATGCAAATATAAGTAATAATTTTACATATGTAAAATTATTACTTATAAGGACGACGCGAATTTGGATTGTGACACGTTCGGCTTCGAGGCTTCCATGGTTGGTGTAGGGAAACGAGGAATAAAATCCTTGAATGTTGCAAGGAATGTTGCATTTTTGCAACATTTCGATATGTTATATGCAACATTCGCTTCTAAATATTTTCATCTATACTATGAAAGAAGAAATATTGAAATACCTG
>CAIVSN010000022.1 GCA_903908595.1 uncultured bacterium
CCGTTGATTCCATTGAGTATTATTGGCAGGCAAGCGGGACAATACATGCGAATTCCCAAATAGCTTTACACGATACGATCTTTCTGATACCATGGAAACCCTACTCATCATTCCCATATGAACATAACGAATACAAGCGTAACCGGAACCATGGCCGTCATAGAAAAATTCGACTGAGTCCTGAACATGGGATGAACCACGTTGAATATCCAGGCGAATATCGCTTCCACCAAACGCGACATCGAAACGGAAGTCGATCGGCTGACGGCGGACGTGCTCTCGACCGGAAAAGTTTCGGCCGAAGCGGGTCGGGAAATCGCGGACAAGGCGGACGAATTGAAAAAATCGGTCGATGCCGATTCCGAAAGCCTGATCGGCAAGTTCAAGAACTATACCCTTACCCTCAAAAAATACACCTCCGCCCTTTCCGACAACAAGGAATCCCTGGAGTCGCTCGTAAAAATCTGAAAAAGCGTGGGGGGATTGATCGGGTACGTGTCCGCGCTCTAAATTTTTCCCGTCTTCCTAAAACGTCTGATTATGAGCGATATTTCCAAAAAAGAATGCGAAAATCTCATCGCCATCGAATCCGCTCCGAACTTGGTCATACACGCCCCCAATGGCACGGTCAATATGAACGGCAGCGGCCAGATATATAGGCCCATTCTGTATTTTCCCGTATTCGACCAGAAGATAAGCGAATTTCCCCTGGTAAAGGAGCGGCTTCTGAAAAAGGATTCGGAAATCCAATTTTTCCCGTCCTCGTTCTACCGGAAACTCAAGGAGGCCGTATCGGAAAACGGCGACGGGGCGATTTTTATCGTGGGCAAGCCAAACCTGGGGAAAACCAGAACGAGCCTGGAGGTGATCCAGGAACTCTACTGAGAATATCGGATTTTCATTCCGTATGACCACCTAGTGGAAAGTTGGGGAGAAATCAAGAAAATACTCAGCTATTTCATCGAATTGCCCAAAACGGAAAAATACCTGCTCTTTATCGATGACATCGACCGATACCTGCCGTATTGGAATAAGGATACCCTCAAGCAAATATCCAATCAGGGAATAAAGATAATCGGAACCCTCCGTGAAAAAAGCTCCATTGCCAACCTGGCGCAAATCGAGGAAGATTTGGATGAAATCACCGATTCTTTCGACCTTTTCCCCTACGCTGACGATATTTCCGAATCGGAATCGGAATCGTTGAAAAAATTCTGTCTGGAAAGAAACCTTTCGTATGCCAAGGGGACCACGGTCGGGGAGTCGCTGACGAATTATTCCGTGCTCCGGAAGAAGTACGGGGATTTGAATATCGAGATCCGGTTCATCCTGGGGATGATCAAGATCAATTACGATTTCTGAATCCGGTTCTATACGAAGGCGGACATCGTCAACCAGCTGTCGGAAATCTTCGGCATCGCCATTTCTCCCGAAATCGACGGGCTTTTGGATGGCACGAGCCTGGTTCGGCTATCCAACGGCTTCGTTTCCATCAACGACTGCTACCTGGAATCGGTTATCCAAATACCGGCGAAATTGAATGCCGAGCCCGAGGACCTGTTTCAGCGATACCGGGACTACCTGATCCGTTCCCGGAACAAAACCAACCTCGTCAAGCTCGCGTATTACGAGCGGATTCCGAAAAACGAGAAAGAAGCCATCCTGGATACGCTGGTACGGATTTTTCCTTCGGAAGCCGACGCGTACTTCCAATACGCCAAGCATTACCGGATGCAGGGGGATTGGCAAAAACAGATCGAATACACCGACCGGGCCATCGGGATCGATCCCGGCAACGAATTCTATCTGATTTACAAGGCGTGGGCCCTCTTCAGGTGTGGGAAACATGAGGAATCGCTGACCATCCTGAGGGAGGGGAAGGTGACCGAGACCCGGAGCGTCCAGTTTCTCAAATGAAGGAATTACTTTTCCCTTTGAAGGAACCAGCCGGCGTTGCATTTTTTGCTGTCATCGGTGGATCGTTGAAGGGAGTGATTGACCTATTCGTTGATTTGAGATGCCTATTGGAAGCTGAACGATGGCAAAAACGCGATAAAATATTGCGAAATGGCGCTGGAATACGAGTATCCCGGAAAAGATCGAACGTATAAGGATTTGGGGGAAATATACGGGAAATCCAGCAAGCATACGAATCGCGAAATGATGGAACGCGCTTTGGATTGCATGGACAGGGCCATCGGGCTCAATGGCCAGGACGATTTCTATTATACGACACGCGCGGCGATCCACTGCGATATCCACCAATACGAAGACGCGCTCCGAGACATCGAAAAAGCCCTGGAATTGAATGGCAAAAACGGCTATGCGCCCCTGTTGGAATTGCAGATTTTGTTCTTGCGGAAGAAACCCGAAATCATCGAAAAAATCAAGCTTTGAACGGCCCTGAAATACGAAGGCGAAGAAGGCGTGAGCGTGACGCAAAAATTCATTTCGAACCTGATCTACCGGGACCTGACGGAGGCCGCGGATGAGTATATTCGGATCATCGGCGAGCCATCGCTGCAGGTCGAAAGCCGGACTCTCGATACGCTCAATGGGGAATTGATATTGCACGGCATCCATCTTTTGTGGAAAAGGGAACAGGAAATCGAATCGGATTCCGAAAGCGTCCCGCTCCAGCTCCAACTTGCCGAAATCCGGAAGTCCAAAATGGAATTGCTCGATCGGCTTGAGGAATTGATCGCGAATTTGCCGAAGGAAACCAGAAACGAGGAGAATCGATTTTTTATACTGGCCGGAAAATACCATGGGTACCAGGACGATTACGACGAAGCCATTTATTCCTTCGTACGGGCCAATGCCATCGAGCTGCTCCCGGAGTGGGAATTCCGATTGCTCATCAATTGGATATGCAATCATGGCTATCACATCGTAAGGGGGGTGGATCTGATACGGGAGCGGGAAGACCGGAGTTCGAAAGATTCCGATTTCATGGCCGAGATGAAATTGCTATTGAATTATTCCCTCGTGAAATTCTATTTCAACGAAAACGATTTTGAAAAAGTCGAAACTATTTTCGACGGCATAACGATACCGGAAACCGAGTCGTTTTCCGAATGGAAGGCAAAATTCGCCTCCCTGCGATCGGCCTTGGATTCGATACGCCAAAAAAGGAACAAGCGTACGGAACGGCTATTTGAAAAGTTTGCGTCGAGCTTCGAAGCCGGCGAAACGATCACCGTATGCCCAAGCGACGCGAACAAGGGCTGATTGCTGATCGAACTGGGCTGAATCAAGGGGTTCATCCCTACGCGAGAGCTCGCGACCATGCATTTTCCCCGGGTCGAAGAATGAGCCAATCGGGATCTGATACGGGAACAGTTGGAAAATTGGGTTGGGGAATTGTTCAAAGTCCGGGTTCTGGGTATCGATCAGGCGGAGAACAAAATTTTCTTTTCCGAGAAAGCGGCCTTCGAGGAACAGCGCCAGGCCACGATATCCCTGCTTAATCCGGGCGATATCGTGGACGGCGTGGTTTCGGGAATCTACGAATTCGGACTCATGGTGAGGTTCAGCGGTATCGAGGGGCTCGTCCACGTGTCGGAAATCGACTGGGGGCACGTGAGCGTTCCGGGGAAATTCGCGCAAATCGGCGACCGGGTACGGGTGGTGGTCATTGGCAAAGACGATGGGAAAATCAGCCTTTCCATCAAGCGGCTTCAACTTGATCCCTGGGCGGAATTATCGGCAAAATTCAAAGTCTGAGACACGGTGGAAGCCCCGATTAACCGAATCACGGAATTGGGGATATTTCTCGGGCTCGACTTCGGAATTTCCGGATTGATCCATATTTCCAAGGTCGAGGGCGACCTTGCCGAATTCAAAGTGGGAGATATTTGCAAAGCCAGGATCATTACCCTTAAGGCCAAAAAGAAACAGATCGGATTTTCCATGAAGGCCCCTGGCGAAAAGAGTGCCGGATCCGGGGATTCCCGAGTCGGCGATATCGTCATGTCAACCGTAAACGGAGTCGCGGACGCGGGAACGTTTTAGGGCTTTTCGAATGGCGTATCTTATGTTTCTTGGGGTTTTTGGCACGGCCGACGTTCGGTGTTTTGGGTATTTTTGCCGAGAGGCTCAGTCCTCGTTCCCATTTTTCCCACTAAAAATTGCCTTGTTTCCCGGATACGCTATACTTCCCCCATGACCGATACCCCCCAGAAAAAAGAACGAGAAATATCCTCCGGAGCCTCCGATGCCCTGGAGGTCCTTGGGGATTTCGGGTATTCGATGAAGTACGAGCGGGACAATTTCTGGCGGGAGAGCATTTCCGCCATCCACGAAGGGAAGACGAATCTGTTCATGATGATTTCCCCCGCGGGAAAGTGCTTCCTTATTACCTCGTACGCGGCCTGGGCGACCCCTTCCGACAAATTCCTCCCCAAATTCGAGAGGATCTGCGCGACGGTAAACAACGATTTCCCCTGAATCCGGGCGTATTGCACCACCGATTCGGACGGCGACGTGAAGGTGACGTTGGAGAATCACACTTTCGAATTTTCCAAGGAATCGCTGGTGGAAATCATCGAACGGTTCGAAGTGGATACCCTTGCGGCAATTTTCCTCTTCCAGAAGGCCTTTTCGGACAAGAATTTCTATAATCTCGCGTAACCATGGGGGAATCGGTCGTATTCACTATCGCGATTTCGCATCTGCAATCCATAGGCTTTACCGTGGGGGAAATTTGCGAGAACCACGTGGCGGTCAGCCGGAACGTTACCGGTACGTCGTTCGTGCTATCGGTACGGGAAGACGGATGATTGTACGCTTTTTCGGAGATGGAGAGCGTGCCGGATTTCCCGCTCTCCAAGATCGTCAAGAAGGCGAACGAAGCGAACGCGAAAAACAATTCCTGGCTGACGATGATCGTCCCGTCTTTCCATAAGGCCAAGGGCAGGTATCGGGTGGGTTTCCGGTCCTATATCCCGAAATACAGCCGGAAGGCGTTCGGTTCGATGATTTCGGAATTCGTTTGCGAGATTGAGGTTTGGAAGCGCTTTTGCCTTGAGGATTTTTGAGAGGCGTAACCGCCAGGCGATTTCTCGCGATCCTGAGGATAATCAGTGCTAATAATAATACGTCGCGTACGACCCGCAAGTTACCCCCCAAGCCACGCAACGCGAAGGTCAGCATGAGGTAGGATACTGGGTATATATCGTAATGTTTCCCGTACAGACGCTCGTGGCATTGTCCCATACCCCCTTGCAGTCCTCGTCGATATTCGGAGTGGAACCGCCGCTGTATCAACGCTCGAACCGGACAGGGTCTGGGAAAACGTTCCGAGCACCGAGCTGTCATCGGTTCGAATAATCCGGATTTGCTGGCCGTTCCAATTGCCGCCGTTCCATCCGTCTCCAGGAAGCGTGACGATAGAGGCGATATCCATTTTATTCATTGACAGAACATAAAAAAAGGTTAATACAATAGATGTTCTCACCATTTCCCCAAATGCAAAAAAATACCGGGTCTTTCGATCCCGAGGCGGCAAAAATGGCCTTCGAATACCTGTCCGAAGCCGACCAAGCCATACTGCGAAAGGCTCATGAACGGATTGCGGGAAACTGCGGGAATACTTCAGTCTCCGCGAAAGAATCCTTCTGAACCTCCCAGCTTTCGATTCCGGAAAAGAGCCTCCTGGAAAGCCACACAACCTTGTCACATATCATCAATGCCACGCGGGATGGGTACCTTAAAGTCAACCGCGATGGCAAAGTGGAAAGCGCGAATGCCGTATATGCCAACAAGTCCGGATATTCCCTAGACGAACTCGTCGGTATGGAGATGTCCGATTTGGACGCCTTGGGGGTATCTGCCGAAACGGCCGAAAGGACCCGGAGGATTATCGAACAGGGGAGCGAATTGTTCGAATCCGTCCATCGTCGCAAAGACGGAACGCTCTGGCCGGTCGAAGCAAGCGTAATCTTCGAAAATATCAACGGCGGACAACTTATCAGTTTTATCCGTGATCTTACCGTGAGGAATAGGTTCGAATCAGAAACGTTGGCGACGAATGAACGGCTTGCCGCCATACTCAATTCGCTTCCGGATCTCCTGTTCGAAATTGACGAGGAAGGGCATATATTGAATTGCCATACCCAAAACGCGCAACTCCTACTCTTGTCCCCGAAAATTTTTCTCGGGAAGACGTTTGTCGAAGTTCTTCCTTCGCACGCTGCGGAAGTATGCAGTCTGGCTATCCGCGAAGCGGAGGACCTCGGCATATACACCGGACGGCAGTATTCGCTCGATTTGCCAGACTGACGGCATTGGTTTGAACTTTCCATATCCGTAATGGCCAACCGGAATTCGACCATGAAGCGGTATGTCCTTATTTCCAGGGACGTTACGCATCGGAAACTTATCGAAGAAGAATCGGAGAAGCTCAAGATCCATTCCGAAAAAAGCGACCGGTTCAACGAGCTCCTTCTCCATACCATACCGTTCGGAATGGATATCGTCGATATGGAAGGCACGGTTCTTTTCCAAAACGACCACATGAAAAAGTTCGTACGGGAAGACAACTTCGATAGAACATATTGGGAAATGTATCGTGACGACGGAACGCAGTGCGACAATTGCTCATTGCGTCATGAATTCACCGAAGGAAGAGCCATAATGCTCAATGACGATGGCGTATTTGGGGGTCGTTCGTACGAGATGTTTCACATTGGAATGGTTTTCAAAGAACAGAAGGCTATTTTGGAGATCTTCATCGACGTGACGGAACGGAGGAGGTCCGAAGCGGCTTTGAAAGAAAGTCAGTTTTTCTTCCAGGAATCCCAACGCGCCGCCAACTTGGGTTCGTACAAGGCCGATTTTTCGAGTAAGGCCGGATTGTCGAGCGCTACCTGGGAATCTTCTGACGTTTTGGACAAGATATTCGGTATCGACAAGGATTTCGTGCGGAGCATAGAAAACTGGCTCGACATTATCCATCCGGAAGACCGTGACATGATGCAAGCCTACCTTCAGGAAGAAGTCATCGGAAAACGCAAGGTTTTCGACAAGGAATACCGCATCGTACTTCGGGAATCGGGCGAAACGAGATGGCTTCTCGGGCTCGGGAAGGTCGAATTGGACGCAATGGGAAATGTCACATGCCTCATGGGGACCATACAGGATATTACCGACCGGAAAAAATCGGAAGAACGACTCGAAGAGACCATGCGTCAACTCAAGGTGAGCCTTCTCGGAACCATCGACGTCATATCCCAGATCGTAGACATGCGCGACCCCTATACCGCCGAACACCAGAGGAAGGTATCCGTCCTTTCTGGAAAAATTGCCGAACGCATGGGGCTTCAGGAAGACCGAATAGCGGAACTCCAGATGGCAGCGCTCATCCATGACATCGGAAAAATTTCCGTAGCGGCGGAAATCCTCTCCAAGCCTTCCAAGCTCAAGACTTCCGAATTCGACCTCGTGCGCGACCATGTCCAATCGGGATACGATGCTCTGAAATATTCCGGTTTGTCAGACATCGTGAAACGCGGGGTTTTTGAGCACCACGAACGGCTCGACGGTTCCGGATATCCCCAAAGGCTCAAAGGCGAAGAGATATCCCTAGAGGCGAGGATCCTCTCCGTGGCGGATGTGGTCGATGCCATGTCGAGCCATCGTCCGTACCGGGCTTCGCTCGGGATAGATGCCGCCATGGTGGAAATCCGACAATTCCGAGGTATCCGGTACGATCCGGACGTCGTGGACGCATGTTGGCAAGTGTTGATGGAAGAACGGACGAAGCCGAAAGCCGATATTGGTACCGTATAACTTCGCATCCCCCCGATCCTTTCCATAATCGCGGATTTGAAGACCAATGCGAGCGCGTTGCAATCGTCGATTACCTAGCGCGAGCAGGATTGCCATTTACGTTTCCCGAACGCATCAATAAAAACGTGGCAATTGAGCTGGAAAACCTATTCTGTGGAGAATAGGTTGTATTTTTCTTCTTTCGGGAGCTTATCGGCAATACGTGACCGAAGAAAAAATGAAAGATGTCCGAATACGTGACTGGAAAAACCGGGAAACCAATTCCTATTGGGTATAACATACAGGATGCGTGGTACCGGCTCCGTGATAAGGATTTGCAAAAATCCCGAAGCGGCTATCCTACAGCGCCACCCCCACCGTCCCCACCCACTTCTCCGCCTCCGCCTTCATCTCCATAATCTCCCCGCGGAAAAACGACTTGCCCCCAAACTCCGGATCCACCAGCTTCCCGGTCCGGAAATTCTGAATCGTATATTTCCGGCATCCCGCGACCGTCCGGGCGATATTCTCGACCGACCGCGCGTCGTGAATCCCGTTAATGACCGTCGTCCGAAACTCGTAGTCCACTCCCGATGCGATAATCAGGGCAATGCTCCCCGCCAGTGCCGCCGCATCGGCTCCGCCCGGGGTGATTTCCCCGTACCGGTGCAGTTCGTGCTTGATATCCATCGCGACGTAGTCGAGCAATTTTTCGTCAAACAATTCTCGCAATACCCCCGGATGGCTCCCGTTCGTATCGAGCTTGACCAAGAACCCCAAATCTTTGATCCGGCGTACGAAACGCCCCAGATCCGCGTGCAAGGTCGGTTCCCCGCCGCAAATCACCACTCCGTCCAACTTCCCCGAGCGTTCGGCGAGGAAGTTGAAAAAAGCGGTTTCGGGGATGAGGTCCGATCGATTTTTCGAGATATGAGCCGGCAGTACCAGCTCGGGGTTGTGGCAGTACCCACACCGCAGATTGCAACCCGGAGTCCAAACGATTGCCGCGAGCTTTTTCGGGTAATCGAGGAGCGTCATCGGCTGCACGGCCGCTATTTGCATGGTTTGGAATATTTTGCGATAAACGCGGAATTCGCGCTTTCGGCTTCGGTGAAGTGGATCCGGGAGTAGTGCTCGGATTTTTTGCCTTCGTTGAAATGACTGACCGGGCGGTAGTAGCCCATGACGCGGGTGTAGATTTCGCACCGGGTCCTTTCCGGGGTGGTAGCCGGGTCTTGGAGTTGGATGAAGGCGTTCATATGCGAGGGGAAATTATTTGATAAAAGATACTTCGAGCATTTCCATTTTCGACGGGAGGTCGGTGTATTTCTCGCGGAGTTCCAGGTCGAATTCCTTGCCGGCGAACCCGTGTTCGGCATCGCACTTCGGACAGAAATCGTGCTCTCCGGAGAGGTATCCGTGCTTCGGGCAGATCGAGAACGTCGGGGTAATCGTGATGTACGGGAGCTGGTAGTTGCTCAGGACCTTTTTCACGAGCGCCTTGCAGCTCTCGGCGTCGGTGACTCGTTCCCCGAGATAGAGGTGGAGAACCGTCCCGCCGGTGTACTTGCACTGCAATTCGTTCTGGAATTCGAGCGCTTCGAAGAGGTCGTCCGTGAATCCTACCGGGAGCTGCGTGCTGTTGGTATAGTACGGCGCCGCGAGCGTTCCGGACTGGATGATTTCCGGGTGCTGCTTCTGGTCTTCCTTGGCGAAGCGGTAGGTGGTGCCTTCGGCGGGAGTCGCTTCGAGGTTGTACATGTTGCCGGTCTCTTCCTGGTATTCCTTGAGCCGGGTTCGCATCCGGTCGAGCATGTCGGAGGTGAATTTGCGCCCCCACTCGGTACTGATATCTTCCTTCCCGCCGGTAAAATTCTGGATGGCCTCGTTCATCCCGTTGATCCCGATGGTGGAGAAGTGGTTGCGGAACGATTTGAGGTATCGGTGGGTGTACGGGTAAAATCCGCGATCCAGCCACTTCGTCACCTCCTTTCGCTTGATTTCGAGCGAGGTTTTCGCGAGTCCCATGAGGTGGAAGACCTGCCGTTCGAACGCTTCCTCGTCGCCCCGGCACTCGTATCCGATGCGGGCGAGGTTGAGGGTGACGACCCCGATGGAGCCGGTCATTTCCGCCGACCCGAAGAGCCCGTTGCCGCGCTTGAGGAGCTCCCGCAGGTCGAGTTGGAGCCGGCAGCACATGCTGCGGACCGCGCCCGGCTTGTAGGCACCTTCGTTGATTTCTTTCCGGAGATTTCCCTCGGAATCCTTGACCCACCGGTATTGCGAACCGATGAAATTCTGGAAGTAGGGGAGACCGTATTTGGCCGTCATTTCGAAGATTCCGTTCACGTCCGGATCGTCCCAGGGGAAATCTTCCGTGATGTTGTACGTCGGAATCGGGAAGGTGAAAACCCGTCCCCGGTAGTCCCCGGCGGTGTACACCTCGATGAGCGCCCGGTTGATGAGCCGGCGTTCGTGGTCGAGTTCGCCGTATTTCTTCTCGTACAACGGCGCGTCGTAGCCCCCGAGGTGGAGCGCGGAATCCTTGAGGTCTTCCGGGCAGGTCCAGTCGAGCGTGATGTTCGTGAATGGCGCCTGCGATCCCCACCGGGACGGGAAGTTGAGGGAAAAAATGAATGATTGGATATTCTGGAGGACGTACCGGTAGGTTTTTTCCTCCACGTATTTTTCGAGGGCTTCGGCGTCGGCGAATTTCATATCGTATTTCTTCGCTTCATCGCGCAATTCCCGGGAGTATTTGTGGACGTACGGGGAAAGGTAGGTGTCGAACGAAGAAAATGCCTGCGCGCCCGCCCACTCGTTCTGGAGCGTTCCGAGGAAATTGATCATCTGGGAAATCGCGGACTGGAAATTCTTCGGAGGGGCGGATTCCACCCGGTTCGGGACCCCATTGAACCCTTCTTCGAGCAGCTGCCGCAGGCTCCACCCGGCGCAGTACCCGGAGAACATGTCGAGGTCGTGGATGTGGATGTCGGCGTTCCGGTGCGCGTTTCCGACGTCTACGGGGTAGATGTGGGACAGCCAGTAATTGGCGGTGATCTTGCCGGCGGTATTGAGGATGAGTCCCCCGAGTGAGTAACCGGAATTGGAATTCGCGCTGACGCGCCAGTCGGATTTTTCCAAGTATTCTTCCATGGTCTTCTTGACCTCGACGACGATGTTGCGGTCTTCGCGGGCTTCCGCGCGCTTCTGGCGGTAGAGGATATAGGCTTTGGCGATTTCGGGGAGCTCGTTCTTGACGAGGACGATTTCGACGGCGTCCTGGATCTCCTCGACCGTGGGAATATGTCAGATACCCACGGATTGAAGGTGCTTGACGACCTGCTCGGAGTAGGTTGCGGCTCCGTGGACCGTTTCGAGGCCGACGGCTTCGATGGCCTGCTGGATGGCGGAGGTGATTTTTTGCTGGTCGAACGTGACGATGGACCCGTTGCGTTTCCGGACTTTGTAGATGGCCATATTTTCCTTGAGGATAAAAAATAAAAACAGTACGCGTGTGGACTTCTGAAAATCGTACGGGCGCACTGTTTTCACGGTTCTTGACAAGCGAAAAAACAGGTGCGGGAGTCGGATTTTCATCCAAAAAAACGCGGTATTCCTGTTTTCAAGAATTGCTATCTCCTTAAAAAACGATATTGGTTTGAGGTTGGGTTATCAAAACTGGATATTTCTATATGTAGTTGTGTATTTGATAACACGTACACTATATATAGATTTTTATGATTGCAAAAGATTTTGTGAAAATTGGGTTTCGGAGGGGTTTCGGGGGATTGGAGAGCGGAAATATTTATGGCTGATAATTTTTTCGAGAGGGGAATCCTGAGATATAGAAAGAAAAAAATCCCCGAGTCGTGACGGGGATTGAGGGGGGGCTGTTTTAGCAGCCGGTTTGGTAGATAATGGGCTTGAACATAGCTGCCAAAAATATGACATACGCAATCAGTACGGCATTTTCGATTTTCGATTTCCCGTATATTTCCCGAACCTTTATCCCGTACCATACGACCGTCGCGAGTCAGAGGATACACCAAGCGATCAAATAATTGCTATTGTCGTCACGCATCAATTCGAATCACCAGCCGATGAGCAGGAGTGCCGACAGGAGTATCCCGGACGGTCGTATATCGCCGTATTTCAAGGGCACGTTTCCTACTGCAATCCAAGATTTCATGAATCAGAAAAGGAACAAGAGCACAATAATCGTATACGATCCCATGATTTCTTTGACCGTGGAGTATGAGCATCCGGCAAAAGCTGCAATGGAAAGGCTTCAGAATGCCAAAAGCAGGAAAACGAAATATATCAGGAAAAAGAATGTCAGGACGGTTTTTCTTCACTTCTTGAAATAGGAAAGGTTTTTATGGAAAAAATACAGCAAACCATAGAGGAAAGCTATCAACAGGACGTGCAGCGATTCGATTGAAAAATACAATGTTTTTCCGCTATTGGATATTCCACTGAAGTTCAGAAAAAATTCGTTCTTCTTTCAAAATACTATCCCTATGTTTCACAAGCCTTCCCCATTAACGCAATGTGCCGATATTGGCTTATACCGGTCGATTCTACCATTGTACGAATAACGGTATTCCCCATTTACCATGTGGTATCACGTGACTTCGCAAGCGCTTCAAGCGCTTCAATCGTTTTGAATTCACCCAAACGATATCGCTGCATTCGCCGTACCCAGGCACAGGAAAAACACGAGGGTTGCCAGTATCGATTTTATCATACGGAAAACAGTGGATTTTTTAGGAATCGGCGCACTCTATCGTACCACCCGGTTCGCATACGGTTTCCCGTCCGGCCCGTACACGAGTCCGGCAGGATCTCGGGACCGTACGGGCGCGTAATTTCCGCCGATCGTGGTCCCGTTCCCAATTTTGGCAACAATCTGGTATTTTACGGAGTATTCCGTAGTGATTCCGACCAGGTATTCCGTTCCGTCGGGATTCTGGAAATCCGCAGGCTTCATGGCGAGCTTGGCAAGGTTCGGGGTTCCGACGGCATAATTTTCCGCAGTGACCAGATTGCCCCCGATATATATCTTTTTCCCTTCGAGCGATTCGTCGCGTTGGACGAGTTCGAGTACGTTCGTCCCGGAAAGTTTGGCAGCTTCGATAGCCTTGCGTATAGCGCTGATATTGGCCTGGACCCGAGCTTCGTTTTCCTGTCCGGGAAACGCGGAGTCGGACGAAGGGGTCAATCCGTCGGTATCCTCGCCGTAGGTTCCTTCGTCCATTTGGGATTCGGCTTCACGAATCCGTTGGGCATTTTCCTCCATCGTCTTATTGTATCTATTGGATGCATTTCTAGCTTCTTGGTTGTACCCCTGCATCGCGATGTATCCCGTAGTCCCGAGAACCGCCGCGCTCGTCATCCCTACGATCATCATTTTCGAATAATCGTACTGCTGGCCTTGGCTCAAATTCGGGATCGTGGTCATATCTACGAGCTTGATTTCGATTTCCTGCGCATCCTTCGGGATTTCGTATTCGACCCACCCTTCCTTGGATCGGAAGTCGGCATTGAATTCGGCCTCCGTTTTGGATTCGAAATCGGAAAAGGTACCCTTCGATTTGACGACCTTGAATCCGCTTTCTTCGCTCGTGACGACCTTGAGGAGCGCTTCTCCGACCTTTTTTTCACCGGAGCTCGCGGAGAAGGAGAATTGGTTTTCGGCAGGGGAGATGATTTTGCCATTGAGCGTCGCGCTAACCTTTTCTCCCATTACGTTTCCGTTGAGGACGAAGTCGAAGAGGTTGGTACCAGCCAAGATATCGCCCTTGAAGTGGAATTCGCCGAGGCTTGATTGGACGAGATTCCCTTGCATGTGCTTGTTCGCATATGAGAAGTCTCACTTGACCATGTCGGTGCCATCGAATCCTTTCTGGACGAATTCCAGGCTGAAGGCGGACTCGGCGTATTTGGATTTGAGAACTATGAATTTGGAGTCCGCGTTCAGGTGGAAGGTCGATGCGGGAATATTCAGTTCCATGTCCATTTTTCCCATTTCGCCGCCGTCGAAATCCTTCTGGACCAGGTTCATGGCGAATACGGATTTGTCGTATTTCGCGGATCCGGAGAGGTCTTTGGAATCGAGGTCCAATTGGTATTTCCCGGCCGGTACGTCGTAGGAGAATTCCATTTTTTCCTGGGGTATCCCATTCTTTATGCTATGGAATTCCGCTTTTCCCGATGTGCCGGTTCCCTTGACGGCAAAATCGAAATCGGGATTGCGGGTGCTTCCGGTGCTGGTACCGGAAAGGTCGATTTCCGCAAGTCCGTAGTCCTTCATCTCGACGAATCCCCGGGCGTTCGTATACGTCGGGTTTAGGACCGGGGTTACCAGCATCTCGGAATCGATATCGTCGAGGGCGGGCCGGGCCATCGGAAGCTCGGATTCCGATCCGGAACCCGAAAGGCTCATTTCGATCTTTCCGCTTCCATCCTTGATTTCCCCGCTGATTTTCATACTGGGGGAGCCGTATTCGGCCGGGAGGTCGAGGTTGATCTTGAGCAGGCTGTTGGAGATGGTTCCGATATCCCCGTTTCCTTTCAAGGTGAATTGCCCCTTGGGATCGTTGCCGTTGACGCTCCATTTTTCCACGGCGTGATTCTTGTAGGAAATCGTCAGTTCGAAAATGTTCCCTTGGGCGATGACGAATTTGTAGTTGCCCGCTTTCACGTCGCCTTCCTTGTAGATCTGGGTCGCGATGGAGAGGAACGGCTGGAGTTCGCCGATGGACTTCTCGCACTCTTGGACGAATTCGTCCACGGAATCGTCCTTCTGCATTTCTCCGACTTCCTTGGCGAGATTGGCCATGAGCGGCGCGAGGTTTTTGCAGGCTTGCGCGTTGAGCGTGAGATTGGTTTTGGTGCCGTCCGAGTTCTGGCTACCGTCCTGGAAGACGAAACCGATGGCCTTGTCACTGAGGAAGAATTTTTTCAAATCCTCGTTCCCGCCGACTTTTTGGAAATAGGCCTGGGGATTGCTGGTGGCGAGGGAAACGGCAATTTTCCGGATAAGTTCGTCGTTGGCATAATCGCCCAGGACCCGGAGCATCGGCTTGGAATTGTCGAACATCGCGTATTTTTTCTGCGAATAGATGCCTTTGAGTTGGGAAATAAACGCTCCCTTGCCTCCGATCTTGCTTACGGCGGAAACGGTCCCGCTGCCGGAAAGGAGCTTGTCCATGCCTTCGCCGACGAAGCTGTACACTTTTTCGTTATCGCTCACGACGTCGAGGTCTTTCAGGGAGAAATTCTCGGAAGTCTTCCCGCTGGAGGTCAATTCGATCTTCCCAAGCTTGATCCGCTGCTGCAATCCATCGGAACGCGAAAGAATCCCACCGTTCTCGATCTTGATATCCGTTCGGTCGGTGGTCTTGCCGTCCTTCTTGACGGTGATATCCGCCGTGAGTCCGAACAGGAAGTTGATATCGTCCTTTTTCTCGGTTCCGGTCATCGCGGTCGCGCTCTTCTTCAGGTTCGCGAACCCGTATTTGATCTTCGAAACCACGTCGGCATCGGGATACGTGGAGTTCCCGACGTAGTAGGCATACCCGGTCGCGCCGGATGCGGCAAGAACGAGTACGGCCAGGGTTCCGACGATTATTTTTTTTGCGCTCACGGGGGAATTGGGGTTATGGAATCGCCGGACAAAGGAAAACCCCGTCCTCGATATTTGGGGTATTTTACTCGATTCTTGCGAATTAAGCAAAAGAAAAAACCCCCCGGTTAGTGGAGGAGACTTCAGAACCTCAGGAAAAACGATGAAATCCGAAGTCCATTTCGAGCACCGTAGCGAGCCGTTCCGGGGTACGGTGAACGAGGAGCGGAGAAATGGACGAGGAGTTCGCGTTTTTCCTGAGGTTCTGCAATTGGGGGAATGGACTACGCGATCTTCACGAACACGGTAGTCTCACCGTTGAAATCGGCTTCCTTGGATTTGTACTTGTCCACGGCATCGAGACTTGCCTGTCCCACGGATTGGAGGAATCCATCGCGGAATTCGCCGTAGGGGACGACCACCCGGGCTTCCAGAGCCTCGAAAATCTGGATGTCCGATTTGGAACCGGAAATCAGGAGCACGTCGAGGTCGTCGAAGAAGGCGATAAGGGCGTCCGAAGGCGCGAGGATTTCCGCCGGGACGTAGCCGACGATCTTCCGCTCCACCTGGAGTTCGTGGACCAAGTGCCCGTCGATGAGCCGGGTTTGGAGCAAGACTCCGGATTTTTCGTATTCGCCGGGCATGTCGATCTTGAGGCCGTCGATGTCGAGACCGGAAGCGTCAAAGCGGACGGCTTTTTTGTCCGTGACGATCGAGAGGATATTTTGTGAAGTGGAGATTTCCATATTACATGTACATTATGTTTTTTTTGACGTAGCCCAAGATATCGGGCTTCATGTTGATTTTTTCGAGCTCGTCCAGGGATTTCCAGGATATTCCGCTGAATTTTTCCCCGGGCTCCGACTCGTCGAAGTCGACGCCGAACGCTATGGGAACCAATTCCCCGGTATATCTCACGAGGAACAGGTAGACGTCCTTGTCGATGGTGGGATTCCCTTCGAGGTGTCCGGCCACGAAACTGTAGTTGATTTTGTTCATGAACTTGATGACTTCAAGTTTGTCGTGTTCCAGTCCGGTTTCTTCGGCAATTTCCCTCAGGGCGGTCTGTTTGGCGGTTTCCCCCTGTTCCATATGGCCTTTCGGCAGTATGTAATCGGTTTCGCCTTTCATGTTTTTCCGCTCCAGTAAGAGAATGTCTATTCGGTCGTTATTCTTGCGATAGACTATGCCGCCAGAACTTTTTTCAAAGATTCGATTCATAGCGGGGTTGATGTGTAATATGCGGGGGATTGTAGCCGAAAAATGCGTTTTAACAAGATTAAAATTCTTTTAACGGCATTTTTTCTCGGTTTTTTTTGATTGCCTTCCGCAATCGCGGGAGTTTCTTGGCATGGAAAAGAAAATGCCCGCCGACCGGATTCCGGAAAATTCGAAAGTAGGGCAGGGGGGCGATTTCCGAATACGTATCGAAAAGGCTATGGTTCGAACCAGCGCGGAACGGCAGAGGAGGAGGCTAGCGATTGAGCAGGAAGGGCGTCGGTTGTGGCAATCGGGGGTAGAGGGATTTACTGATAAAAAATTGTATGTGTTCCGCCATATGCGCTTCATCAGACGTAAATGGTATTGTAATTTTCTATTGGCTGACTCGCAGAAGGAGAGCCTGAACCTCATCAAAGATACCAGTAGCCTCCGGGTGAGGAAATATATTCCGCATTCGCCAAGCTTGCGGAAGAGAAGTTGCTTCCGTCCGTCGTGTAATAATAGGTGGATGACCAGTTATTATGCGCAGGGTGCGAGTCCCATCAGAATTGAAAAGCGCTGCCGGTTCTGTACAGGGCTATCCATTTGTTCGCAGTGCCAGTTTTTATACATATCCACTTGTTAATCTGGGTGAAAATGACGGAATTATCCGTTCACCTATTGGTACTTGAACAAGCTGCCGCCCATGGGAATGTGCAAGCGCTCCCGTTCCAACTATATCCGTTATTGCAACTGAATTGGCAACTGTTTTCGGGAACGGTGCTTCCGATATAGCTTCCGGTTAGGCTCGTTCATTCGTTCGCATTTACTAAAGAATAATTGGTCGTGCCATTGTAGAAAGACGCATTTGTCGTAAGTCCCGTACAAGCTCAGTTCACGAGGGAAATCGCTGTTCTTCCTCCCGCGCTCCCCCCGAGCTGCGCGCTTACCAAACTCGTCCCGAACGACGCGAACGACCCGCTCGAAGTATTCATGAGCGTCGCGATATTCTGGTTGCTTCTGATATCGGATCCGGAATATGCCGCCTGCAGCGCCGCCACCATGGCGTTCAGGTCCGCGGCGCTCGCCGGCAGCCCGCTCGGGTTCGAGGCCGTCTTCGCCCCGGAATGCACCACCGCCCCCGGAGGGAACGTGCTCGCCCCCCGCAGGGCCTTTCCGTTGAACAGGAGCGAACCCGAAAGCGAGCCTATGGGAGCCGAAGCCCCCGCAACGCTCCCGCTGTTCGTCAGGATGCTCGGAATGGCCAATACGTACACGAATCCTCCCGTGCTCACCTTCGCGGTGAGCCCCCCGAAGTTCCCCCTCACGTAGGCCACGGAAGGGTTCCCGGCTTCGGCGTGGGCGGTGCCCGCGAGGAATCCGCCGTCCATGGCGTTCTGCGCGAGGTCGCCCTCGTATTCCGCCTTGAGCTGGTACGCCTTGCTTTCCGCGAGGGAAGAGTAGCCGTACTCCGTGTTCTTGAGCGGATCCAAGGGCTTCTTATTGAGCCCCCCTCCGGCAATCGTCCCTTTGAAGTATTGCATGACGAGTGGTCAGACCGTCCCCTGGTGCCAGACCGCGCCTCCCGAATAGGTAACGGCGAACGAGCCGTCCGGCGCCGGGTACGAGCCTGAGACGACCATGGAAAGGTCCAGCGACTTGGATACCTGCGCGAGATCTCCGATTCGTGCGGAATCCCGGGCGCGGGACGAATATCCCCCTATCGCGAGGAAGCCGATGGTTCCGAGGATTGCGAGGATAGTTATTACGACTATAAGCTCGACGAGGGTAAACCCTTTGAATTTTCGGGAAACGGAAGGTTTTTTGGAATTGGCCATATGAAAGAATAAAAACTTTTGGGACATTTTAGAACAAAATTTCCCAGAGTCAAAAACAAAGGGCTTCGGCAAATACCCAAAACCTTTTTCAAACGTCAATAGGACCCTGCAAAACGATGAAATCCGAAGTCCATTTCGAGCACCGTAGCGAGACGTACGCAGGTACGTTGAACGAGGAGCGTAGAAATGGACGAGGAGTTCGCGTTTTGCCGGGTCCTCCCTAAAACCCCCGATGCTCCCGTCTCAGATAGTCCCACACGTATTCCGCCTTCATCACGTACGTCACCGACTCACGAAACGTGGCCTCGACCGCCGCCATTTTCGTCGTGATCTCCCGGATTTCCACTGGGCTAAGCAACTTGGGTTTCTTGCCCTTTCCGGTTCACTTTTTCGGAGCGGCCGCGATGGCAATCGCGTTTTTTTTCAGTTTTTCTTCCAAGGGGGCGATTCGCCTGTCCCTCGCGAATTCCATGGCGGCTCGGATGGCAGCGGGAGCGAGCCGCTTCCGGTACTGTTCGACGCCGCTGATATTCGCGGAGGCGGGGAATACTTCCTCGATGATCCGCTTCATGCTGCCGTTGTACCCGGCCGCGAGGAGCGAGAGCAGGCCGATCCGGGTGTCCCGGTCTTCGAGAAGGGAATTCCAGTTATCCTGGATTTCCCTCGGGAATTGGAAAATCTGATCGTCGAAATGCGCGACCTGGAGCCGGAAGCTCGTCGAATGATTTTTCGCGGCAAGCGGAAAATCGGTTTCGGGGAAGAACGGCTGGTACTTGGGGTGGGACTGGAACCGACGGTAGGTCGTCGGCATGATTTGCCCGATACCGAGGGCTCCGACTTTGCTTTTCTGGAGGGAGAACGCCTCGTCGAGATTCATCCCGAACGTGGTCAATGCTTTGCCGGCCTGGTATTCCATGAGGCTTTCGATGCTTTTTTGGCTCTTGAGCGTTTTTCCGTCCGGCTCGTAGTATTGCTGGAAATCCATCCGCTCGATAATATTGAGCACCATCGGGAATTTGTAGGGAATCGCCCGTTCTATGGGAAGGCTTCGGATGGCGCTCGGGGTGGTGGCGATTTTTTTGCCGTAGGTGCTTTGGTACGTCGCGTGCATGCTGTCGGACAGGTACCGCAGGCCGCGAGCCCGGTTTTCCGGGGTGTTGAAATGCTCGGCGAACGGCACGTAGGTCACGAACTCATAGGGAGGCAGCGTAGCGAGGACGCGTTCCTCCTTCTTGATGAGTTCCTTCGTCCGGATACGATCCGCCGCGAGCTGCTGTTTTTTTCTGGCGATGTTGGCCAGGGCTTCGGCCTGGGATTTTTTCAAGGCCAAGGCTTCGGCCAAGGATTTTTTCTTGGCTGGGGCGGTTTTTTTGGGAACCGGAGGGATTTCGAGACGGGACCATGCTTCCTCGATGGACAGCAGGGATCATTTAGCCTCGTTTACCCGTTCTTTCTGCCGGGAAAAAGCCGGGCTTTGGTAGGGATAGAGGAGCGAGAGCTGGTGGACGGGTTCTCATTTGGGTCCGCTGATGGCATATTCCGTATTGTATCCGTTCGATCTCGGGATCGGCTTGACGGTGAACGACGTGGCTCATTGCCGAATCGTGACCGGGTCTTTCCCATCCGAGTTCGCCAGTGGTATCGGCAAGAGCAGTATCGGGTTCTTTTTTTTGCCGTTGGGAAAATATCAGAGGACGATGCGTTTTTCCGGATGCTCCCGGGCGAGGTCCTTGCCATAGGCGTCCAAATATTCTTTCGATGCCCGTACCAGGGCGAAAGAATCGACTTCCGATTTGGCCGTCGGCTTGGGTGCCGGGGCTTCGCGTTTCGAATCGGACATACCGAGCGCGGACATGATCTTTTCGACGAGGGTTTTGGTCTCTTTCCGAACCGCTTCGGGCCGTTTCGATTCTTCTTCGGCTATGGTTGTATGGATCCGTTCGTAGCGGTTCCAGATTTCTTCGCTCATTTTCTGAGGCTGGTATGGATTGGCATGTTTCTCGCTCCGTTGTGGGGCGGGATTCGGGGCCGTTTTGGTTTCGGCGGGTGCTGGATCCGGGTTATTCGGGCTCGGGCAACCTGCCAAGGCGGATGCGGATACCGCTGCGGCAAAGGCAAGTTTTCTGAGGGAAATCGCGGAGGGGCGCTCGGGTTTCGCGGAAGGGGATTCTGAAAGGTTCGTGTTCATACGATATGGCGTCGGTAAGCTTGAGTATCGTTTTATTGTACGGTATTTTGACACGTTGGCAAATTTTTCATCGGTACCCTTCTTCCGGTTGGCGCGCCACGCCCGCGTCCCCGTTGTGGAATGGGCGAATTTTTCATCCGGATCCTTCTATCGGTTGACGATGACGAATCATCAGAAAATCGCCGCGATGACCGAAGCCATGAGGATTCCCGCAAAGGCGGAGTTGCCCAACGGATAGGTTTCCTTTCCCATCCATTCCCGTTCCCGGAACGCTATGACCGCCCGCCCGTTGCGGCTTTCGAGATTCCAGAACAGGCCTCACAGGAGATAGAGGATCGGGGAAATCGTCAGGTTGCCGGACCAGGAAATCGGATAGGTTCCCATGACCGCCCACACGTAGGCATCGTAGCTCCAGGCCGCGCTGAACATCCAGACGCAAACGGCTACGAAAATTTCGATTCCGTTCCGTTCCATTCCCAGCAGGGCGCGGTAGGCGACCCCGACCGCCCAGGGAGCCGTCAGGAACGTGAGCACGGACATGATGGCGCTGTCGGGAATGTCCCAAGTGGGATCGTTGGCGTATCGGGACAGGGCGGCAAGCGTCACCGCCGCGACCAAAAATGACCAGAGTTTCCAAGGCTGCATGAGGAATTTCCCGTACGTTTTGGTAAAAAGCCGTTCGGTGCCTTGCCTGCGGGCAATGAAATAGATAGTTAGGGCCGAGGCGGAGATCCAGAGGGCGACGTAGGCGGTCAGCATCCTATTTCAACTGATTTGCCAATATTTTCGCGATTTCCGCTCGCGTGATACGGTCTTTTGGCCGGAAGACGAGTTTTCCATCGACCGTTTGGCCGGAAATTATTTTTTGTGCCTTGATCGCTTCGATGTATGGGGCGAATCATCCGGTATTCGAAACGTCGCTAAAGGAAGTCTCGGTATATTTTCCCGTATCGATTTCCAGTGCGAGCGCGAGAATTTTCATGGCTTCTTCCCGGGTAACCGTATCGTTCGGCCGGAATCTGCTGAGCGTCGAATTGATGATGTGGTGCTCTACTCCGTAGGCGACGTATGGCGCGAACCAGGATGATTCCGGTACGTCTTCGAACGGAGTCGCCGTACTTCCGCCGCTAAGATCCGCCCCGACGGTTCCCAAAACCATTTTGATGAATTCCGCGCGGGTCGCATGGTTGTCGGGATTGAAATTCTTGCTGTTGTTGACGATTCATCGTACCGTCAGTTTGATAATATGTTCCCGGGCCCAGTTATTTTTTATGTCGGTGAATTTCAAATTCATGACGGCATTTCCATTTTGCGAGGGGACTGAGGTTACGATGCCCGTATTGCTGGTTACGGCAATGGCTCATGTTCCCGCATCAATTGATGCCGCTCCATTTGACGGTGTCGTAAACGAAACTTCGTTTCCGTAGGCGATTCATTTCGAATTGACGGCATAGGCCTTGGCAAAATATTTGGTATTTTCGGCAAGGGTATCGATATTGACCGTAAAAATTCACGTACCGCTCCCGTTCGTGATTTTTACGACGGCTCAGCTGTACATCAGAGGATTGGATCATGTACCGTAAACCAAGCCGCGCTCGGCAACGGCAAGCAGTCAATCCGACGTGATATTCCCCCCGAGGATCACCCCGTTTTTGGAAATATTTTGCGCGATGCTCGTGGTGAGTCTGGCGATTCAGGTACAAGTACCGTCGATATTCGTATCGGAAAAGTCTCAGTTCGGACATGAATCCGTGCTCGTTACGCCCCCGCCTCCGCCTCCGCCGCCGCCACCACTCGTGGCAGTCGATGCTTTCGTGGTGCTGGTAAAACTCTTGGAAAGCGTGCCAACGGTAATATTCACCGTAGTTGCCGTACTGTAAGAACTCGAACTCGTAACCCTGGCGGTAATCGAGCTCCCGCTGTTGACGGTCCCGTTCGTCAGCCAAGATCCGGTGCTATCGATTTGGAATTGGCCATCCGTCGCCGTAACGCTCGTCGGCGCATTGATTCCGACAATGGTCACGGCATTCGAACTGACCGGCGAACTGATTTCCTGATTGGAGACGCTGGTAAACGCAAAATCATCGGGCGTCGTATCGCTCGGATCCAAAATGCTGAACGTGGAGAATTTGTTCGTCTGGAACACGCAATTGCCATTTGCCACCAGGCAGTCGGCAAGGTACGTATGGGTCCTTTGGCTATCGCCCGAGCGGTACACTTTCATCGTTTTCCCATTGTATTGCGAGCCTACGGCAATCGTGACGGTCGCGGAGGCTCCCGATAGCGTCAACGTCGTATTGTTGGATCAAATCCTGAAGGTCAGCGAGCCGGATCTCGAATATCCGGTAAGGGAAAGGCTTCAAGAAGCGCTGGTCGGTTCGGGCGCTTGGAAATACCCGTCCCATGTCCCGCTCGAAGAAATGACGATATTGGTCGGAAGCGACACGTTGCTCGCGCCGGTAAGGCTCGTCAAGATAAGGCTGCCCGATGAATTCAGAATGATTCAAGAAGCGGTCGCGCCGGAAAATACGATGCTTCCGGTATTCGTAACCGTGCCGGAAAAATCCGATATTTTTCTCGCGATGTTCAGGTCGTATCGACATACTTCCGAAACGAACGTAATCGCCGATTTGGAAGGGCAATTCGCTCACCGGTTCGCGTCGTCGATATTGGTGGCATCGAGCGTGAAAGTATTCCCTTGGAACGTTACCCGTATCTTCAGGTTTCATACGAATTCCTGGAGCGTCGGAATGGTTTCCAAAGCTCCCACTCCGCCGAATTGACCATCTTTTCCGGTCGAGTATTGCGCCAGGAGGGAATCGCTCGCATCGAAGAATTTGACCACGGTTCCAGCGGGGAGATCCGACTGGCCGTCTTTGAGCGTACCCCAGACGGACATGGGAAACGCCGGGAAACTCGCGGTTGCATGGACGCTGGAAGAAGCGAATAGGACAAAAAGCGCTGTCAGGAGTATTTTTTTCATGGGTATCGGGAATGAATGGGATTGGAAATGCGGGTTATTTTACCGTAACTAGAGGGAACGTTTCGGCGTTCTTGGGGTAGTTGGCGGCATGGAGCGTACCTACTTCGAGATCGGTAAGTTGAACCGACCAGTCTGGAGTCGTAGCGCCGGTTACAACGGCTCCAACCAACTTAACGATGTACGTTGAAGAAGTGTTAGCATCGACGGTAGTACCGGCATTGAAGGTAACTACGCCAGTAGTTCCTACTCCAGTCCCTACGGTTGCGTTATCGCTCGCACGAACGATAGTAAGCGTACCTCCGGTGTAACCAGAGAGAACGTTTGCGAATGTAGCTCCGGAAAGGGTAACGGTGTTTTTACCGTAAGCGTATACC
>CAIVSN010000023.1 GCA_903908595.1 uncultured bacterium
ATGCCCGGTTATCCGGCGAACCACAAAGATACTTTATCGAAGCGACCGGATCCTTCAACTTGTACGTCAATATTCTCGTTCCGGATATCAACGGACAGAAAAAAGACGTTTCCGCAACGGTGTATAAAAATGGGGATTACGCAAATCCGATCGCAACTTTGGGCGGGGCGAATGCCCCCTGGGAATACATGTTTGAGCCCTTCGGGTACGATGCGTATGGGAAATGAACAGAATATCGATCCAAGGCGGGCTCTTGAGCCTACGAAATTCGAGTTTCAAGCCCGGACAATTCGAGCAAATATTCTTTGGCAGTGGGGGGATTGAGAATTTTGACGTTAATGGAACGCTGAATGCGCTGAGACTCGTCCCGGAACTCAAACGTGATTTTTTGATGAGTCCCCGAGGAATTTCGTATTTTCCCCAATGGGGCATGGAACGATACTGATCGAGTTTCTTATACCAAATTAATCTGACCCCGATTGCTCGCTGCCTCGGGAGGATGGCGTTTTCGTTTCCTTCGGTCCAGACCGCGCCGGACAAGCTCGGAAACGAAAACGCCATCCTCCCGGTCACGCTCGCGGGAAGTACTGCGATTTACGTTAATTTGGTAGGAGAATAATTCCCATAATTATTCTCCTTGAAAATACCCATCCAATACCTATACTAAAACTATCCACTATATAACTTTCCAACCCATGATTTCCCAAGTCGCCTTCAAAACCGATGAAGTCCTCAAAAAAAGCGCCCTGCAAAAAGCCAAGCGAGAAGGCGTAACGCTCAAAGCCGTCCTCACATACTTTTTGAAATCCTATGTTGCCGGGGATATTGAGCTCGGAGTAGTTCACCGTGATGCTAACGGATTTACCAAAGATGCCAAAGTAGACTTTCTCCGGTCGCTGAACGATCCGAAAAACAAGGTTACCGGTTCATTCGAGTCGAAGGAGGAACTTCTTGCTCATTTGGATTCCCTGTCGAAATAGCCCATGCGAATCGAAACGAAAAAATCTTTCGACAAGATGTTTGAAAAAAGGGAATCGCTGAAATCAGCCGGGGATACGTGTGTACGGTGGAAAATATTTACTTGGGTAAAATTCAGCACGAGTAGTTGTTACGTACATATCGGATATCGGTCGAATTCCCGACGAACGAAAATATGTCCGATGGCCGAAAGCCGATGGATTCGCCACCAATAATTTCATGCCCGACTGAAGAACCCTCAAAAAGCGACCGGCATTCTTTAGCATTCCGGCATTCCCTTTCCCCGCTCAGGTTCGCGGAAGTAAGGAATAATGGAAACGGCATGCAACGCCTTACTTCCGGCCGAAGGCACCGTTCTCCGATTCTGAGTCCTACGAATCGATACATTTCCGAATCGAGAAAGACCGGAAGCGTTCCAGGCAATGGAGGGGCAAGTACCGTAAACGGATGGGGATACGCCCTGAGAAATTCGATCTGTCCATCCGTAAGCTCGGCGTATTTCCCTATTTCGTCGAACGTTTCTATTGCGAACGCGAGCGGTTTCCGAAAGCTCCTCCCCTTTACGGAGTAGATATCGTGGTAGCCCTGCTCATCGGAAAAATGACAGGCTAGGCCATGGCAGGTATCGGTAGGTATACAGTAAATCATAGTGAAATCATTTATCGGCTAGGCATTCTACCATGCTCTAGAGGCCAGCAACTCCCTCCCCCAATTCCCGTTGGGTATATCATGGCTCGTATAGTCACCCTATTGAATGTATCAATCACAAGCGAATCGAACGATCTCTCGCCGTCTCTACTTCGTTTCAAAACGATAAACGCCATCCCAATCCTCCGGAACCCCCGCCCTTTCCAATTCCCGGCACCTTTCTACGAATTTCAAGGAAGGGACGTCCCCAATCGTAGTGAAAATCCCGGCCGCTTCGGCGAACTGGCGATTTCTATAGAGGGCAAGGGCCTTGGCGTAAGCGTCGATCTTTTCTTTCTCATCGGGTTTTGAATCGGAACCAAATCCCATGAGTTCGTAGATCCGAACCGGCTCGGTTCTTCCTTTGACCACGATCATATCGAGTTCCCGGGTAATGAATTTCCCGGTGGGAAGCTGCCGGTACGTCGATTCGCTGATCATGATGTTCGTCCCGTATGGCTTATTGATGGATTCGAGCCGCGAAGCGAGATTTACGGAATCCCCGAAAGCGGTATAGTTGAAACGGTGCGTACATCCGAAATTGCCGATAACGGCCTTTCACGTATGAATCCCGATGCGCATGTCGATGCTCATGCCCGCATCGATCGAATGGACGAATCCATGTACTTTCGCAAGCGCTTGACGTTGCAGGACGGCGGACTCGCACGCGAGTTCCGCATGGTTCGCCTGTTCCGTCGGAGCGTTCCAAAATGCCATTACCGCATCGCCGATGAATTTGTCGATGGTCCCGCGTCTCTGGAGGATGATAGTGGACATTTCTTCGAAATAGGCATTCATGACCTTTCCGAGATCGGCCGGAGTCAATTTTTCGCTCAGATCCGTAAATCCGACGATATCGGAAAAAAAGAGCGTAACCTCTCTCTCTTGTCCTCCGAGTTCCAGTTTGTCGATTCCCTTTCGGATGAGTTCGTCCGCCACGTCGGAAGAGACGTATTTGGAAAACATCGAGCGGATTTCGTTCTTCGATTGGCGTTCTTCGACGAATTTCCACAGGTACGCGGAGAGTCCCGCGAATATCGATACGGTCACCAACGGAAAGATTTCCACGAAGATCCCGAAAAAATAAAACAGGCCCGCAGCCGTTACGATCGTCGCGGCCAGCAGGCCGATCCCGTAAGCGATCCCGCGGAAAATGCTCGTGGATACGGTGATGACGGCCATGAATATTCCCACGAACGCGAGTCAAAGCAGCATCTGCATCCAAAAGGGAATCGGCAGGATCGGTTTTTGGGCCGTAAGCGAGTTGTAGGCATTGGCATGTATGACGACTCCCGGCATGAAGTTGCGCGTATCGTAGGGCGTATAGAATTCGTCATGGATGTCGTGGGAAGTCGCCCCGACGAAAACGGTTTTCCCCCGGAAGAATTCGGGATCGAAACGGTTGGAAATAACGTCGATAAAACTGATCTCGGGATAATTCGAAGAAAAGAAATTGATAAACAGCCGCCCATCGGAGTGCGGAAACGCGTTTTTTCCCGCAAAGGCAACCTCGTTCTGGGATATGTCCACGCTGGGTATGCCCATGGCGTATTGGTAAAGGGAGAGCGAAATGGGGAGGACGTTGATATTTTTCCCAAAAGAATAGAGGAGCAGCGAGTTTCTCGTGTCGGTTTTGTGGGCAATGCCAAGGAATTCCTCGGCGAAAGCCCCGGCGAGGTGGTACCCGTGGATATTCACCAAGCCGATAGTCTCCAAATTTTTCTTGCCATTGAAAAGGGGAATGATTTCCTTGGTTTTTTCGTTGTACTCGCTTCCGACGAATATGTTGGGATTCTTTTGTAGGAGCCCCGAAAGTTCGTCATCGCAACCGGCGTCCTTCGAAGCGGAAGAAAAGAACACGTCGACGCCGATGGCCTTCGGTTCCGAATTCAGCAGGTTTTTCAGCAGCGTGGCATAATCGCACCGGCTGATATCCTGGTATCTTTTGAAGGAAGCCGAATTTATGGTGGCATCATCCAATGCCACCACCACGATATCGGGATCTTTCAGATGGCCGTTGAGGGCGAAGAAATACGAGGAAAGCGCGTACGGGAAAAACAGCTGCGAGACAAAGAGCACGATCGCCGCGAGGGCCATTCCGAATCCGAAGAAAACGAACGTGGGTATACTTATTTTATAAGTCATTTGAATCGAAGGCGTAAAACGTTATCCGGCGAAGAATTGGCATATATCTGAGTGTCGATATCGAAGTCGAGCCTCGCGGGATTCGGCAAGGCAAAACGAATCTTTGCCACCAGATCGTCGGTCTTTTTCTGATTCGTTTTCTCGTCTTCTCCGGCAATCCTCAGGACGAGTTTTATATCGGAATTGACGACGCGCTTATTTCGGAGATCGAAAGCCCCTTCGATCCTGACGGTATCCGACAGGGTTTTCGCATCGCCGGAAAAATCCTTCTTCTCATTCCCGTTTCCGAGGATTTTGGCCGTTTCGTTGAGAAATTTGGAAAAATTCTCCGGATTGAACCGGAACGAAAGACGTTCCGTGGAATCGTTGATCGATTGTCAGGAAAGGATTTCCACGGTATCGCTCTTGAGGAACGCATCGATAATTTTTTGCTCTTCTTCTTTGGAGTTTTGATAGAGGGGACCCTTTTCCGAAGATTCCTTCAACGATACGAGAACTTCTTTCAGAAAATTCGTTCCGATGTCGGATACGAGCGACGTTCACCGGTATTCTTCCGCAAGCGAGACGAGCGTATCGGAAGTTTCCTTGTCGATTTCGAAGAAGGCGAGCAGTTTCGGATCGAGATTGCGGATCGTGTAAGCCAAGGATCCCGAGGAATCGATCTCGGCTATCATGTCGAGATCCCCCTGTCAGGTATTTCCCTGGTTCAGATAGGCCTTGATATTCGCGAGCAGGGAAGCGCGCTCGATATTCGAAAAATTATAGTCTCCATAAAATTTCAAACTGAGCGAGGAGAAAATTTCCCCGAAGTTTTTCCCGGCAAAACTTTCGAGCTTCTTCTCGTTTCCGTCGACGTTGGCGGTAAGTTCGAAATCGAATTTGCCGTTTTTCGGAATTTCCGTCGTGGAATTCTGATACTCCAGAAATGCTTCCCGGTACAGGGTTTTGTAATCTGCCGGCGCTTTTGCCTTCGGCGCTTCTTCCGTTTTCCCGCAGGAAACCAAGAGGACCGCTAGGAACACGGCGCTCGCGATCCTGAGGATTTTCGATTTCATATGAGAAAATTATTGCAGGAATACCGTATTGATGATTTTGGCCACTTCCGCTCGCGAGATGGGATCCTGGGGGCGGAAATCCAGGTTCGTCGCCGAAATGTACCCGAGTTTCTTGGCGGTCGAAACGTACGGGGCGAACCAGTCGGTCGGCCATACGTCATCGTAGGTATAATTCTTATCGTACGCCGGTTCGAAACTCGTGTTCGCTCCTTTGAAATTCAGCAGTATCTTCATGGCTTCCGCCCGGGTAATCGGACGATTCGGTTCGAAATTCGCATTCGTCGCCGAGATATGCCCGAGTTTCTTGGCGGTCGAAACGTATGGCGCGAACCAATCGGTCGCCCGTATGTCGCCGTAGGTATAATCGACATCGTAAGCCGGCATGGCTCCGGAGGCGATAACGGTCATTTTGAGGAGTTCCGCCCGGGTAATGCGATTGTCCGGCGAATAGGTGGCATTGCTCCGAATGATTCCCTTCGAGAGCAGTTTCGTCACGTAGGGGCACCATTCTCCCGTGCTTTCCACGTCCGTGAATACGCCGCAGGCGGCAAATTTTGGTTTCGCGCTTGGCCCGGTAAGGGATTCTTTGCCATTGGCATAGGCCGTGTAGGTATCTCAGGAAACCATGGAAACCGTTTTCTTGAGCACGGAGTTGTACACGTCGATTTTTCCTTCGATGAGGGCATACGTATTGCCCGAGTCGGTGCTGTTGACCTCGAGGGTGGTTCCCCGGATGGTCGCATATCCGGTTTTCCCCTTGATCTTGTAGGTAAAATTCCCTTCTTCCCGTTTGGAAAACGCGTATTTTACCTGACCGGAAAGGTTTTCGTAGGTGAGAAAATCCTTCCCGGCATCGCTGATGCTCACGCTGGCGAGCGGGGAAATATCGAGGGTGGAGTATCCGTTGATGGCCAGTTGAACGCTGCCTTCTTTCGTCGTGCTGATCGTGTCGCCCACCGCGAACGAGACGAGATTTTTGCCTTTGGAGGTGACTCCGCTGGCTCACTGGGAAAGAATGGACGAAAGGGCTATGGCTTTGCCATCCCGATTGATGGTCAGCGCGGCGTCGATGCTCTTTCCGGTTTTGAGGACCAGGGCTTGTTCCGCCGTTCACAAGTAATTCGAGACGTTTTTCGAGGTCGCGACGATTCCCGTGACTATGGACGTCGGAACCGGGGTTGGGGGGGTTCCCGTGGCTGGGGGAGTGGCGACCGTCGATGATCCGCCCCCGCCTCCGCCACCACTGCTTCCACCTCCGCTGCTTCCACCGCCACCACTGCCTCCACTGCCTCCACTACTACCCCCGCCTCCGCCTCCTCCACCCGATACGACCACGGGAGGGCTTGCCGCCGGTGTCGAATTGTTGACCGCCGTACTTACGAGCGAAGTGAAGAGCGTAAAGTGATCCGTGGATGCCCTGATGACGAAGAGGACGTTCTGGTATCCGGAGATTGACGAGAGCCGGGTCGAGCCGGTAAAATTCTCGAATATCGATCCGCTCGAAGCGCTGACGCTACTCGGAAGCGGCACCCAGGAAAACGTCGTCTGATCGTAATGGGATATCTGGAGATTCTTTATGTGATCCAGGGTAATTCCCGAAAAAGCGGTTACGAGCTGCGAACCGGAATACGCAAGCTCCACGATGACATCCGACGTGAGCGTGGTAATGGGATTCCCATGACTGTCCTGGGCCTTGATTTCCATGGCCTTTCCCCCGATGATATCGAATCCGTTCGTATCGGGAATGGAAGTCGTTTCCTTCGCGGTCACCGATCCGGGATTTCCGTCATTTCCCAGAGCGGCGGTGGGAAGCGTCAGCCGAAAGCCGGTCGTGGCGTCGGAGAGGATTCCTCCCTGTGAAGGAGTAATGGACGTCGTGAGAGGCCGGGCGAGGTCTGCCGGACTCAGAACGAACGTTCCGACCCCGAGGTTCGACGAAGCGAAGTGGATCGCTTCGGATTTGCTGAGGCGGTATCATTCTACCGCGAGCGAGATTTTCCCGCTGCCGAAGTCCGAAGGAATGCCCGGGAGCATGAAAATCCCTCAAGAACCGAGCAGGACTTCTTTCCCGTGCCATTTGGTATTTTCGCCTCCGTCGCCGTTGATTCAGAGAACGCTCACGAAGGCCTTCCGTCCCGAAAGGTCGGTAGCTCCGGCAGTGGCGGTTCCGATGGCGGCAATGGTTTGCGATATCGGATTCAGGTACAACGAACCCATCGGCGTGCCCGTCCCGGTGACGGATCCGGTATAGAGCACGCTGGATCCGAATCATGGTTTCCGTACGGTGAGTTCAAAATTGGTTCCGAGAGGGGCGCGGATTTCGAAGATTCCTCCCGAATTCGTTTTCGTTCCGAAAACCTGGCGCTTGTCCCGGTCGCGAATTTCCACGAACGCATCGGCAACCGCCGTGGTCGTTCCCGTGGCATAGACGGTTCCAAAAATGGGAAGGAGCGCCTGATTTCCGCCGATCGCGATCGTAATGGTCCGGTCCGCACTGACGTTGAAACTGCCGGAATGGAACACTTCCCCCAATCCGGCAGCGCGTACGCGCGCAGAATAAATTCCGAGGGGAACGTTGCCCATTCGGTACGAGGTATCGGATTTGATGTGCTGCGAGAGGGATCGTCCCGAAACTCGGTCTTCCAGATCGATCGACCAAGAGAAATTCGCAAGGTCTCAGGGGACCCCGGCCCCGGTAAAAGATATCTCGATGGTTTTTGGGAGGGGTACCACGAACGAACGGGTAATGTCGCTTCCGGACAAAGTCACGCCGGTAAAGCTTCCAATTTCCCCGTATTGGGGATGAAAGGCTCGGAGGCGATAGTTGCCATCCTTCAGGCGGAGCGAATATCTTCCGAAATCATCGACGAAGGCGTATCCTCCCTTGTTATAATCGCCGTCAGCCGGTTCCGCATACACGTTCGTTCCGGCGATTCCCGTACCGGATAGGCTATCCAGGGTAACGCTTCCCGTAATCGTACGGTATCCGGCATCGTCCACGGAGAAATCGATATTGTTTTTCGATACTCCTTCGATGACGACTCCCGTTTCCGTGAGGGGTCCGAAAGACGGAATCCAACCCCCGATCTGCCAGGTTCCGTCTTCCACGAATATCCGGTATCGTCAGCCCTCGTCCGTCGTGGCTTTCCGATACAGGTTTTTACTGGATTCGAACGCGTAGATATCGGCATTGGGTATCGGACCTTCTCTATTTTTCCGCACCATCCCTTCTATGATCGTATCAGGAAGGGCAATGATCAGGGTTCCGCTCGCGGTAGCGCCGATCGTGATGGTCGATTCCGGCGGCGGAGGCAACCCGTCGACGTAAGCCCCGTACGCATACGTTCCCGCTTTTACCATGAAAACAACCGATCCGTAATGGTCAGTATTCCCATATACCCCCATCGAATCGCCGTTTGGCGAATAGGCGTACACGTGGGCATGCGGAATCGCGTGCCCAAAGGTATCCCGTACGGAAACGGTGAATTCGACGTTCGGTACCGATACGGAGAAATCGATACCGGCGATCGGCGTATCCCGTATTTCCACTTCTTTGGCCCTTGGCGGCATCCAATCGAACAGGTTGGCGGCGGTCGTGGTTCCCGCTGCGGTAAAGAGGGATTTCGTAGCCGTCGGCCGTATGCCCATGGTGGATTTCCCCACGTTTTTCGGCACCTTGATGGAATAGGAAAAATTATCGGTAGGTAGCGCGGATCCGTCGTTCAGGTCTTTTTCAAAATATCCCTCGTCCGTCGACATCCAAAGGGTCACCGTTTTGCCGGAAAGCCCCCGTATCGTACCGCCGATGCTGGTAAATTCGGCAGCCGAGTTCGATTTGAGAACGAAAATGACGCTGCGATCCGAATCGAGAACGAATTCGTAGAAAGGGTTGTCCGTGACAAAATCCGAGCCGACGTAGGTTATTTCATCGCTCTTTATCCGTACGTACTTGTCCATGGAGACATAATACCGCCCGTTGTACGAACCCGAATACGAAGCGATTCCATTGGCATCGGCAAGGACCTCGCGGTACCCTTCCGGTCCATTCAGGTTGATAACGGCACCCGATGCTCAGGTCAGGGCCACGTTATTGCTGTCGACGAGCCGGATCGTTATATTCTTGACATTCCCTCACGATGGGAAATCCTTAATGTAAATAGGATACGTTCTCATCGATTCCACCGGTTGTCAGATCGAATTTTTGGTCGTCACATCGGCAATGAAGCTTCACGAAAACGATGGATTTTTCAACCCCTGGATTCCCGCCAGAAGGGTATCGACTTCGTTCGGATAATACGAATTCGTCAGGGTAAGGATGATTTTTCTTGAAGCGATATCATGGGAAACCCGGTACTTCGGAGCGCCATTCACGCTTCAGCTCATATAGTTCGCGAGGGCTCAGGAATCGAACGTGGCCTGGGTCACGTCGAATCCGTTGGGAAATTGGTATTCGATGGAATCTCCGGGAGACAACCGCCGTTTTACCGGTACCTCAAGCGCATAGCGGGTGGTTTCCGCCACGAAAAAGGATTGGGGATTCGCCCGGGCATTGGCGGCCGCCACGATATTGCCAGAGTCCTTTTCGACGGTAATGTTCCCGTAGGAAAGATACGTTTTCCCACTGATGACCAGAGTCATTACCCTCGTTCCGAAATCGGCCGTTTCGGATACGTCCACGCTGAGGGAAATCTGATTGTCGTTCAGTTTTCTCACGACCGGGCTGACCGTGATTCCCGATCAGAACGAAATCGAATCGATACTGCCGGAAAAAATATCGTTTTTCCCATACACGTTGACGTTGATCCCGGTTTTCCCCCGTATCAGGGAATTGGGAGTCGAATAATCGATATGCGGGGAAGTTATCGATATGCCCGTAAAGGAATGCGTAAGGAGTCACGACGAGTTACCGGAAAAATCCAGAACTCCCGAAAGGCTCAGCACGTAGGGTACTCCGGCTCCTTGTTCGGACGTATTGATATGGAGCAAGCGCTGATTCTGCCAATCGGTCCAATTGGAATATACGGAAAGTCCCGAAATCGTAGAGACGATCCCCGGATTCGCCGCGGTTCCCATATAGATGGGTTCGGAAAACTCCACGATGAGTTCCGTGGGCTTGGCGACATATACGTTCTCGATCTGCGCCGCAACCGAATCGTTCAGGTTTCGAATGAACGTTTCTCACCAAAACATTTCGCCGGTGGTAGCGCTAGCGTCGGTTTCGTTGGCGGTATCGCCCGTGCGCGCGAAATACTCGAAGGAATATTTTCCTGAAATGCTCGGATTCCTGACTCAGGAAATGGAAAATTCGGCGACTTTTCCGTCAACGAACGTTTGATTGACGGCAAATTTGCATGTGAAGACGTTCTTGTCGGTCAGCATGTCGGGATTGAAATCTATCCCTCACGAACAACCGGCCGAGAGGGCACCGGAAAATCAATCGAAAGCCGCTTCGGTCGTACCGAATTCTTTTGAAATGGCGAAAATGAATCCCGATATCCCGGAAATGTCACGATGGCGATCGTTGGTGATACGCACGAGCACGGAACCGGATTCGGAGGTTTGCCCACTGTTGGAAAACGTCAATTGGAGGGGCGCCTGGAAATTGTTTACGATCGAACCGAGATTCGAGGGGCTATTCGAAATGTCGGAAATGCATCGAAGAGAAAAGCCATTGGATCGCAGGTCGCTGTTGGAAGTATCTCCGCCGCCGTTAGAAAACTGGGCGAAATAGGCTCATTCGTAAGTTGGCGAAGAAGACCAATAGTTTCACTCAGATCCTTGGTTCGAAATGTTTCCGTCCACGTAGTATCGTTTTCCGGCGAGAGGAAGTTTCAACGCGGAACGCATCTTGTCGTAGGACCCGCTGTTGCTCCCGAATATCGTAAAGAGCTTTCCCCATTCCGTACTCGCGTCTACCGATCCGGCCGAGGGAATATGGTAACCGCTTCCGCAGAGAACGGATACCCATTTCGGATCGTTCGTGGTACCGGTAAACGCCGCCCAGTTCCCTCCGTATGCGTTACTATTCCCGATGATGAAATCGGAGTGCCCCGCACTGGTGCTTCCGGATTGGACGTTCGCAAGCGCGCTGATAGCGCTGGATGTGGAAATTACCTCATTGCGATGCCATTGGTAGAGGCCTCCCGTTCCAAATTCGCCCGTTGCCCCGACATTGCACGATGACCAAATCTGGACGCTCGCGCCGCTCCACGCCACGACATCCGGAATGGTACAGCCTGGAAAATACGTTCCTGGCACGCTTCCGGCGCCGGTTCCGCTCACCGAAACCGTTTTGCCGTTGTAGACGAACTGGTCTCCGGCAACGTAGGTTTGACTCGGACTGTATTGACTGGCTCACGCGGCCGCGGTCGTGGCTTCGGCGGTATCGACCCATGTTCCCGTCGCCATTCACAAAAATGAAAAATTCGAGGCCAGCATGAGGAGGATCAGCCCGTTCGAAAGCAGTTTCCGGAAGCTGGGGAAATACCCGAACGTCGCGAGCCAGGGGCGTTTGTTTCGTCAATTCGCTTGCGTGCGAACCTGCGGTTTGGCGCGGTCCGGGGTACCCACCCCAAATGTGCCGTTTTGCAGATACCCTGAAACGGAGCTGGGTCTTTTGGAATTTTTCATATCGGGAATTTGGAAATAATATGACTTTCGTATCAAGTGTAGGCTATTTCTTTTGGAATTCAAGTACAAGGATATGCCTAGGTCTCCAGACAAAGTTGGTTTTCGGTATTTTACGGTTACAGATTCGGAACAGGTTTTATTTTTCTTCTTTCGGGAGCTTATCGGGAATAAGTGACCGGAGAAAAAAATGAAAGATGTCCGGATATGTGACTGGAAAAACCGGGAAACCAATTCCTATTGGGTATATATACCCAACGGGAATTGGTTTCCCGGTTTTCGTCCCGGATAAAATTTCCGCTTGACATCGCTTCGTAATTCCCGCTCGC
>CAIVSN010000024.1 GCA_903908595.1 uncultured bacterium
ACGAAAAAGAGGCTTACGCGAAATATCGCTCAAGCCTCGGGACTCCATGAATTGGAGCGGTTCCACCCGAGTTCCGGGAAACCCCGAAGGGCTTCCGACTCTTTGGAGTCCTCATATTGCCCGGTAGGGCGCCGTTCCACGGGCGCGGGGCAATGGTTGGACCGTTGGGGATATGGTATACGGGTATGGTCGAAAGTAAAATGTTTTTGGATTTCGGAGAGCATTTCTGCTTTGCGTTATCCTGGCAAAGCTTTTCCAATGAAAAATTTTTACGAATCCTGGCAAACGATCCTAAATCCTGCGGGCAGGGTAATATTCATATTCGTCACTCACGCATTTCACCAGGAATCTCATTTGGCAGTTCAGCACGGAGATGAGATACCCGCGCAACTCACTTCGTACAGCTTGAAGTAAGTTCCGAAATCTTCCGCGCAAAAAGTTCTTCTATAACTTACGTTCGATATGTCATAGGGATTGAAAATCCAAAAATTCGCATCATAATTCGTTCTCGTATTCGTTCAATATTTTGCCGTATAATAGGATATGGTTCATAAATCTCCCGATTGTCTGCAGGTAAAGCCCGGGTAACTTCAATCTCAGACGATAGAATTGGCGCTCGTCGTATATCCACAAGGATTCGATGATTGCGATCTCGTATAGATTTTCCCATATTGCGCACAAACGTTCTCAAAGTCCGATAAATTCTGAAATGTCGTTGCGGCTGTTAATTTTACCAAGTAAGGCTTTCTGTTTCAGCCCCAATTTAAATTCATCTGAATAACATTGACGCTCGTACAGTCGTTTATATTCGTACTCCCCGTTTGGCTAGTCGAATTTGCGCCGCATAATGTCGGGCTTCAGCTGCCTGCGGGGCAATAATTATCCGCGGGGCAAGCGTTCTGCGTTGCGCTCGTACTTCATGCGGAGCAATAGTAGCCAGCAGTACAATTCGAGCATGGAAGGTTTCCCGTTGCGGAATACGTGCCGGGTAAACATTGCGTTGATCCGCCCCCGCCACCCGTACTTACCGCGCTGCCCCCGAGTTGTGCGCTGATGATGCTCGTCCCAAAGCTCGTAAGGCCACCCGTGGCCGTATTCATGAGCGTCGCGACGTTTTGGTTGCTTTGGATATCGCTCGCGCCGTATAAGGATTTGAGCGCGATCATCATATTGTATGTCCCGGTTCCGGTATCCGGAAGCCCGCTTGGATTCGATGCAGTCTTCGCCCCGCTGTATACTACCGTCGACGGATTGAAGGAACTCGCGTTACGAAGTGCCTTTCCATTGAACAGGAGCGTTCCCGAAAGCGAAGCGGTCGTTACCGTGTTTCCGGACGTAGTGCCGCTGTTGGTAATAATGCTTGGAACGGCAATGACGTACACGATTCCGCCCGTGGTAGTCTTGGCGGTGAGTCAACCGAAATTTCACCGAACAAAGGCAATGGTTGGATCTCATGCGGCCGCGGAAGCGATGGCCACGAGGGTTTTTCCGTCGTAGGCCGTTTGACTCAACTCGCCCTCGTAATCCGCTTTGATTTGGTAAGCCTTGCCTTCCGCGAGGGACGAATAGGCATATTCGGTATTCTTGAGCGGATCAACGGGTTTCTTGTTGATTCCTCCCCCCGCGATGGTTCCTTTGAAATACTGAACGACGGTGCTCCCCACCGTTCCCTGGTTCCAGACCGTACCGCCGGAATACGTCACGGCGAAGGCATTGTCCGGTACCGGGTAGGATCCGGAAACGACCATGGAGAGATCCAGGGATTTGGACAACTGTGCCACGTCGCCGATTCTCGCGGAATCCCTCGCCCTGGAGGAATAGCCGCCGATGGAAAGGAACCCTATCGTGCCGAGAATCGCAAGTATGGTGATGACAACGATAAGTTCTACAAGCGTAAAGCCTTTGAACTTCTTAACGGTTGGTTTTTTGGCGTTGGCCATATGGCAAAAGTTAGGACTTGGAATCTTTCCCGAGAACCGTGGGAAATCTCGGATATTGTAGCGTACTAAAAATCAAAAGCAAAGTTAAACGGCGATAGGAATATCGCCGTTTAACTTTCATGACCATGTGACTTTCGCGTTCCAGTGTATCGAGCGCTACGCTGAAGGGATTGGGAATGGAATTATTCCCCCACCACCCTCATCGAAACGATCACCACGTCCTCTACCGGCACGTCGTCATGCCCGCCTTTCCGTCCGGTATCCACTTTTTCGATGGCATCGATAATCTCCATGCCTTCGGTCACTTTGCCGAACACCGCGTATCCCCACCCGTGCCCGCCCGGAGACGTGAAGTCGAGGAAACCGTTGTCCACGGTGTTCACGAAAAATTGCGAACTCGCGGATATTTTTAATCCGATTTGACTTCGATTTTGAATGGATTACTATTTTCGGGAAAACATTCCTATCGTTATTTATGAAAAACACCCTTTCCCGCCCCCGTTTCCGCAACCACGAATGATTTACCCTCGTGGAGCTTATCGTAGTTATCACTATCTTGTCCATACTCGGCACCATAGGGTTCCTTTCCATCCAGTGATATTCCGGGAACGCCCGCGACAGCACACGGCTCACGGACATCTCCAGCCTGACTTCCGCGATGGGCGTAGTCGTGGCCAAGGGCG
>CAIVSN010000025.1 GCA_903908595.1 uncultured bacterium
AAATCCTTTTGACAAAAGAAATAAATATAAGTCCTGATTTGGTTTGAAAATCTATTTCCATAGATACCACAACTCCTCCCTGAACAAGTTATACCGTTGATTTATCTATTAATAATTCTACTTGGAATAATCTTAAGACCAATCAGACTTGAAGTCTATGAGCAACAAACATTTGACTTAGTTGAAACAAATTATTCGTCAAAATAACCTTGAATTGATTGACTAATTCTTCACCGGTTATTAATAAGATTACAATTAACTAATTTGTAAAAGCCGTCATTATAATGCTCCCCGGTTTCCGGACAGAAAATTCACGGGGATTAAGACAAGAAAGTATGGCATACCCAACGGGAATTTCCTTGTCAGGAAATCACAGAAAAGGTATGCCGCTGCCTTCAAAACGAAAGTGGTGCTCGAACTCCTCTCGGGTCAGGGTATTGGCTTGGCAGCTCACGACCAACATGGATACGGGATTTTGCGTCGGATGCCTCGACGAGGCGGTACTCCTCTATGCGAAACCAGTGATATTCAACACCGACCAGTGTTCGCAGTTCATGAGCGAGGAATTCACCGAAGCCCTGACCGGATACGGAATCCGGATCATCATGGACGGGAAGGGACGGTGAGTGGACAACGTTTTTTACCGAACGGCCTTTGCTTCGGTATTTTCCGAGCATGATCCATTCATGGAAAACATCCTCCTCGCGCCCGGACGAGCCGGCACCCTCAAGGGAATACGCCGAAGCGCGAAGGACGGATAGAAACACGACCGGATAAAAGCGGTCCCTCTTCCCCACGTGGGCTTCCACATGGGGAAGACGGCGGAAATCCCTCTCCCCGGCGGGGGAACGGCCGCGGCGGCCGGATCAGAAAGCGCAAACTCCGCATGGCTCAGCCTGCCCATCACGAAGCCGTTCTTTCATTTCTCGATCAGGGTTTCGACGGTCGCTTTTCCGTCAGGGTTCTCGTGTAAGAGATTATACTACTATTCTAGGACTGATCATCAGATCCCACTTAGTCTCTCAGATTTCGTTATGTATCTTATATACCCAATAGGAATTGGTTTTCGGTGTTTTACGGCCATAGATTCGGAACAGGTTTTATTTTTCTTCTTTCGGGAGCTTATCGGGAATAAGTGACCGAAGAAAAAAATAAAAGATGTCCGAATATGTGACCGGAAAAACCGGGAAACCAATTCCCGTTGGGTATAACTATCAACCCCCCTGAATTACATCTCCGCGGCGCCCGACGACTCCTCCGTGGCGCTCGAAGTTTTTTCACCTTCCGGGAAATCCAACGCCTCCTCCGGGAAAAACGCTCAAACTACGCCAAAGGCCAGCCATACTGCCCCAAGTATCACCAAAATCACCTGCCACCACCTGATATTTTCTTCCGGAAGTTTTCACTCCGTCTTTTTCCCGTATTCGTTCATGCCGTCAACCAACGGAAGCAGCGGCAAAAACGTGAAATAGCAAACCAGCCAATACGGATCGGGAAGCTTGACCAAAGCTCACAGCGTGATATACGATATCAGGATGAAAATCGGATTGATCTTGTGGGGAATCTCCTTCGCGTTCAGCAACTTGACGATTTCCTTGGACAATTCCCCGGAAAACAACCCCCCGAAAAATGACCTCCAAAACGTGGAAGCGTCCAGCGCGTTCCGTTCCTTGACGGTATTCCACATCCGATAGAACCAATACCATTCGTAGAGTCAGAAAGTCACCAGAGAATACAGGATGAATTTCCAGGTCGGAACGAGGTAGAGCGGAACCGCGTAGGCGGTCTCGGATGGAACGGTTATGTCGATCGGGGCTTCCGATGGGTTTTCATGAACATCCAGAACGAACCCGTTGGCTCCCAACGGGTTCTCTTGGACCAACGAAATCACGGGTTCTTCGAGTCAGACCGAGCACCGGCTGCATTTCGTTCGGGAATCGAGATTCTGTTCTCCGCAGAATTTGCAAATTTTCATGGGGGGTGGTTAAATGGTTCGGCCAAGTATATCGGATGTTTTTGGGAAATGCACGAAATGTTTCGGATTCGTGCTATTTGACCATTTTTTTTGTAAGAGGAAGTGATTGCGAAGATGCGGCGGTAATTATCAACCGCGATTCCGTGAGCCCCTCAGGTAAGAAACTTAACGATACCTCCGTTCCCGACGAGGTTTTTAGAAAAGGCGAATCCGAAGATTCGCCCAGTGCCAAAGGAATGAGACATTCACTTTGGATATGAAGCCATATGACTCTGGCAATTTGAACAATACCAAGTGTCATTGTTATTGCGTCTCTGTGAAGTTTCTTTACAGCAATTGCTGCAATAACGTCGAGAGACGGTGTATTTTTGTTTTCCTTTCTGAACCGTCATGCCGTCCTTATGATAGTGAACATGGTGCGTTCGCGATACGTCACCGTCCACATTGGGACCATGAAGCGACTCGTGTTGACCACGATCGTTGCGTTCTTTTTTGAATCCACCAAACGTATTTGGCTTTGGCTTACCCCAACCCATTTTGTACCTCCGTAAAAAGAAGAAAGAAACATCCGTTCGAAGAATCGGACAAAATCCATTTTTCGAGAAAACGGTATTTTGTCAAACCGTACTGATTATTTCCGAAATCCGCTACCCGGGAAATTCCACCAACACATACCGCGTATCGCTCATATCCTCAGTGCCGGGAAGGTTCGGAAGGGAAAAACGAATCACGAGAACGCACCGGGAAAGATCGATGGAATCGTCGTTCACGGGAACGTACCAATCAACACGGGGAATCCCGTTCCAAAGGTTGCCCGGATCATTGTTCACCCTAAAACAGATATCCTCGATTTCGTAATCGTTTTTCAGGAATTCATCCACGAGTTGGGCATGTGCGGCATAAAAAGACCCGATTTTGGAATCGACAAATACCCTTTGTTCCGGGGAAAGCGAAAGCTCGGAAAGAAAGTCTTCGGAAAGCGTTAAAAAAGTTGTTTGGAACATAGCTCTGACAATTAAAATGGGAGTCCGGCCTTTCAGAAATCCAAAATGATTTTCTGATTTTGACTATTGACGAACATGATTGAGGGCACGAGGTCCGATTTGCCAGAATAGTAGCTTTCTTGAAAACGTGATAGATCGTTACCGCGAATTATCGGGTAGTCACCCGAAAGGATTTCCCGGAAAGAAACATCGCAAGGAACGTATCCGATCGCGGTTATCGATTCGATTGCCTGGACGTGTTCGAAAAAGCAGGAAATCAAGTATTGCCAAGATTCGTCCCTTTCGAATTCTTCCCAGGATTGGGAGATTCATGCGGAAACGATCGAATTTTTTATGGAAGCGAGAAATGTTTCGTAAGACATGCGTGAGTTATTCAAAAGATAATCGGATCATTCCAAAACGGAACGCAACCTTATGAAATCTTCCGCAGTGTACGCATAATCCCTCAAACTTCCACCGAATAATTCTTCCATTTTTCCCCTCCCATCCCCACTCCCCCCACAATTTTTGCATTTTGCAACCCCCAGTCGTTGCATCCCGCGAAACTTTTGGTACAATGACGCCTTGTGAATAACCTTCCACCTATGTACAACAACTTTTCCGACGAATACAAAAAACTCATGATCGATACCGAGAACACGGTAAAGGGCGGGAATTTCCCGGAAATCCTCCCGGAGGACGTGTTCCTGGAAGCGATGAAATCCACGAGCGGCCCGGTGTTCGATATTTTTTCCAGTTACGGGGTCAACCAGAAGATCGTGGCCGAAGTGTTTCTCAAGCGGCCGTTCAACGCCTATCGCAACGGCGCGAGCGGGCCGTATGCGGGGCTTTCCACCCGGGTCAAAGACCTCATCCTCATGTCGGTCAAAATCGCCGCGAGCTACGAGAAGCAGAAGGCCGGCATCGAGGATTTCCTGCTCTCGCTCCTGCGGACGCCGAAGGAAACCTGGCTCGTGCAGTTTTTCGACTTCGTCGGGGTCAGCCCGAAGGACTTCGAGGCCGAGCTCGTGAAGCTCTCCCGGGACGCGCACAAGAACAAGGGCGGGGGCATGTTCGCGCCGCTCGACGGCATCCTCAACGCGCTCGAAAGCAACATGAACGAGGCACAGGACATGAACAACCCGTTCTTCGCCAACAAGAAGCAGGAAGGCAAAAAATCCGAAAGTACCACGCCGGCGCTCGATTTCTTCGGGAACGACCTCACCGAGCAGGCGAAGCAGGGCAAAATCGACCCGATCATCGGGCGCGAGGGCGAAATCGAGCGCCTCATCAGCATCCTCAACCGCAAAACCAAGAACAACCCGTGCCTCGTCGGGGAACCGGGAGTCGGGAAAACCGCCGTCATCGAAGGACTCGCCCGCCGCATCATCGAAGGTCAGGTACCGTTCGCAATGCAGAACAAACGGGTGGTCGCGCTCGACCTCTCCGGGCTCGTCGCGGGCACCAAGTACCGCGGGGAATTCGAGGCCCGCATCAAGCAGATTATCGATGAGGCCAGCAAGCTCGAAAACGAAATCATCCTCTTCATCGACGAAATCCACACCATCATCGGGGCCGGTTCCGGCGAAGGGACGCTCGACGCGGCCAACATCCTCAAGCCCGCCATGGGCCGGGGCAAAATCTGCGTCATCGGCGCCACCACGCTCACCGAGTACCAGAAGTACATCGAGAAGGATTCCGCGCTCGAACGGAGGTTCCAGAAGATCGAGGTGGACGAGCCGACGCAGGAGCTCGCCATCGCCATCATCCGGGGACTCGCCCCGAGCTTCGAGGATTTCCACAACCTCATCATCGACGAGGACGCCATATTGGATGCGGTAAACCTCTCCACGCGCTACGTTACCGACCGTTTCCTTCCTGACAAGGCCATCGACCTCATCGACGAGGCCTGCTCCAGCAAGTCCATGAAGTACAATTTCGACGAGGACGAAATCAAGAAGATGAAGGAGGAAATCGAGGTCATCACCAAGGAAAAGGAAGCGTTCCTCATCAGCCAGCAGTACCACAAGGCCATCAAAGCCAAAGAAAAACAGGAAGAACTCGAAGCCAAAATCCAGGAACGGAGGGCCAAAAAGAACATCCCCCGCGCCAAGCGGATGCACATCACGGGCGAAGACATCCAAAAAATCGTCGAGCAAATGACCGGCGTGCCGGAAAGCAACCTCGATACCCAGGACATCATCCAGCTCGGGCAGCTCGGATCCAAGCTCAAAAAGCGCATTATCGACCAGGACGAAGCGATCAATTCGGTCGTCAACGCCATCAAGCGTTCGCGGACCGGGATCGCGGACGTGAACCGGCCGATGGGGAGTTTTCTCTTCCTCGGGCCGACCGGGGTCGGGAAAACCGAGCTCGTCAAGGTGCTCGCGGAAGAATTCTACGGCGACCCCAAGGCGCTCATCAAGATCGACATGTCGGAGTTCAACGAGCGCTCCAGCGCGAGCAAGCTCATCGGGACGACCGCGGGATACGTCGGGTACGAGGAAGGCGGGATGCTCACCGAAAAAGTCCGCAGAAAGCCCTATTCCGTCGTCTTGTTCGATGAAATCGAAAAGGGGAATTTCGAAGTGTTCAACCTGCTCCTGCAAATCCTCGAAGACGGGATGATTACCGATGGAAAATGACGGAAGGTGAATTTTAAGAATACCATCATCATCATGACGTCCAACCTCGGGGCCGAGGAATTCACGAACAAGGCCGCCCAGATCGGATTCAACCTCGACGAGAAGGAAGAAAACAAGATCATCAAGGACTTCGAGGTCATCAAGAAGCGGATCGTCGGCGACCTCGACGAGTTTTTCGCGCCGGAGTTCATCAACCGGATCGACAAGATCCTGGTGTTTGCCCCGCTCGACACCAAGTCCCTCGGCAAAATCATCAAGATCCAGCTCGAACGCCTCGTGGAACGCCTCCGGAAAGTCGGCGTAGATTTGACCTACGATACCAAGGTCGTCACCCACATCCAGAAGGAAACCTATGACCCCGCGTACGGCGCGAGGCCCGTCCGCCGGTTCATCCAGGAGAAAATCGAAGATTCTCTTGCAGAGTTGTTGCTCTCCAAACAAAAACCTGCTACAATTGCCATACATTCAACAAAAAATGGCCTCACCTTCTCGCCTGCTCGTCCATAGTCTTCTCATCATCGCCCTTCTTTTGCCGAGCGTAAGCCACGGAGAGGGGTATATCGGAGAGGACCTCGGGACCGATCTCTACCGCCGGATCGACTCCGGCCAGGGCAAAGTGACCAAAGCGCTCGTCGGGAAACGCATCGTCGGCTCCAACGCCCGCATGAACAAGGCTATCCAGGCGAAATGTTTCAAGTGACCGGAAACCAAGCCCTTCCTCAAGCCCGGCCAGGAATTCACTGCCGACGACCTCAGCCAGATCGAAGCGGGCATGCTCGCGCCGATTTTCAGCCGGGTCAACGGCGGGGAGAACGTTGACAAGCTCGGGCTCACCGAAGAAGTCGTCGTCTGTGTCCAGGGGGTCATCAAGAGCGATTTCGAGACCATCAAGTCCGAGGTGTCCCGGGAGCAGAAAACCCTGTCCCGCATCGGGAATTCCGCGATCTATTCCGACGGATCGCTCGACAATTCGAGCTTCGACCTGATGAAGGACCTCGAAATGATCCACGCCGTCATTTTTTCCTCAGAAGTCCCCTACAACGGGACGCCGAACCAGAGCAAGCAGAGTTCCGCGAATTTTATATCGAACTCGCAAACGTACGGCTCGACGCCCCGGACGGGCTTCGAGATCACCGATACCACCGCCGACGATCTCGCGGCATCGGGTTGGACGCTCGTGCCACCGGCCGGAGGCACCGGGGCCACGGACCCGAAAGTGCCTTCGGTATCCGAAGCCTGCGCCGCGAGCGGCAACACGCTCCTGGGGGTGGATCCCGAACTGATCGACGACCTCCAATCGCAAACGTACCTCGGGAGCAATTCTTCGTCCAGTTCCGGGGATACCGATGGAACTACCGATGCCACCGGGACCGGCAGCACGGCCACCGGAGCGGCCGCGGCTAGAAACGATTACAACTCCGACAAGGGATTCAAGTGCACCGGGTTCTTCTGTATCGACGTCAAGTTCGTCATGTACGATACGACCCTGCTCGGGGGCGGGAACAGCTATTCCATCCAGTCCATTCTCGAACAGAATTTCAAAATCGTCAAAGAATTCGCGGGATCCAGCTTCATCCAGGCCAAGCCCACGAACAATTTCTTCCAACTGCTGCTCAAGGACATGGACTTGCCGAGCATGGCGCACATCGGGGTCGTAGTAACGAGCCTTCCGGCACCCATCCTCAATCTTCCCGGAGAGAAAACCCCGCGCGGGAAGCCGAGCCAGACCGACGCGCAAAAGGAATTCGACGAAATGGAATCCGGGGTATTCAAAGATTACGGGCTCAGCGTCAAGCGGAGCAACGCGCTCCCGATCATCGCGAACAACGAGCGGGACTACGGCATCAGCACGCTCGAAGCGCTCACCACCGACCATACCGAACGAAAACTCAAGCCGGGGCGCAGTTTCCGAAGCGAATACTCCGCCATCAAGGAAGCCGAATTGAAAAACGAATACGCGGATAGCTTCACTTCCAATCTCAACCAGTTCGAAGCCTTTACCAAAGCCTTCGTCGACCATATCGGAAACTTTACTTCACTCGTTCAAAAAATAGATGAAATCCCCCAAGGCTAGGACGTTCCGGCTCATCATCGCCCTCGTGATTTGGAATACGGCTTCCCTGCCGCTTTTTGCCGCGGAAAAATGCAAGATCAACAACGGTCCGCCGCCGGAAGTCAGCGCGTATATCACGAAGCTGAATACGAGTATCAGCGCGCTCACGAACGCCGCGAACAGCGCCTCCTGCAACGTGACCGGCGCCGCTGCCACCGATACTACCAGCCAGAATCTGAGCGAGGCGAACGCGGCCATCGTCCGGGGCGTCAATGTGTCGCTGACCCAGGACTCGTATCTGGATTCCGCTGCGTTCACGACCGAGCTCAGCCTCAAGTCCGAAGTGCCCCCGGCGCTCCGGCAACACCTCAACCTGCTGCTCAAAAGCCAGGACGCCATCAGCCGAGCCATAGAATCCGTCTACCGGAAGTGCGGCCAATCCGTCGAAGTCGAGGGCAATACCGTCATCGAGGGATTGGGCAAGGAAAAAGTCCAGCTCGGAAAGCTCGGCGAATTCCTCCTCACGAACCATATCGACGTGCTCAGCGTCTACCGGACGAGCGTTCTCGGACGGCCCGCCATCAAGGAAGGCCTCCTGCTCGTGCCGGCGGATTTCCCCGACAAGATCTACGCTTCGTACGGTCCGGACGCCCAGCAGGACTGCCGCAAGGAAGCCGACGTCTACAAGAAAATCCGCGATTCCATCGCCAAGCTCTCCCAAACGGCCGGAAACATTGCCAAAGGCATGGCCATCTGGCAACAAAGCGACCTCAAAACCGAGTCTGCCCACGAGGAAGCCACCCGCCAGAAACGGGACAAGGAATACGCGCCGAAACTCAAAAAAACCGGGCTGTACTCGGATATTTCCGCGGCCGAAGAACGGAACCAAACCAACTATACCACCCCGGACAAGGATACCGGAATTTCGGGATTCCTCCAAAACGTCGGGGCACGGACGGTGTCGACGTTCAACCGGGTCAAAGAATTCTATACGTTCACGCCGAAGGTGGAGGATGCCAAGACCACAGTCGACTGGATTGCCCGCTACGACAACATCAATACCCTGCAAATCGACGTCGACAAGGAAATCGTCGAGAAATACACGAACCTCATGAGCCAAGTCGGCGACGCGCAGCTCAGCAAGGATATCTACGAAGGCAAGCTCGGCCGCATCTACATCGAGCTCGAAACCGGGAAAAAATTCCTCGACCCGTACCGGAAAGTCGCCCAGAAAATCTGCCAGAAAGATCAGGCGCAGAACGTGGACTCCAGTGGGTGCGTGCCGGGGAACTAAACCCCAAAACCACGCCGCGATCGTATTTGACAAACAGTAATTTTTCGTAACTATCAACCCCTCCGCCACCACCAAAAACTTTTCCGCTTGACACGTTTTTCCATAAAAACCTGCCCCATTTAAATGCCCCTCCTTCGTTTTTTAACGCGTTCACGCCGGAAAAAAGCGGGAGGAACCCTTTCGTGCC
>CAIVSN010000026.1 GCA_903908595.1 uncultured bacterium
CGTACGTATGAGGTATCAGGCAAGGCGACTCTTACGCAGTGGAGCGGGCTCCACAAGTATGAGGCAACGATGGCTGATGCTCATGCGTACGATGGGAAAGCGTAAGTTATTTTTGCTTGGAGACTAAGCTCCCGAAAGAAGAAAAATAAAACCTGTTCCGAATCCGTAACCGTAAAAAGCCGAAAACCAATTCCCGTTGGGTATAGATTGAATGTTCCAGAAGAGAGAAAGATCCAACGTATGTTTCACTCGGGATTCTGTCATGGTACTCGCTCAAAATACCCCTAATCATTGACTATTCCCTTATCCCTATTGGAGAAAAACCAACTCGCCAAACCATGGAAGCCCGAGCGGAAGAGCCCAAAATCTAATGAATCAAGCCCTTTTCGATATCTCTGATGAAATCCTTGATATTTTTTAGGATAATACCGTTTATTTTTTCGTTTTCCTCATATGTATCTGTCGTTATGAGATACTTGGACCAATTATCCCGCACCATCTCAAGAGAAGCCAACTCTCTCTGAAGCGTCTCGGGTGTTTCTGTGATATAGACAACCTGGATATAGATCGTCTCCCCCTTTTTCTCGCAGACAAAATCTATTTCCCGTCCGTCGACCTCTCCTATCTTTACGCTCCATCCGTTTGATCTGAGTGCCATAAAAACGACATTTTCGAGTATTCAGGATATGTCAGATTTTCTGTATCATCCGACGATAGAATTCCTGATACCGATATCGGTAAAAAAGTACTTTTGCCGTACCTCAAAAACCCTTTTTCACTTGATATCGTATCGTGGGCATTCGTGTATAACTAGGGCGGTTTTGAGATAATCCAGATAGTCGAGTATCGTCGTCGGTGATATCTTTTGGTTCTGATTTTTGAGAAAAGCGGAGATATTGGGAGAGGAAAATATACTGCCGATATTGAGAGCTATATATTTGAGAAGATTATGGAAAAATGATATATTTCGCAATGCAAAACGCTCTATGATATCTCGTAGGATAATGGTATCGGTAATATTTTTGAGATAATCATAGATCGTATCGTTTGTAAAACTCAGGTTAGCCAGGTAAGGGAGTCACCCATAGGAGATATAGCTATAAAAACTCTCCATGGAGTCGGGGAATCGGTGAAAATCGAGAAACTCGATGAAAGAGAGGGGATATACTTCTATCTGCATATATCTTCATCGAAGATTGGTTGCCAGATTTCACGAAAGCATATTGCTATTGCTTCCGGTGATATACACATCCTTTCATTCATTTTGCAATGACAATACCGCCTTTTCCCAATCAACGATATTTTGGATCTCATCTATGAAAATATGGGAAAAACCCTGTACTGCCATATAGAGAGATTCATAATCTCTGATATAATCAAATGCGATATTTTCCTTGTCTATATAAACTATCTCCGCACTGTCTATGCCAAGATCTTGCCGTAGATAATCTATCGTCTGGAGCATGAGCTTGGATTTTCCAACACGCCTTTGCCCTATGAAAACCTTGATAATATCTTTTTGTATCAGGGGAATTATTTGCTGGAAATATTTTGGTCTTTTTATATATATTTCCATCATAGTATGATTTATAGTAATATAAAATTTATCTTTCCATTATACTGGAAAGATATGTAAAAAGCAAATTTAAAAATCACTGTCAAAGAAAAACTAGAAATGTCGTATTTTCCCCTACTCCATTAAAAGTAGAAATTTCGTCTTGCCTATCGTGTATATATACCTAACCGAATCTGTAACCGTAAAATACCGAAAACCAATTCCTATTGGGTATAACCGTAAAATACCGAAAACCAAAATTCAGAAATGAACAGCCCTGATGCTTAGTCTCTAAGGGAAAATAACTTACGCTTTCCCATCGTATATACGAGCTTCGGCCATCGTTTCCTCATATTTATGGAGCCGGCTCCACTGCGTAGAGTCGCCTTGCTTGATACCTCATGCATGCGCGGCAAAGTTGCAACTTATTTTTGCTTAGAGACTTACGGGGTCGTTGGAGGCGTCGCATCGAGGTCTGGGATCGGACCCTCAAAAGGTTTTGTCGGAGCTTCCCCTCTCAATTCTCTCAATTCGAGCTTTTTAGCGACAATCTGGCCGTTCAGCGTACGCCCTTCTTCCAAAAGACTTAATATTTCCTCACGATCACGAGATCTATCAAGTTTAGCTCTTTCCAGAGGGATTTCCGATTGTCGCGTCAAAATTCGGCTCAATTCATCTTCCAGCATCTTGATTCTCTGGGCGGTGTCCGCTACCGGTTCGGCATTTCGTGTTGAAATCCGGCTAGGCTCATCTTGCAAGCCACTGATTCCTTGAGCAGATGGAACCTCTATCGCAGGCGCTATTGGGTCGGCTACAACCGTTTTCGGAGCTTCGGAGCCCACATTCGTGGGAGCGGAGGTTTCCGCAGGCCGGGGAGCGGTTGCGACAGCGGATTCCGCCGGTACGGGCGAGGGAGATGCTTCCGGTTCTTGGAGCGCTTTGACAGCGGGGGCATCCGGGGATGCACTGGTTGCGGGTTTTGTTGAGGATGCCCTCAAGGCTGCCCTTTCTGAATCGATAGCGGCGTTTAGATCGGTCAGCGAGTCTATTTCCGCCAATAGTCTGGCTCTCTCTGCCGGGTTCACGCCGAATTTTTTTGATGCTAATTTTTTTGCGTCGATGAGTTTGGCGTTGTCACGTATTTGGACAGTCAACTCGTCGATTCTTTTGTTGGCTGGAACCTGTTTTGGAGCCTCTGCTGGTTCGGCGATCGTAGCGGCAGGCGCTTCTTTCGGAACCGGTACCACGACCGGTTCGGCGCTCGTAGCGGCAGGCGATTCTTTCGGAGCTACTGTCGTTTCGGCGCTCGCGGCGGCAGGCGATTCTTTCGGTACCCTCGGGTCCGCGAGAGCGTCGGCTTTCGTTTCGGCCGGTTTCGGAGTTGCTGGCAGAGCGGACTCTGCGGAAACAACGGGTTCGGCAGCAACTGTGGCAGAAGATTCAGCAGTTCGTGGAGTTATAGGGGAAACCGGGGCAACTGGCTCATAGATGGCAGGAGTCGCAGCGAGAATTGGAGTATTCTTGGTAACGCTCTCTTTTTTCGGAGCATAAGCGATTCTTACGTCGATTTCCCTTTGAAGGCGGATAATATCCGATTCGAGTTCGGAAATATCATTCTTGACTTTAGCAATTATTAATTTGTGTGAATTACTACTCTCTGTTCATCCTATCGAGAATTCCGCTCCGTCATTTTTCTTAAAAAGGGGATGACCATCTTTTTTTCATAGATATGTGGCTTCTCCATATCAATCAAGCGCATATTTTTTTCAAATTTCCGTTTTAATCATTCCATCAAATGTGAATAGATATTCCCCTTTCTCAAATTTTTCCGGCATTTCTTTGGATAAAATCTCAAGTTCATTCAATTTTTTTTGCAATTCGGCGATCTCTCATCGCTTGTCCGTGATTTTTTTTCTTGACTCGAGAATCGCCGCTGCCTCGTTCTTCCGCGCTTCGACTTTTGAAGTTTTTGGGGTAGTTGGGGCGGGAGCGGGAGCATCAGTTGCGGCTGGAGCCGATTCGGCAGGAGCTTTGGCAGCTTCGGTAGGTTTCGCAACCGCGGGACCCGCCGGTTGTTCTACCGGAGCCTTCGGGCCCGTCGGAGGCGTGGCAATAGGCTCGGCCTTGATTCCTCCGATCGCTACGGGGGCGACCGGCGGAGCTTCTGATTTTTGATTGATCCCGATCTCCCTCTTGGCATTTATTGTCGCATAAAGTCGCCCCCCTCCCTTGAACAACGCCGCCATCAGTACCGCCTGGGCCATTTCTTCCGGCGACCAGACGTGACCCTTCTCGAACACCAACGTGCCTACCGTACCGGCCGCTAGGCTCATGGCGGCACCTTCCAGTACGACCTGTGAGGTGAATGGGATGGCGTTCTTCCAAAAGTTCGTTTTTCAACCGAATTTGAGGAATGTCGGAGCATGCACGGAGTCGAAAAACGACCCAAGCCCATGCATCACGACTCCCATGGCGATGGATTGGGCGAATCCTTCGGCCGTGTACATGTTTTTTCCTTCGATCAGACTCCGTGCTCCGCCGGCTCCGACTTCGAATCCGACTCCCATTCCGCCGACGGAACGGGCGGTCCACACGAGGGCCTTTCCAGTTCCGTTCAATGCATTATACGCTTCGGCATACTTAACGCCTTTTTCGGCATACTTAACGCCTTTTGCGGTATGCCGGGCGATGACCGCGCTATTGATAGCCCAAGTGGCCGCTCCCGCCGTAGCCATTCCGAGCACGACCGCAGCCGCCTCGATCGCGAGGAACGATGCGACTTCTCCCGTGATGTCCATGGACCGGTCGGACATGCGGAGGGTTCCGACCCCGAGGATGCCTTCGAGCGTCTTCAATTCCGGATCGGTGGATTTCCCGCCGAGGAGCCCGGCATCCTTGGAGAGATACTGGTACATGATTTCCTTTTTCGCCACGGCCGAGATGCTCATGGAACGGTAGGTTTCCCGGATTTTCGCGAGCTGTTCGGTACTGATGTCTCCTGTATACCCGCTTTGTGCCTTGAATTTCTCAACGTGTTTCTTGCTGTTTTTCTCCCAGTCTTCACTGGCTTGGGCACTGGCCTTCGCGATAGCGGCAAGGACTTTTTCCATTCCGGGTTTCCCGATTTTTGATTCGATCGCCTGGTACTCGGAGGCAGAAACGTTCGGACCCTTGCTTTGGATTTCCGTTACGAGTTTCATGAAGTATTCTTCGGGGATTTTCCCGATAACTTGCGACCACTTCCGCTCTATGATGTCGCTGCTCGCCACGTCGTATTGTTTGAGATCGCTCCGGATAAACTCGGATACCTTGGCCCGTTGTTGCTCGGGAGTATCGGCACCGCCGAACATTTTCAGAATCGATTCGGAAACGCTCCCGCGGAACGCGCTCGTATTGGCAACTATGGCCTCTATGGCCTTGCCGGATAGATCTGATTTTACTTTGAGCGCGTTTCGGGCATCGTTGCTTCGTCCGTCGAGTTCCAATGGCGCGACGAGATTCCAATCGATCGCGAGGACGGACTTTCCGGATTGGATATCCGGATTCGCCATGGCCTTTTCGAGCAAAACGGCGGCTGCTTGGGCTTTTTTCTGATCTTCCGGGGACCTGATGGCGACGGCTTCGAGGAGATACGCGTAATTCGAAGCGACCTTCGACGATTTCAGGAGCTTTTCGCCGGCTTCTCTGGGAATGCCGAAACGGGCGAGGATTTCCCCGTATTCCACGCGGGTAGGAGTGCCCTCGGGTCAGGTGATATAATACGCTCATTCCTTGTAGAATACGCGGTTGGGGTTGCTCGACGACGCTAGCTCGGTATCCGGCATTACCGGAGGAGTATCAGCCACGGGAGGCTTTTCGGCCACGGGAGGCGCACCATCAGCCGGAGGCTTTTCGGCCGCGGAGGGTTTCCGAACGGCGGAATCGCGAGCACCCGATCGTGCGCCCGACTTGATTCTGGCGATATCCCGCAACGCTGCCAGCGTCAACGGTCCGAAGTACCCGTCGGGATCCCCTTCGCGGGAAACCCTCGCCTGGGCATCGATCCGTCGCATATCTGCCTGAAGCGCCGCCACGGTAATCCCGTTCTTGTCCTTCATGGCCGCGCGAAGCGGAACGAGCAAAGCTTTCTGCTTAGCATTGCCTTTCGCGAGCAAGCCCAGGATTTCGGCCAATGGCTTTTCGTAACTCGATATCATCCGTTCATTGTACCGCGATTGGATTTCGGGCCCATCGCCAGACTCGCCCGCCGCTCTTGGCGCTTGGGTCGAGGGAACGGCCGCCTGGGTTACGGGAACTGCCGACGGGGAGGCCCGAACCTCGCTTCGGACTGCTCCGGCTTGGGCCGAAGCGGACGAGACAATGGCCGTCCGCCTCGCCGTAGCCGACGCGGACAACGAGTCGGCAATGCCGATATTCCTCATGATAATAGCATACCGCTGCTCGAATTCGGCTCCGGCGTTTCCGCCTTTCCGATTCCTTTCGGCCACCATGAACGCGGTAATCTCCGCGCGGGCTTTCGCATCGCCGAGATTGATTTTTCCGAGCTTGTTCCAGAGGCTGTCTATAGATGTTTCCCCATACACTCAATTCCAAGATTCTACCTGTCATTTGAGCAACGTCCGAAGCTGACGTTTTTCGGAACCGGATCATTTCTGCGCGATGGTGGCGTCGGAGTACAGCTCCAAGTTGTATTTTTCGGTCATAGATAGTGGTTATTTCCAATACCTTGCCATAAAAACGGACAATTTGCAAAAAATGGAACCGTGGGAGGAATGCGACAAAAAAAACGACCGGAAGGGGTCGTTTTTGGAAAAAGTCACGCCATGATCTACGCGACGCCGTACAGTTCTTTCAATTGGCTGAGGCTGACGGACTGCTGGGGAGTGATAGCTTCGGCATCGACTTCGCCGATGGCATCCGGCCCGCCAATCGGCATTCCGATATTTTCTTCCAGAATGGCCTTGGCGGCATCGGGATCCTGAAAATGGATATTTTCGATTCTCCCCTTGCCGACGAGATAGAGGGCGATGCCGTTGTTGATGGATTTCACGTATTCCCCGTTCTGAATCCCGTGTGCGTCATCCTGACCAGCGACGTATTTCGAATGGAAATCGGAAATCGACGCTGCCAAGGAGCTCATGGCGGTTGCTATGGATTGGATGTGGAACGCCTTTTCCGCCGGATCGGCCGCCGGATCGGCCATCAAATTTGCCTGCCGAGTAGCCATTTTCCAAGCGGAAAGGAGCTGGTTGAGGCTTTTGAGATCCTCGTGATAGGTATCTTTCGCTTTTTCCGGTTTCGAACCGGGCTGGGCTGACCCCGGTTTCGAACCGAGCTGGGCTGCCATGAGATCCCGGAGCGCGGAATTCGACGCTTCCGAGATTCCGCTGCGCTCCAGGCTTTTTCGTTTTCCGATGGTATCGGCCAGTGCGATGTTCTTCTCGAAAATTTTGAATTTTTCTTCAAGCGCCGGTCCGGCATTCCCTCCGTTCGCTTCCCGTTCTTCGGAAATGAATCTGGTAATTTCGGTACGAACCACAGGGCTCGCGAGGTCGATTTTGCCAAGTTTGAGCCACACTCCGTCCATGGTCGTCTCGCTGTAGGCCCCGAGACCGTCGACCAGTTGGGTCAAAAGGCGTTCCCGGAGGGCCTGCTGTTCATCCGGAGTGCCTTTTTGCACGACGACAGCGTCGTTATAGAGGTCCAATTCGAAAGGTTCTCACATATCTTAGAGGTTATTTGCTTCACACTTTGCCATATTGTCGAAAAAAATGCAAAAAAACGGGGGTTTTCTCCAGGCTGGACTTCCCGGGAAAAATCCCATGGCCGATTTTGGCAAGATATGTTTCGCATGGAACCGGCCCGAATCTTTGAGAATCTCCCCTGCCATCAACGGGCGGAAACCCATATGCCCAATAGGAATTGGTTTTCGGTGTTTTACGGTCCGTATAATCAATAACGAAGTGCAATTTCAATTGGAACGATAGGATAGATACGCATAATACCATAACCCACCGTTCCTATGGAAAAGTATACTCATATTTCCGACGAAGAAAGGGGGATTATACCCAACAGGAATCGGTTTCCCGGTTTTTCCAGTCACATATTCGGACATCTTTTATTTTTTTCTTCGGTCACTTATTGCCGATAAGCTCCCGAAAGAAGAAAAATAAAACCTGTTCCGAATCTATGACCGTATAATCAATAACGAAGTGCAATTTCAAAAGAAACGATAGGATAGATACGTATAATATTTTAACCCACCATTTCCATGAACAAGTATACTCATATTTCCGACGATGAAAGGGAAATTATTTTCCAGCTCCTGTCGTCGGGAACGCTTCAGAAAAAAATAGCTGCCGCTCTCGGAAGGAGCGAATGAGCCCTTTCCCGAGAACTCGACCGGAACAAGTCGACCGTCAAAGGGAAGAACGCCAAGAAGGACAAAGCCCCCGAAGATTATTATTATCTTCCGGATACGGCAGGAAACAAGGCCAGGGCTC
>CAIVSN010000027.1 GCA_903908595.1 uncultured bacterium
GTCAGAAGCTGTTGCATGAGTCATTTTTTTGATTGTTTGAGTTTTTCGAGTTTTTGTTGGGAAAGACTCAATTCTTCGGCGGCTTTGCCAAGAATGTTTGCAATGGCTTGTTGTTCTTCGATTTCAGGGATAGTAACTTCCAGTTTCAGAAAATCTTTTTTGCTTAAAACCCTATTTCGTCAGGCTCATCCAGGCGAAATCAAATCCAACATATATTTGAATTTCTTCTGGATTATAAAATATCAGAAAAATTTGTGAATTGCTTTACCGGTCTTGAAAGTATATGTAGGAAAACGATGAGAAACCAATCAGCCCGCATCGTTCTTTCATGCTATGGCTACGGCTTGTTCCCAAGCAAAGGTGATATTTACAATAAGATCATTTTCTTGTACTACATAGAGGATATCCATTACGATATCTTCGGGGTCGAAATCATTTTTATGAAATATTCATTTTCCATGGCTTCGTACTCATAGCGCAAAAAAATTTTCCGAAGGCTTGTCGATTGCCCTTGGAGTATAATCTATATATTCTTCCAATGGTTTTGTTTTCCATTTTTCAGAAAATCATTCAATTCTTGTTTTTCCAGTAAGAAGTTTTTGTTGGAGTCATTTGTTTCTGATTTCGAGTTTTTTGATGATGGATTGGGTGAGGTGGATGGCGTGATCAGTGGTTTTGAGGATGGTGGCGATGGCTTGTTGTTCGGGGAGATTTAGTGGCAACGCTATGGGTAATTTTTCTAAATCACTTTTATTTAATTTGGCACGAGTTCAACCGTTTAAAAAAAGTAGAATGTTCTTATGTTCAAGAGTGTAGAATATATATGTAAAATCATACTCATCTTTAGGCTTGATAATATGCGCATGGTTATTGACCCATGATTTTCCACTGATTCGATAAGCAATGGGGCGAGTAGCGTATTCGCCAAAATTTCCTCAATCTTCTGCAATTAAGATCAAATTTTCATCAAAGATATAATCATTTATTGAATCTACTTTTCAATTTGCTCAAAAATATGGATAGGGTCATTGTATTAATTGTCGTTCTTGTTCATTTAAAGGCTTTCTTCTATTATCAAAAATATTACACAGTTTTGCAATTTCTATTATCTCCCACCCCACCGGAATCACTCAAAGAGGAGAATTTTTATATCCAGTCTTAATTTGGCCCATTGCAGTCATTGCTATTGAAAAGTTACGTTTACTAAAAATACGATCCATCCCAAATACCCCTAATTAGGGGTATTTGATTTACCAATTTTCTTGCTGTCTTCGCTTTTCAATCGCTTCTCCACCCTGGCAATGCTTTCCGTTGCCGGCAATTCCTCCGGCATCGTTCCTCAGAGTTTCTGTATCGTTTTCCTCACCTCGTTTCCGACTTCGAAATGGGCCATATTGGCATTTTCCGCCCCTCTTATACCGTCTCTCCTGAGTTTCGCTTCTGCCTGAGTGGTACGAAAGAGGTTTGCCGCCAGTTCTTCGCTTCCCATGTGATCGAGTATTTTTTGGGATTTTTTTAATCATTTTTTGCCATGGATTCATTGCGCGTCGAGTCCGTTGTACAGTCCCATATATCCGTAATTCGTGAATACCCCGTACATTTTTACTCATGCTTTGTCCGCAGTGATAGCGAGAGCGGTATTATGTCTGGAGATTTCGTCTCTGAGGTGTTTTCTCTTGCCGTCCTCTAACATTTGATCGCTTTGTTCCTGCCTCCTGGTCTGTATGGCAAAATATCTTTGTCCCAGCGCTACGCTTTCCTTTGTCGGATCGGCATTTTGAATTATCAGATAGCAGGCGAAACGAGAAAGATGGATATTTTCTATTTCTCTTTTCGTCTCCTTTACCGTTCCCGTAGCGATCGTGATCATTTCGCTCACTTGAGCGAAATGATTGTCGACTGATTCTCAAGAGCTTTTGCAGGATTCCTTCGCCCTATTGACAGCCGGTAAAAACTTCCCGTATTCCGTATATTCGAGTATTTTATAAAATTCTCGAGCGGACCAATACTCCCGTCCGTACTCATTTGCCTTTTTTATGCTTTCGAAAATATTTTGTTCCATAGTGGTATCGATGGTATGTAAATTATATCTCTTCAACTAGGGGATATCTTGTCCCCTAGTTGCATTTTTAAAATTCCAATTACTGTCTTTATTTCAACTGTTCGATTTTATCAATTCGCATCCGCCGCGCCCTCCCCAAGTCACTTCCCCTCCTCCACCTCCTCCAAAAAATGCTTCCCCGAAATCGGGTCGTTTCCCGTTTGTTCTATCAACTCCTGCCTCGCTTTAAACGCAACACCTCCACCATCCTTACTCGCTTTCTTGAGTTCGCCCAACCCGTCGGCGTTGCGGGCTTTCGTGATATCGGTGGTCGCCTGTTCCGCGAGCATGGTCAGGATGAGTTCGGTCGGGGTCATGCCGTCTCTCAGGTTTCATTTTTCCATTCATTTGAATGCCTGCCATTCGGCATTGGTCATTCCGGAATAGGCTTTGTATACTTCGTTAGTCAGAATCCCGTAGGCCTTTTCCCCTCATCGTTGATCCCATTCGTTCGTGAGTCACTTGCGAACATCGACTCATTTCATTCGAAGTTCGATCCAGTCTTTTGGATACCCCATTTTCTCATAGGTCTCATACATTCGTTTCATGGCAAGCTCTGGATCTTCGATCTCTTGGATTCGCTCGTATCCCACTTTCGCGAGCCATATTTTAAATGGCTCTGCTTTCGGACTTGGTATGGTCTGAATGATCCGAAGAAGTGTTTCGGTATCAGCACAATCAGTGACATATTTCTTACCATCAGAAGCAACCAATTTCAGTCCGTGACAATTTGTCACGACCTCACTTCACTCTTTTTTGAGCCTTCATTTGAGCGTTCTCCAATAGGTACCCGGATCCTTTGCTCAACTTTGAGACAAAATAGATACTATATCGATTACAGAAAACCACCATTCGTCTTTGTAAATTACTTTTCGCACTTCTTTTCATTCGAACAGGGCTATTCGGTTCGTATTAACTATGTTTTTTGTCATAAAAATTTTCA
>CAIVSN010000028.1 GCA_903908595.1 uncultured bacterium
ATGCTCGATGCTCGATGCTCGATGCTCGATGCTCGATGCTCGATGCTCGATGCTCGATGCTCGATGCTCGATGCTCGATGCTCGATGCTCGATGCTCGATGCTCGATGCTCGATGCTCGATGCTCGATAAATGGTATTTTCATTTTTTGGGCGTCAAAAGATATTTCCAGATATTTTATTGTATTTTTTTGGAAATGGAAATTTTTTTCCGGATTCCCATGTCCCAAACCCGATACTGTAGCATCGCTACTTTTGATGGTTATCGATAGCGAAAACGTAGAGCATTTCTCATTCCAATTCGCAAAATGCCCGGAATTGCCGATTGATGCGGAAATACCATACGCGATCTTTTTTCGGCTCCCGGATTTTCAAATCGACATTGGAAAAATGACCGGAAAGTATGAGTTTTTTGGCTTTGAGGTACTGCTTTTCAAGTTTTCGCGCCTTCAAATACGCCAATGGCTCTTCGGCAATCAGTACGCGCGATATCGCGATCATACTTTAGAAATCCGTAAAAGAATCTTTTGGCAAAGCCTTGCTCCGAGCATACATGGCACGGGTTTCGGCGGAAAGGGTTTCGGAGTTCGCCACCCCGAATTCGACCGATCGACCCTCAAGGGCTTCATATTGTTCCATGCCTAGGATCACAGCCTGCGGCTTGTTGTTCACGAAAACGTATTGGATACCCCTATCTTTTGCTTTGCGGATAATGCCGGAAGTATTCCTCGACAGTTCCGAAACGGAAATACACTGTTCAGCTAACATATGATTATACGGTTAATTATAATGCGAATTATATCTATTAAAATATAAATTTCAAATCGCAAAACCGTATTTTACTATGCTTTTTCAGCGCCCCGCTCGTCCAAAAACACCTTCGTAAAGAAAAAATACCCGATGAAAATATATACCAGGATAATCCCGGATTTGTCGTACGTCAGCGAAATATTGAACAGCGCGTGCACCGCGATGGCCCCGATAAGCCCTTGGACGAACGCGAACACCGCGGCGAACCCGGCGAGCCGGACGTACTTCGCGAATCCGAGCGCGAGGATGAGCGAGGCAAAAATATGGAGCAGGAGCGAAACGATCGAACGGCTGAACAGCGTCCCGAAAAACGTTCCCCCGAACCCGGCGGACTCCCGGATATGGGACAGGTACACGATATTTTCCAAAAAGACGAATCCGAGCGCGCTGTAAACCGCAAAAAGGAGGATTTCCCGTCGATCCAGCCCCGGACCGACGGAGCCATAGAGCGAAAGGTGCTTCATGCTCTCTTCCAGGATGGAAATGAACACGTATACGACCACGATGCCGCTCAGCGTGAGGAACACGTTCCCCTGGATGGTGAGATTTCCCGAACCGAACTCGGGAAGCAGGCTTGCCGCTACGGCCAAAAACAGGCTCGTCGCCAACATCATGCCAACGACCTGGAAAAACGTGCGTTTCAGGACCAACAGGTTGGAGAAGGAGTACGAGAGCAGAAAAACGAGAAAAATCCCTACCGGAAGCCAATATGACACGAGGAACGCGCCGACGAAATCCAGTACGGAATTCTGCGAACGCGTCAAGACCGTCAGGAATCCGGAAAGGGAAAAATACTCGTATATATCTTTCGCGTAGATGACCGGCACGATGCTGACCGCCCCGGCCACGCCTCAGAACAGGAACTTGTGGATCTGGAATTCCACGCCGTCGTAGTACGAAAAGACGTACCCCCAGATAACGATGGGAACGCTCGCGAAGAGGATCGTGAAAAGTACCTGGACGATGGACATTATTTTTTCTTTTTGATGATTTCGTATTCTCCGAACCGGAAGGTTCCATCGGGTTTCTTGGCTTTGAGAATGAGGTCCGGGAGGAGCATGCCTAAGCCGACAAGGATCAGGATGGTTCCGAAAACGAATTGGACGAGCTCGGGAACCAGGAGTATGGCAATGCCGAATCAGAGGAAAAATATGCCGATAGGTTTCATGGGTTCAAAGTTATAGGATATCGTCCTTCTCTATCTTCGCGCCGAGTTTCACGAGCTTGCCGACGATGTCTTCGTATCCGCGCTCGATGTATTCGACATTGGTGATGCGCGTCTCGCCCGCCGCGATGAGCCCGGCGATGATCATGGCCGCGCCGGCCCGGAGATCCCAGCTCGAAACCGTGGCCGCCCGGAGCGGGGTCGGCCCGAACACCATGGCTTCGTGCGGATTGAGGAGCGCGACGTGGCCCTTCATTTTTTCAAGTTCCAAAAGGTAGGTGAACCGCCCTTCGTACAGGACTTCGTGAATCCGGGAAATCCCTTCCGCCTGGGTCAGGAGAATGGCGATCGGGGACTGGAGGTCCGAAGGAACGCCGGGGAAAATATTCGTCTGGATATCCCTCGCGACCAAATCCCGCGACCGGAAGACCCGGAGCGTGTCGTTCCCGAGATTTTCGGTGCGGACTCCGATGGAATGCACCCGTTCGAGGAACGCGTCGAGATCGGGAATCGCCGCGTGAACGATGTCGATATACGATTCGCTCGCGAGGGCCCCGATGATGACGAAAGTGCCGGATTCGAGGTAGTCGGAAGCGATGGAATGCTCGAGCCGCTTCGGCAATGACGAAACGCCGTGCACGACGATCTGGTGGTTGTACCGGGTCTCGATTTCGACTCCGGCGCTGCGGAGCGCCTTGACGAGGTCGATGACGTGCGGTTCGTACGCGGCGTTGTGGATGACGGTAATCCCGTCCCGGAGCACGCTCGCGGTGAGGAGATTTTCCGTCGCGGTGACCATGCGGTTCGCATGGAGGTGGATTTCCCCCGCCTTCTTGGAGCCGGAGAGCCGGTACATGTCGTCGTCGGTGGACAATTGGTACCCGAGATCCACGAGCCCGCTGATATGCTCCCCGATCGGACGTTTCCCGATATTGCAGCCGCCCGGGAACGGAAATACCGCGCGTCCGAATTTCTGGAGGAGCGACGGGAGGAGGAGGATGGAAATGCGGATTTTCTTCATGCGGTCCCGGTCGATGTTTTCGTCGGAAGCTTTCACCCATTCGAGTTTGAGGTCGTTGCCCGTGAATTCCACGGAGACCCCGAAGGACTTGATGATTTCGAGCAGGTTGAACACGTCGCCGATTCGGGGGACGTTGTGCAAAATGGCGGAATCGAACAGCAGCGCGGCGCTGATGATCGGAGCTGCGGCGTTTTTGGAACCGGATATGGTGACGGTACCGGAGAGGGCGTGTCCGCCTTGGATTTTGAGCATGGGTGGGAAAAGGTTAGGGAGGTATTGAAGAGCTGCTATGGGAAACATCGACAAGGGGGATGAGTTTTTGTGAACATGGGTTTTGGAGTTACGGGAACAGCTATTTGGAAACTTCTGAAAAATGATGAAATCCGAAGTCAATTTTGAGTACCGTAGCGAGGCGTACTGGCAAGTACGTCGAGCGAGGAACGGAAAAATTGACGAGGAGTTCGCATTTTGCAGAAGTTTACAGGATGTTTCGGAGGGCGGCAATATTGAAGGCATAATCCATCTTCATGGAACCAAGCATCCCGATATACGCGTCCTGGCCTTCTATCTGGACCCGCTTGACGATCATGGCCGAACTTTCGAGTTCGGGAATGATGTTTTCTTCCCCGAGGAAGACGGAAACCTTGCGGGAGACATCCAAATTATTGAGCAGGTCGAGGAAGTGGTGCTTGTTTTCGAGCACTTTTATGACGTTGTAGACTTCGTCGCCGAGGAGCAGGGTGTTCTTTTGGAGGTAATTCGTGAGCCCGAGGTAGTAATTCGCCCCGAGGCTCGGGATGCAGCCGAACGTGATTTCCCGGGTGGTCTTGGTGAGCTTGGCCACGATTCCGTACAGCTCGTCGTCGACGCGGTCCCGGTCGTATCGTTCGATCAGCTCGTTCTCCGCCTCAATGAACTGCGGCATCATGTACTCCATGAGGTAGTCGACGAATACCCGGATCCCCCGGGTCGTGGGGAGCCGTCCCGCAGAATTGTACGGCTGGAAGATCAATCCCATTTTTTCGAGATTGGCCATATCGTTGCGGACCGTCGCGCTCGAAACCCCCATTTCGTGTTTTTTGAGGAGGGATTTCGACCCGACAATATCGCCGGTCCGGATGTATTCTTCGACGATGATTTTGAGAATCTGAATTTTGCGCAGGTCCACTTTTTTCATGGGCGCATTGTATCGGAGAAATGGGAAAAGCCAAATAATGCGGAAAGAAAAAAACGGGAATGGAAATTTTTCGGAGAATCCGATGGGCTCGATTGGAAAAACCTGGGAATCCCGGGAAAAACGGGGTTGACTTGATATCCATAAACGGGTATGCTGAATTTTCCCCCTATTTCCAACCATTGGCTTTTTTGATATGGACGCACAGAATTATTTGGAAACCGACGAGCTTGGAATCCCGCTGAAAATGTCATACGAATTGTCGGCGAGATCCGATGCAAAACCGAATTTGTCAAAAACCATCGTCGAAGGGCTGAAAAACGGCATCGGGAGAATCCTCATACCATTTCACACGATCCGCGGGGTTTCGAAGACCGTTTCCCGAAGCAATCCGCTCTGTGCCGCCTCCGTCAGGTTCAACGCGGAAACGATATTCGGCATCCGGATCGAACCGAGGGAAACCGCCGAAAAACTCATGGAAAGCCTGGTCGACCAGATACGCACGGGAAAAAGGATCGGATTCGTTTGAAACGATGTCTACGAGGTCATCTCGAAAGGATACACGAGCCTCATTATCTATATGAACAGCCCGAAACACCCCAAATCCGGACACTTGGCCAAGGCGTTCCGCAAATTCGACGGCCAAGTCTTCGTCATAGACACGGAAATCAAAATGGGAGAAAAACGCAGCGGCAATCCCATTCCTCTCGAAACGTATCTCGGTTTCCTGAAAAAATCCGGTCGGAAGGTATCGGGAGTGGTCGGGCTTTCCACCGACCGGGTCGCGATTTAAACCATTGATTCCGACCTGGTCTCAAAGTAAGCATAGCCATTATTGAACCGCAACGTCTTTCATGCAGAATACGGATCATCTCGTTTTGCTGAGGGCAATGCTGATGGTAACCGAAGAATTCGCGTGGAATGATTTGTGTGCGAGTCGATAACATGTCGTCAAATCAGGCTCATGCCGCTTTCGTAGCTGGTACAAGCATGCAGTCGTATGGCGCCATGGGAAAAACCGCGGCGGTTGCGTTGGCTGCGGCGGTTGCGTTGGCTACAGCTTAATTGGAAACCAAATGTACGGAATTCGTAAAGAAAATCTTGTCGTTATATTTGTTCATAAAAGCAAGTGTTTCGTCTCAGTATTCCTCGCATTTCAAAATGGAAGCCTCGCTGTTTCTCTCGTCAATGGCTTTAAAGACGAGCAATTTGCTCGGGATGGTAAAATCGGCGCTGAATTTCTCCTTGTCCATGGGTGAACCCGTGGAATACATGAAGCAATTTCTCCCGTTGACTCACGTCACCCTGTAGGCTCAATTCTCGTTTTTGATTTGCGGCGAGAATGCGAAAGCGCTGGAATTGCTGGAATCGTTATTCAATACCCCGTTCGTTATGGACACCGGTCGATTCGTAATCTTGACGGTCTTTTTTTCATAGTCAAAACGTATGTCGTTAAGCGATCGTACGAGATAGTTCCCTTCCACGCACAAAAAATCATGGCCGTAGACAACGCTTCTTATGAATCCCGTTTCCACGATGTAATGTGCATCGCTTTCGTAAAAGGTCTGTGTTTTCCCCGGACTGCAAATTGTCTGTTGCGAAAATCAAGCCGCCGCTCGGAACATCGGCAATGAATGATCCCGTATGTATCCGTCGATTTCCGCTTGCATTGCAATTTTTTTATCCCGGATTTCCGAGCTGGTCGCACTGGCCGGAAACGTATACTCGACGGTTTTTACGATTTTTCCGATTCCCACGGGATCCAAGAATTGCATTGGCAGGCTTTGGTCGTACAAAGAAGCCGTGTTGAGTGAAAGCGGGACGTTGGGAAAACTGCCGGACGAGAGGTATCTGCAGTAGCATAAAGTGCCATCCGGAGCACACGTATCGAACATTTTCTCCTTATAGGAAATGCGGCTCCTCGGCGTATATGGTACCGTACTGGGACACGATGTGGATTTGATGGCCGTTCAGCAGTTTATCTGGTTGGTTCCGTCTCAACTGCATATCCAAGGAGGGATGGCGGTGGCTACGGTAGCTTCGGTGGCGGTGGCTACTGTGGCGGTGGCCACGTTGGCTGACGCGGTTGCGGCCGGAACCCGTATCGCGCGCACCCTCGGGTAGACATACTGGAAAATGAACGCGTATTCGTTCCCGTAGGCCTTCCGCATGTCGTTGTCGAGCTGGTCGACCTTCGCGAGGTAGGCGTCGACGTAGGCCGTGTAGAGGGAGGCGTTCACCGGGTTTCCGCCCTTGTCGATGGCTTTCGCCCTGACCTTCGAGACGAGCCCGTCGAGGATCGACGCGCCCTTTCCCGCCGTGAGGGTCGAGAGCTTGGCGTCGGCCGCGGCGTCGATGGCGGTATATGGGGTGGAATGCAGCATCTGGCCGCTTCCGGCGACCACGAAGGCGGCGAACGCGGTAACCGAAAAGGCGGATACGACCGCGAGGGATGGTCCGATGAATTTTTGAATGCTTTCCATATGCGCAAAAATGAGGGATACGATACACGGGACAGTATAGGATGGTTTTTCGGGAAAAGCAAATGGGAAATAATGCCCCGTCATTTCGAACGAAAAACACCTACTGACTGCCCAGTGGAGAACATTAACGCTTGACATTCGATGAATTTTAAATAAACCGATTTGGCTGGCTCGCCGGCAATCGCTCAAACAAACATCAAGCTTTCTTCAAGAAATAGGATACTGAATGGAAAATACCTTGGACAATATCCACGCGCGCCAACTGGCGAATATCGAAAGTTTCACCCAGGAATTGCTTCACGGCGTTCCCGATATTCCCCAGGCGGCAATCGTTTGGACAACTGTTTTCGATGGCATCGAACTCCCGCTGCAAGCGATCCGCTCCTGTTACTACATCGAAGGGGTAACGGAAGACGACGTGTACGCGGCGTTGTTCCTGCCGAGGGAACCGGGGGTGGGACCGAGCGACTGGGAGTACGTCCCGGAATCGAATGCCATCCTCACGAAGAACCGGCTGCTTGCGGCCGGGCTCAGCTACCGGGGACGAAAGGTCCGATTCACGAACTTCGTGGTCGGACTGGTCTACACCGAGGTGATGGAAGCGCTCGAAGAGCGCTCCGCCAAAACCTTGAAACTCTTTCTCGAAATGTTGAAACAGGAGGCTTACTTCTATTTTGACAGATGTACGATGGACGACGCTATCGAAGCCATGTCCAGAAGCGCCGAGAAGGGGGCGGTAGGATACCGGAACGAATATCTTTCCTGCAAGAGTTTCCGTGTCGCGCTCGAACTCGTGAATATCACGGGACGAACGCCGATCATGGTACCAAAAAGCCGGGCGCTAGCGATAGCGTAACCACCGCGGAGTAATTCCCGCACACGAAACCCGTCCTGTTCAGGACGGGTTTTTCCATGTTTCTGGGATATACCCAATAGGAATTGGTTTCCCTACTGCGGCATTTCGTTCCGGTACAGTATCGGGCCATTTTGGTTTGTGAAAAATTCCGCGATGACCGGCACGATAACGGTCTTTTGGAAATATTCCCCATCCTTCGGTGCCTGCATTACCGGGAACTTCAGGGCCGGAACGAGGTATTCGACGCCGTTGCCGTCCTGGTAATCGTACAGGTGCTCGTAGATCAGTTCGGGTTCGCCAAGCGGGATTTTCACGACGTCGGGAGTTTCGGAATCCCCCACGGGATAGGAATAGCCGTTACGGCCGCCCTTGCTCGCCATATCGAGAATCTTGGAAAAATCGCTTTCCACCGCGTAATCGGACGAGGCGAAATCCAATTTTTCCATGCCGAACACGTCGGTTACCCGACCGGTTTTCACGTCGATGTTGACGGTCATTCCCTTCGCTTGCCCGTACTCCTCGTACACGTCTTTACCGTCGATACCCAACGGGAAAATCACGGAGACCGAATCCGGAACGTAGGCATAGTCCTTGTCCGCCGCGATTTCGTATTGGGCCCGCCATTCGGAATTAACGATCGGCTTGCCGTAGGATGCGGTGCTGATGCCGTACGTTTTGACGAATTTCTGGGCAATCTCGATGGACTTCTCGTCGGAAGGCATTTCGCCGATCTGGGTCGTCTGGCATTTTCCTTCCGTACATTTCGCCTGCGGCCAGAGATTCCAATTCTTGGAAAGGCCGATAGTCCCTTCGACGAAATCGATGTACAGCGACATTCCGTACTCTTGGGTCTCCGCCAGCGTGATATTGTTGATCTTGAGCTTGGAGAATTGCGCCAAATCGATGCTGGAGACGTTGAAATTCTTGAGGAAGGCGTCGGTTTCGACGGCCGACATGGTATTTTTCTTTTTCTGGAGCACGCTCAACTGGGTATCCTTGAAGGCGTATCCGGTTCCGGCGTACGTATAGGAGTAAACCTTCTGGAGGTACGGCGGCATCATTTCCGGCCGGCTGTCCCCCATCATTTTCGGACTGCCTTCCGGCGTCGACGGGATAGGGACGGAATTCGATAACGGTGGTTCTTTCCTCATCATGTTACTCGATATGCTACTCGATGTCGCGCTCGGGGAAACGGATCGTTCCGAAGACATGGTAGCATTTTTATCGCCCCCGGAAACATGGGAAATCGACCCGAACGCGGCCTTGGATATTTTTTCGGCGCTGAATCCGAAGTCTATGGAATTGACCGCGAGCACCGGGGCTTTTTCTCCGGCCTTTTCGGGAGTCGATTGGACTACCGGAGCGGATACGGGAACGATTGGCCCGGAAGTCGGAACAATTGGCCCAGAAGTCGGAACGATCGAGGGAAGGAGCAGATACGAAGCGAGGGCGATGGCCGAGCCTCCCGCGAGAAATCCCGCGAGAATGCCCTTCCAGTCGATTCCGGCTCTCGCAACGGGCTTGGATTTGACGATTTCGGCGGAGAGTTTCTGCCGGAGCTGTGCCCGGAAATTCTCGTCAAACCGGGTATCGGGCTTTTGCGTGAGCATTTCCGTGAGGATTTTGGTGAGTTCCGGTTCTTTTTTGGCGAGTTCCGGATCGAGGGCGTAGAGCTCGGAGAGCAGTTTGGAGATTTGGGTTTTCATGGGAAAATTATTGGGAAATATAGGTGAGAAAGTGGGCGATAACGCACAGGTACGCGATGTTCGATTGGATTTGCCGGAGGATGCGGGAAACGATCTTCTTGCAGCCGTCGGCCGTCCTGCCGGTGATTTCGGCGATTTCGGCATAGGAAAGGTCGTCCCAGATCCGCATAATGAGAATTTCTTTCTGATCCGCGGAAAAGTGGTCGAGGTATTTCACGACTTCCGAAAGCTTGACCTTATGGTCGACGTCCTTGCCGAAATCGGGAGTCACGGAAGCGGTTTCGACGGATTCGTCGAGTTCGTCGGAAACCGGTTTGGAACGGAAGTGATCGACCGAAGCGTTATACGCTATCGCGAACAGCCAGGAACGGAATTCCGTCTCGGTATTCCCGTGGAACGTCTCGATCTTTTTCAAGGCCTTGAAAAAGGTTTCCTGCGTCAGGTCTTCCGCGAGGGCCTGGTCAAACGACTTGAAATAGAGAAAATCGTAAATCTTTTTGACGTGGGCCTCGTAGAGGTTCCCGAACGCTTCGAGGTCTCATTCCCGGAGTCGCCGTACATCTTGGTCGGACATCTGTGCCGTGGGTTAGGAAATAATTCGTGGAGCTTCCGAAGAGTATAACGGGATTCTGGGAAAAAGGTGACAAAAAAATCGGCATCCGGCCCCGCAGGGATTTCATGCCAAACCGCTTCGTGAAAAATAAAAAACCGGAACGCGGATTTTTTCGTCTTTACCACTCTCGAAATATCTTGAGAACAATGAAAATAAACTTGTATTTTCACCAAGAAAACCTATAAAATAGAGAGAAAAAATCCCCGAACGACAAAAAACGACTATCCCCTAATCGTGTCGCATGTTCCAGAAGCTCAAGAAATCGCTCAGTTTTACCGTCGCAATGCTTCTCGTCGTGCAGCATTTGACGTTTCTGACGTTCGCGGCGGGGGATTTTACGATTGTTTCTACTTCGATTCAGTTACGGGGATCCAACAATCCCACGTATGCGGCGAATCCCGGCACGACGTTTTCCATCGCAATTCCAACCAGCAACAATCTTCCGGATGCGGTCCAATCCGCGTATCTGAATATCGATTTCGGGAACAATGCGGGATTTTCCTACCAATGAATCGATCAGAGGACCCGGATCTGAAGCACCTACGTCAACAATCCCATACCCTCGACCGCCTACGACTCCTCGACCGGTTTCCATGCGGAAATCACTAGCGCTGGGACTCCCCAGATACCGGCATGATCTTCGTTCTCCATGCTCCGCGTTGCTGCGGCCGACCATTCGGGGTTCCTGATTTCGAGCGATATCACGACGTACAGCAACACCCTGACCTTCTGATTCGTCGCGCAAAAGGTATCCGACGGCTCTACCGTCACCGGCGATACCGCCACCAAGATCGTATATGCGAACGTCAAACCGCACGTCACGGATTACTATTTCGAGAAAAGCGACGGCTCCGCGGTTACCAGCCAGGTACAGTGAGAACAGTCGGAATCCATCAATCTCGTCGTGAAGGCGAAAGACTACAACGGATGCGCGAACATGGACGGCGGCACCGTCACGGCCGACCTTTCGGCCATCGGCCTGACTTCGAGCGAAAGCCTCTCGTATTCGAGCTGTGACGCCGACGGGAAAACCACTGTTTTCAAAAAAACGGGGATTACCACCCTCGCGGCTCTCGGCGACAAGACTTTCGCGTATATGGCATTCAGCGCTCAGGACGAAAACGGCAATCAGACCGACCCGAACGACTCCAATACCGCCTTCGACGACGAGGACAAAAAAACCAATCTCGTGCTTACCGTCATCGCGGCTGCCGCGCCGAACGTCAGCATCACGTCGACTTCCCAAACCGTCATCGGGGGACCGGGCAAACCCTCGACCCTGGTAGAATTTTCCGGAACCCAGTGAGGCGAAATAAAAGTCGCCATCGGGAGCGACGGTTCGTGCAACGGCGGCACGGCTGTCGTGGATTGGACGGGAAGCGGGAGCTACGTTGCCAACGCTTCCACGGGCGTAACCATACTTTCGTCAAGTTTCTCCGAATGAAGCAATCCGGTGTATGCCTGCGTCAGGAATTCCGGCGGGAACATCGGTTCCGCTACCGTAGCCATCGTCAAGGATACCGTCGCGCCAACCTTCGTCGTCTCGCCGATTATCTCGGCAAGCAGCGTGACCACGAACGATTCCTCGGTTTCCATCCGGTGCAACGAAAACGGATCGTACCAGGTCGAAATCGGGGGAAGCGGCAGCCTGTGAAACGGGTCTTTCGTCGGATCGGGCAGCCTCGTCGCGGACATTACCGCCAACGCGGCCATCGGCAACTCCGCGCTCGCGTTCGGATCGAATACGGTTTACGCGTATTGCCAAGATGCCGCTACGAATCTGGCAACCTTCAGCGGCAGCATCAACAAGATCGCTCCCACCCCCTCCATGGCCGGCGAAGCCACGGCCTTCTCGGACGGCGATTCCGACAACGACGGACTCGACGGACGCGATATGACGCTCAACTGGAACAATTCCTGAGCGATAGCGTATACCGATTTCCAGGCCTACCGGATCTATATCCTTCCGAGCGCCACTTCGTTCAATAGCGCGACCCAGACGTATTCCAAATCCATCATCGACAAAACCGTCGGCACGTGGACCGGAGACGCCACCCTCACGATCGACAGCCTCGGAGCCGCCCTGATTTCCGGAGCCAGTTACAAGGCGTGCATTGCCATCCTGGGAGCCAGCGGGCAACTGGGAACGGAATGATGTACCGCCGGAGCGACCCTCACGGCCGATACCGTCAGCCATCCGACCGTGCTTTCCGCGAAGTTCACGAGCGATACCAATCTCGAAGTCACGACCGATGCCACGCTCGACACCAATCTCTCCGGCCATTCGGGGGCGCTCCTGAGTTTCGTCCGGGGTTCGACGGTCACCGCGGTATCGGTAGCTTCCGTCTCGACGACCAAGATCAACTTCACGGTGCCTTCGCTCGGCTCCATCGCCGCGACCGGAAGCGCGCTCATCGTGGGAACGGGGGCCATCCGCGCGAATGGCGGGGGGTACAACAACTATTTTTCATCCGGAAGTTTCAGCATAACGGACGGGCAGAATCCGACCGTCACGGCCGTCTCCAAAACGACGGCCGCCGGATACGGCACGTTCTATTCCGGAAGCGTCAACTTCGACTATACGTTCGGGGAAGCCATGCTCGCGGCGGGAAATACCAAGTTCGAATTCGCGAGGACTTCCGGGAATGCCGATGCCGTGACCCACGCTGTCAATATCACCGCTCCGGGCGAGCTCGCGGCGGGCAGCCTGTCCAAATCGATCGACCTCTCGACGCTTTCCCTCGTCTCCGGTACGACCTACCAGGCGCGGATCGTGGGCAAGGACCTGGCCGGCAACAGCGTGAATTCTTCCTACGTCACGGGCATCGGATACGACAGCGCGGGACCCCTGGCTCCGACGGCAACGGATGCGGTAAGCTTCAGCACGCTTACCCCGAACCTCGCCTGGACCGCGCCGACGGACGACGGCGGGAACGGTTCCTGAGTCGGAAAATACACGCTCCGGGTGTACAACAACGCTTCCTGCGTCATCGGAAACCTAACCCAGACCCACGCTTCGATAACCGCGCCGGCATCTTCGCAACTCCTCACCGCGCTCGGGACGAACCCCGGCACGTACAGTTGGAACATTTACGCGACCGACCGCATGAGCCATACCGGGGCGACATCCGCCTGCGACGATTTCATCGTGGATACGGCGCTTCCGAGCATTTCCTGACAAGGCATCCTGGACCAGACGATTTCGAGCCCCACCTATGCCAAGACCGGGGACACCCTCTCGGTAACGGCGACGATTTCCAACTCCGACAGTGCCCATATCTGGCTCGACATGAGTTCCCTCGCGGGACACGCGGCCTATAACAGCGTCCAGTGCTCCGCTCCGCCATCGGGCGTAAGCTGCGGATATTCGGGCGGGATCGCGACCTACGGTTTCGTTGCGGGTTTCAGCGGCACGGTGACCAACGGGGTACGGCAGGTCCAGTTCCGGGCACAGAACGCTTCCGGCCTCAACGAACAGACCGCCATTGCGAGCATCACCGTCGACACGGTAGCGCCGAGCGTTTCCGCGAGCGCCGTCACGAGCCCGAACGGCGGGGAAGTTTGGGGAGGCACCGGACGGACGATTACCTGGAACTCCTCGCTCGTTACGGACGCGGTCGGCATCGCTTCCGTTCGGCTCGAATATTCAACCGGCGCGGGACTGTGGAATCTCCTTTCCAACGGCACCAACGCCGGAAGCTTTGCCTGGGATATTACGTCGGTCGAAAGCCGGAACGACTACACGATTCGACTGACCGCCTTTGACCACGTCGGCAACAGCGCATCCGACGTATCGAACGGGACGTTTATTATCGACCGAGCCGCTCCGACCGTGCCCGGCAATACGCTCACGGTTCCGAACGGAGGCATTTACAAGGGGGGTTCGACGGTTTCCATCCTCTGGAACAGCGGCACCATCGTGGACGGCGGAGGACTCGCGACGAATCCCGTCAAGTTCGAATACTCCACCAACAACGGCACGAACTGGACCCAGATCGGGGCGAATCTCTCCAATTCGGGCTCGTACCAGTGGACCGTTCCATCGGTTACCGCGACGGCCGGCCTGGTCCGCATCACCGCGACCGACACCGCGAACAACAGCAGTACCGACGTTTCGGATGCCAATTTTATCATAGATTCCACGAATCCGGTCCAGACGATCACCTATGCCGGAGGCGGCGGGAATACTCCGCAGAGCGGAAGGAAAATCAACGACACCGGGCTCGATATCACCCTCGGGGCGACGGATGCGTACCTCGACCGGGCCTACTACCAATTTTTCAATTCCTCGGACGGGCTCTACTGGAACAACGCCTCGTCGGGCTGGCTCGGCATCGAAACCTGGAACGCGCTTTGTACCGACGGCACCAGCCTCGGCACCGATCTCGCCTGCAGCAACGTATCGACCAGCATTTCGCCGACGGTAACGAACGGGAAATCCTATGCGTTGATTTTCAAATCGGTGGACGAAGCGGGCAATTCTATCACTTCCATCACCCATACGTATACCGGAGATTTGATCGTGCCAAACCTGGCCATTTCCACGGCTTCCGGAAGCTATCTCGCGAACGGGCTCACGCTCAGCGGCACTTCCAGCGACACCGGATCGACCGTCAGTTCCGTCAAAGTCTCCATTCGGAAGGGGGCCCAGTATTGGGACGGATCCGCGTGGGTTGCCGGATCCACTTCCCTCTTGGCCCAGACTTCGAATTCCTATGCGAATTGGACATATGCGTTCAACCCCCCGCTCGCGGACTCGGACGGGCAATCCTACGTGGCGACCGTCACCGCATACGACAATGCGTACAAGGTCAACAACAGTGCATCGGCGAGCATCGGCCTTATCAAGGATGCCACCGGACCGGTCATCGCTTCCGACGTGTTCACCTTCGATACCGGGGTCATGTACCGTGGCGGTAATACCCTCGCCATCACGTGGAATCCGGCAAAAATCACCGCTTCCGGAGCCGGGCTTGCGAACCATCCCATTACCCTCAGCTATAATTTCACCGGCACCATCGTCACGATTGCCTCGAACCTCGCGAATTCCGGAAGCTACAACCTCGCGCTCCCGATGATCGACACGAGCTCGGCTATCATTATCATCGCCGCGGAAGATACGGTCGGCAACGTTTCCGGATCCATGGCGACCCCGAGCTTCACGATCGACAGCCTGCCTCCGACCATCCAATCGGCCAGCACCATGGATTCCGACGTCGATGGCCGGATCGACGCGGTCCAGGTCCGGATGAACGAATCGATCACGGATTCCAGCATCGTGCCTTCCGATTTCGCCCTCAGCCTCGGCATCGGCGCTCCTACGGGATTCCTGACGGGGATGAGCGGCGACGACGACACGTTCGTCCTCACGTTCTCCAATACCGGCACGCCGGCTTCCGCGCCGACCCTCGGATATACGGCCGGATCCCTCGTCGACCGGGCGGACAACCACCTGGCAACGGCCTCGGGCATCGTCTCCACCGACGGCGTCGAACCCCGCGTCCAGAACGCGAAAATGTACGATATCGACGGGAATGGAAAAATGGACCTGGTCAAAGTCCAATTCGGGGAAAACATGCAGGCGAACACGGCGAACCTTTTTACGGTCAACAACGCCTTTGCCGGCATGTCGGTCGCATCGGTAAGCCGAAACGCCACGAACAGCATTTTCGATGTGGTCCTGAACGAATCCACGGACGCGGACACTTCCGTGGGAGCCATGACCCTCGATTTCGCCAATAATGGCACCTACAAGGACCTCGCGGGCAACGCGGCAGTGAATTTTGGAAGCCAGGCCATCGAAGATCTGGCGAAACCGGTACGGCTCGGCGCGGTCACCACGGACGCCAACGGCAACTTCAAAACCGACCGGATCGACGTGCGGTTTTCAGAAAGTATCACGGGGAATTCCGACGGGGAATTCACCCTCTCGGGACTCGCGGCCGGATCCGCCAAGGGGACTTCCGGCATCGCCGGGGACACGCTCCGGATCGCCGTGAGCGAAACGAGCGACGACAACGACACTTCGCTGACTCCCGTTTTCTCCTACTCCGGAACGACGCTCGCGGACGGCTCCGGCAACGGGGCGGCCAATATGTCCAATATCGCCGTTTCCGACGGAATCGCGCCGAAACTCCTCTCCCGGTCGACCCGCGACTTCGACGGAAACGGGAAGATCGATGCCCTCAAGCTGGAATTTTCGGAAAATCTCGGGACGAACCTGAGTGCCATTACGGTCGACGTCGCGGGGTATTCCCTCAGCGGATACACTTCCGTTTGCGGGGCAAGCACGGCCGGCGATGCCATCGTCTGCGCCACGCTCACCGAAAAATCGGTCGCGGACACCGACGCGGTACCGGCGGCGCGAATCCTCGCGAACACCACCCTCGCGGACGTTTCGGGCAATCTCGTATCCACGGAAGTCGGCGCGACGAACGCCACCGACGAGGCGGGACCCGTAGTCGTCGGGGCAAGGTACGATGCCGGCAATGCCGGGGTCGCCGACGACGCCATATATATGACCTTTTCCGAAAATCTTGATGCGGCCAGCGTTTCCGGAACCAGCACGAACGATTTCGTCATCACGGGCGGCGGGGCATTGAGCGCCAGTTCCGCTACCGCGTTCGCGGGCGGCAATTCCGCGACCGTCACCCTCGGAGCCGGAGCCACCGCGCTCACGGCCGGAACCTCCAAAATCTCCATCGCCACCGGCGGCGTAGCGGATACCCTCGCCAACGTGTCGCCGGCGGAAGGCGCGAACAACCGGGTTACGGTTACCAGTTCCATCGTCATCAACGAGGTCATGTGGTCGGGTACCGGATCCTCCGCCCACCAATACGTGGAATTGAAAAACATCGGGACGAGCGACATCGACATCGGCGGCTGGGTCCTCGCGAACGCCGGCGGAAACGGCGTGGACCTCGCGCTTCCGAGCGATACCATTGCCGGCGGCGCCATCTATCTCGTGGCCAAGTCCAACGCGGCAGGCAGCATCCTGGACGTGACGCCGCAATTCGTGAGCGCCATCCTCAATCTCGGCTCCTCTCAGAATAACCTCGTCCTCAAATCCGGAGCCGTCGTCTACGATACCGCCAAAGCGAATCCGTGGCCGGAAGGGAACGCGAACGCGCCGACTTCCATGGAACGGCGGAATCCTGCAGGAGACGGCACGAGCGCGGCCAACTGGTACGAAGCGAAATCCAGCGTCGGGTTCGATGCCGGCAATGCCGCCGCCCGGGGAACTCCCGGAGCGGAAAATATTTTCGACGCGGAGAGCCCGATCATCGGCAGCTTCGCGCCGGGGAACGGCGTGCTCCTTCCCACTTCGCCAAATAAGATCGCCCTGAGCTATTCCGACAACGGAGGTTCCCTCCTGGATCCGGCGAGCGCCACCCTGCTCCTCCAGAAGTGGAACGGTTCGAGCTTCGCGGACGTGACCGCCACCTACGTGAACTCCGGCAGCAAAACCGTTACCCAAACGGGCGCGTCGTATCCGACGAATCCCCTGCCGTTCGGCAAGTACCGAGCCACCTTCAACGTCTCGGACAACGGGGGCAACGTCGCCCAGCAGATTATCGATTTTTCCGTCGACCAGTTCAGCTTCACCGTTTCCGGAAATGCCATCGACGTCGGCAGGCTCTCGTCGGAAAGCCTGGAAATCGGCTCGTCGGAAGTCACCGTGACAATCAAAACCCTCGGGGCGGGATTCGCCCTCGCCCATCGCAAAATCACCACCCTGACCGCGACCGGGGGCGTCAACCAGATTCAGGATTTCGACGGAACGAACGGGTTCGGATTCGACTTTGCCGAAACCGGTTCGGGAAACACCGTCGCCTATGCCGGCACCGTATCGAGCGTGAACGGCGGCACGGTCGCGAACTACCCATCGGCCATCGATCCGAACGGAAATCGGAAAACCTACGTCTACAAGATCAAGTACGGAGCCAAAATCACCGCGCTCCAGGCAGCCGGACTCTATGGCGGATCGAACGCGTTCGATTTGGATTTGAGCTATACCCAATAGGAATTGGTTTTCGGCTTTTTACGGTTACAGATTCGGAACAGGTTTCATTTTTCTTCTTTCGGGAGCTTATCGGGAATAAGTGACCGAAGAAAAAAATGAAAGATGTCCGAATATGTGACTGGAAAAACC